>JACMLN010000003.1 GCA_014379585.1 Gloeobacterales cyanobacterium ES-bin-313 | reverse complement strand
TCGCGTCCTTCTTTGTCCTTGAATACCGGACGACCAAGCCAGCCGATACCAATACCATCGCCATTGTTCATAGGGCCACCCCGGAACAAACCACCCTTCGCAGGGCTGTTGCCGACGTAGTCGTAGAAGCGTAAGCGAAGAGGAACGGCGTTTTCGGCGTCCTTAGGACTCATGCCCTTCTTGAGGTTTTCAGCAACAACTTTGTCGATCTCTGTGTGGTAAACCTGGGCATCCCAGAAGTAACGCACAGGGCCGAACAACTCGACAGGGTTTGTGGCCGAGCCGTACCAAAAAGTACCAGCGACCACGAAGGCCGCAAAGAAAACTGCCGCAAGGGCACTGGCTAAGACTGTTTCGATGTTGCCCATGCGCAGACCACGGTAGAGGCGTTCCGGCGGGCGAACAATAATGTGGAAGATCCCACCCAAGATGCCGACGATGCCAGCAGCAACGTGGTGGGCAGCGATTCCAGCTGGGTTGTAGGGATTAAAGCCATCTGCGCCCCAGGCAAAGCCTGTGGGTACCACCGCCCCTAAAGCTGTCGGATCTATTCCTTTAAGTAAGTTGCCGTACTTGCCCAGGCCCACGTAGACCGGATCTGCCGAAACCCACATACCGACTGTCTGCATGTGAACTGCGCCAAAACCGAAACAGCCGAGACCAGCTAGCAAGAGGTGGATCCCGAAAATCTTCGGCAGATCTAAACCTAGTTCACCGTTGCGCGGGTTGCGGAACAGTTCCAAGTCCCAGTTCACCCAGTGCCAGCAAGCGGCTAGGAAGAGCAATCCAGCAAGCAGAATGTGGGAAGCTCCCACTCCTTCAAAAGACCAAACACCAATATTGGCGACGTTTGCATCCACGGCGTGACCGAGGCCATCCGCGTTAAAGTTACCGAAAACTGACCAGCCGTTCCAGGAGTTGATTACCCCTAGGCGGGACATGAAGGGGATGACGAACATCCCTTGACGCCACATCGGATTGAGCACAGGGTTCGAAGGATTAAAAACAGCCGTTTCGTAGAAGGCCATAGAACCAGCCCATCCCGCCACAAGTGCTGTGTGCATCAAATGCACTGCAATCAATCGACCTGGATCTGAGGTCACAACCGTGTGTACCCGATACCAAGGTAGTCCCATCGATCTCGTCCTCCTTATTTACTCCGCAGATATCACGGGGAGACCGCTATCAGTCTTGTCAAAATAGCGCTTCTTATCCGACAACTTTAGTTGCCCCGGCCATCCAGGAAACAGTATAACGAAGTGTAACCAGTCCTCAGCAAAAGTGCAACTCTTTTTAAGGGTGTAAACTTTTATTAAGAGTTAGCCTTTTAGAGCTGTTCAACGCCGCTATTTTCTTTGAGAGTAAAGATGCCAACGATTCGCTACGAGCCTGACGCTAAAGAGATTTTTGTGGTCGAAGAAACGATTCTTCGGGATGCAACAATCAAAAATGGTATTGATCTTTACAAGACTTTTGCAAAGCTCATGAACTGCGGGGGGGTTGGTCAGTGCGGCACCTGTGTCGTTGAAGTGCTGAGTGGCGCGGAAAGCCTGTCTGAGCGCACTGACGCGGAGGAGCGCAAATTGCGCAACAAGCCAGCCACCTACCGTCTTGCTTGCCAAACTCTGGTACTGGGAGATATTACGGTTCGGACTAAGCCGAAGTAACAGGTGAATGCTATTGTGTTGGGTGAACGCTCGCCTTCAATGGTGGAATCGATGAATTTGAATATTGGTTTACTCGCTATTGCCCTCCTTGTCCTCATTTGCTGTGGTTTTTTGGTGATTGTCTGGGTCCAGTCCCCCAGCAAGTAAGTGTCAGCCGTGCCGCGCTACGCTTTTGCCCAAGAGGTACAAAAACATTTCGATGAGCTTGCTTTTGACCAAGAAAGATGGCAGAAGCGCAATCGTTACTACTACGCAGATCTCGTTGCCCTGTGTCAATTTTTGGTTCCAACCGGAGAACGCGTTCTTGAAATTGGCTCTGGCAACGGAGATTTGCTTGCTGCTCTCAAGCCAAAGTTCGGTGTTGGCATCGACTTTAGTGCAGCGATGGTCGAAAAAGCCCAAGAGCGCCACCCCGATTTGCAATTTTTCTGCCAGGATGCCGAGCAACTAACGCTCAACACCGAACCCTTCGATACGATCTTGCTGGTTGGGGTGATCAGTTACTTAGCGGATATTCAGGTCGTGCTGGAACGCCTGCGTCCTTTCTGTCACGGGCGAACCCGGATTGTTTCTGTCTTTCACAACTATCTCTGGGAGCCAATTCTACGTTTTGGTGAACAGATTGGGGAACGGACTCCCCAACCTGCTCAGAACTGGCTTTCGGATAGCGATATGCGCAATCTCTTTGGCATCACCGGGTACACCGTCGTGAAGCAAGGACGGCGTTTTTTATTGCCTCGCCGGATTCCGGTGATTGCGGATTGGGTGAATCGCTACGTCGCACGGTTTCCGGCGATCAACCATCTCTGTCTCACCCAGTACATGGTTGCTCGTCCCCAAGACACCGAAGTCTCAGAACCGAGTTGCACGGTGGTGATTCCGGCGCGCAACGAAGCAGGGAATATCCGTGCAGCGGTGGAGCAGATGCCCCGTCTTGGTCGCCACACAGAGATTATCTTTGTCGAGGGTCACTCGCGGGACAACACCTGGGAAGTGATCCAGCAGGTACAAGCAGAATTTGCCGAAGAGTGGGACATCAAGATCCTCCAACAGGCTGGCAAGGGCAAAGGCGATGCAGTTCGTCAAGCTTTTGCAGCGGCTACTGGGGATATTTTGATCATCCTAGATGCGGACTTAACCGTTCCTCCAGCCGATCTGCCCAAATTCTTCGAAGCGATTGCTAGTGGTCGGGGCGAATTTATCAATGGATCGCGGCTCATCTACCCACGCTCCCGCGAGGCCATGCCTTGGTTGAATACTTTGGCGAACAAGTTCTTTGGAGCTGTTTTTTCTTATCTATTAGATCAACGCCTCAAGGACACCCTCTGCGGCACCAAAGTTCTCTGGCGCACTGACTACGAACGGATTGCCGCTGGCCGCAGTTACTTTGGGGACTTCGATCCGTTTGGGGACTTCGATCTGCTCTTTGGAGCGGCCAAACTGAATTTACACATCGTTGAAGTACCGATTCGATACCAGCCACGCACCTACGGCTCTTCCAATATTCAGCACGTTAAAGAAGGGTTGATGCTGTTGCGCATGTGTACTTTCGCATCCCAGAAGATCAAATTTAACTAGCG
>JACMLN010000026.1 GCA_014379585.1 Gloeobacterales cyanobacterium ES-bin-313 | reverse complement strand
GCGAACTGTTTGTCAGTATCGATGCGCGGACTAACTCTTTAACCGTGATTGGTACACCCCGCGCCCTACAAATTACTCAAGCTGAAATTGCCCAACTCGATGTACGCCAACGCCAAGTGATGATCGATGTCAAACTCGTCGATATCAACTTGAACAATGTCACTGACTTAGGTTTCCGCTTCGGTGGATCTTCTGGCAACTTTGCGCTTGGTTCTCTGAGCAACGGTGGCTTCAGTGGTACGCCTGGTACACCTTCCCCCATCATTGGACCAACGACCCAAGGGACGATCACAGGTACAGGTTCATCTCCGAACGGCACTTTTGTGTTCAGCACCCTGAACTCTTTAATTAGCGCCATCGCCTTTCGTATTGATGCAGCCATCCAAGAAGGCTCAGCGAAAGTCTTGGCTGCACCTAAGATCGTTCTCCAATCTGGCGAAAGCTTTACCAAGCCAACGAATGCCAAGCTTGACATTACCGACGACGTTATTGTTGGTACGACGATCAACGTCGATCCCGCGACTGGTCTAACCACCAGTACCGTCAAAATCGACAAAGTTGGCGTTATTCTCGATATCTCCGTCTTTAATATCGACGACAACGGCTACGTCAACGTCCTGCTCAAACCCCAAGTCAGCTCGATTAACGACCAAACACGGGACGCGAATGGTAACTTAGTCACCCTGCTCACTCGCCGCAACCTGGATATCCAACGCTTGCGCCTACGCGATGGGCAGACCTTCGTACTCGGTGGTGTGATCCGCGAAGTTGATCGCAACTTGGTTCAGAAGATTCCAATTCTTGGTGATTTGCCAATTCTTGGATCGCTATTCCGGACAACTTCTTCCCAGAATGAGCGCCGTGAAGTCGCTCTGATGGTTACGCCCCATATCCTCAAGGATCCTGGCGAGGAAATCCCGACAGCTACTGGTGGCACACCTGTAAGTGCAGAGCCATCTACCTCTACCAAGTCGGTGAGTTGGGTTCCACCCGGTAAATAGTTCTCTTCTCTTTTGCAGCGGGGGGCTTTTGCCCTCCGCTTTTTTATTGATTGCCTCTGGTGACACCTAGTTGATTATTTAACTTCAAGTCGCGCCAGAGCTGGCGGCCAGTGATTTCAGCCTGAAGTAGCTTTTGGTATGCTTGTATCGTTTGTTTGACTTGAATGGGTGTTTCACCAACAAACTCGATGCGAAGGTAGCGCAGGCCAACGGAAATCAAGCGCTGCGTATCTTCCGCTCCAGTCTGGGCTTTTGCATTAAAAATAGTATTACGGCAACCCGAATCAGCTTTTAAGACATGTTCAGCACCGACGCGATCCCGTAGCTTGACTGTATATTTTTCGCAGGGACGGCCACAGTTTGTAAAGTCTGTTCCTTCTGACAAAAAGGCGCAGAAGACACAATGTTCCATATGAAACATGGGCATGTGCTGATGAATAGTGACTTCAAGCCATTCAGGAGGCGTAGTTTTTAGTAGTGCTTCTAGTTGTTGGACATTCAAGTCGTAGGAAGCGGTAAGACGCTCAAGCTGGAAAGTTTCTTTCAGGTACTCGGCAGTGAGAAAATTGGCAATATTAAAGGAAAAATCGCCAATACAGCGCTGACCAGCAAAGTACCGTAAATGATCGTAATTTCGAACCAGAAAACCATCGGCATCACTGTTTAGAACTTGCTTGAGCATCCACTCTTCACCTGTTTTGAAGATGCGTGGTGGTGCGACGAAGATTGCGGCACTGCCAGCCGCAATCTGAACGACATCTCGGTAGAGTTTGATATTTTCAAACTCGCAGTAGACCGTTTTCAAGCCATTTTCAATCGCCACTTCTAACTGTTCCTGGCTGCGGACGAGGGCGATGAGTTCTGGGGGGGAAAATGCGCTGCGATTTTCAAAATAGTGCGGAGAAATTGCACGATCCAGCAGTGTCCAGCGTTTCAGCTGTGAACGGATGTCTAAAAGCCGCTCAACCATGAGGCGGCGCAGTCGATTGAGTTCGCTGACGGGGAGCATGACTGAACCTTCCAGATAGATACCCAGGGTTCTTAACTGAAAAGGTGTGCCGCCCAGTCGTCCCAATTGCTCCTTGAGACGGTCTTCGCAAAGCGGACGGGTGTGGGCTTCACTGAGAAAAATTTCCGATTCGACTTGGACACAGTTGCCTTGATCGTCTCTGCCGATTAAGACCAAAGGGGCATCGAGATGGCCATGGACTTCGAGATCGAGGGGGCGCTGAAACTGTGGATCCTCAGAGGCAAAACTTTGTCGCACACGGCGGTCTAATTCGGGGTCACTGGTCTTCCACAGCTTGTCGCCAACCCTTACACGCTCCCAATCAATGTCTGTGCGGCCAAAGCCGATCCAAGTTTCATCTCTGTGCGCCTCAACGCTATACACTCTTCCCCCTTCTTCTTGGGCTTCGGGGTGTCCAGCATCGAAGACGACCCCATCCCCAGGCTTCAGAGGCGCTACTAAGTATACGGACACTTTTCCAGGCTTTATATTTTGTACTTCGCCGAGATAGACACCCCGTTTTTTGCCAAAGCGGGCGTGGACAAGTTGCTGATTGTCGATCCCTGAAAGCCATCCAGTAAATAGCCCTCGCGAAAAGCCCATCTCCAAGTCGTAGCGGGACTCAGAAACAACGGATTCAATCACAGTTTTTTCTTGGCTCGATCCAAGCTCAGCCATGACTTGATCTAAAGCTTGACGATAAACACGAGTAATATTCGCCACGTACTCCGGTGCTTTCAAGCGACCCTCGATCTTGAGGGAATGGACACCAGCGCGGATCAATTCGGGTAGGACTTCTAAACCAGAAAGATCCTGCGGACTGAGTAAGTATTTGCGATCCCCCAAATCGACAACTTTGCCATCGACGATCAATTCGTAGGGCATTCGACAAGCTTGGGCGCACTCGCCGCGATTTGCCGATCGCCCACCAAGGGATTCACTGGTCAAACATTGACCGGAATAGGCCACACAGAGCGCTCCATGGACAAAAGTTTCGAGGGGCAAATCGGCCTGTTGGTGAATCTTCTCGATCTCTGATACTGAGCATTCACGGGCAAGGACAACGAGGTTGCAACCCAAATTTTTGGCAAACTCTACTCCAGTAGCCGAACTGATCGTCATCTGGGTTGAAGCATGAATTGGAAAGTCCGGTGAAATTTGTCGAATAAGCCGACAGATACCAATATCCTGGACGATAGCTGCATCGACCCCAGCGCTGATGATCGTCCGTAGATACTGCTCCGCTTCTGCCATCTCATTGGCAAAAACCAAGGTATTAAAAGTGACGTAGCCTTTTACCCCACGCCGATGGAGAAAAGCCATCAGTTTTGGTAAATCTGCTTCAGTAAAATTGTGGGCACGCATCCGTGCATTAAAGCGTTCGAGGCCAAAATAAATCGCATCCGCCCCATTCTCAACTGCGGCCTTTGCACATTCCCAATCTCCAGCTGGAGCAAGCAATTCAGGCCGTTTCCAATCTACCACTACAAAATCCTATGAATGACAGACAACCACCATCCTACTTGCCCATGCAAATGCTCCCTTCTGCTACTTAAATTGACATTGAAGATCACGTCTATTAGCTCATCTAAGCTGCTGCTATTGCTTAAACTGGAATGCACCAGTTTTCAGCTTCAAGACTCATACAAAACTGTATCTCAGGAAGGATGTTCCTTTATGACAAAGAAGCTAGCATACAATTACTGTTTTTGAAGAGGTGAGAGTGCATTGACTTCGCTGATACGCTTTGCTTGCCCACTCACATTGCTGCTTCTTGGATTCGTCAGCCCTGTGTTTGCTGAGTCTCAAGGAACGGCACCATTGTTACCAGCCCCTTTTGCAACCCCTTCCGTTTCTCGAAGTGCCAAAGTGATTGGTTGGCCAAAGGGACAAAAACCGACTGCTCCTTCCGGCTTCGAGGTAAGCCTGTTTGCTGAGAATCTGGACTATCCACGTTGGCTTTATATATTGCCGAATGGAGACGTTCTCGTCGCTGAGTCTACAGCCGGTCGAATTACACTCCTCAGAGATCGCAACCGGGATGGCAAACCTGAATTGCGCACAGAATTCCTTGAAAACTTAAATCAACCCTTTGGTATGGTTTTAGTCGGCGACATATTCTATGTGGCAAATACCGATTCTCTAATGCGCTTCCCATACCAGCAAGGGCAGACCAAGATTACAACAGCAGGAAAAAAAATCTTGTCTCTACCGGCGGGAGGGTATAACAACCATTGGACGCGCAATATTGTTGTTGCTCCTGACGGCAAGAAACTATACGTCACAGTCGGTTCAGGTAGCAATGTTCAGGAAAATGGAGGCCGAAATGAAATTCGGCGAGCAAACATTTTAGAAGTCAGTTTGGACGGAAGTGGAGAACGGATCTATGCGAATGGCTTACGTAACCCTGTCGGCATTGACTGGGAACCGAGCACCCGTAAACTCTGGACTGTAGTCAATGAGCGCGATGGTTTAGGTGACGATCTAGTACCAGACTATTTCACCAGTGTCCGCGAAGGGGCTTTCTACGGCTGGCCCTATGCCTACTTCGGACAGAATATCGATCCAAGGCGAAAAGATGAACGTCAGGACTTGGTGAAGAAGTCTATTGCGCCTGATTATGCTTTAGGTTCTCACCTAGCTCCACTAGGCTTAGTGTTTAATCGCACAGATGCCTTACCTGTTTCCTACCGTGGTGGAGCCTTTATGAGTTATCACGGCTCTTGGAATCGCTCTACTTTAGTTGGTTACAAGGTCGTCTACATGCCTTTTAAAGATGGCAAGCCAAGTGGCCCAACCCAGGATTTTCTGACTGGCTTTATTGCCAGTCTCAACACCAGAGAAGTGTATGGTCGTCCAGTTGGACTGGCAATGCAATCCGATGGTTCGCTTTTAGTAGCGGACGATGGAAGCAATAAAATTTGGCGTGTTTCGCCAATCTCTCGTTAACATCAACCCATTTTGGTATTTTCCAATGCACACATCTGACGAACGTTTCTCTTTAGGTGATCATCTCAATGTTGTCTGTGATATCTGGTTCAATCGACAGTCGAGCCAGCCTTCTGAAGTTGCTGCTGCCTACACTGTACTGATCGAAACGTTAAATGCTTACGATGTCTCTGCACCTGTGATCACGAACCTTTTGACACCAAGGCTAGGATTGACAAGAGGTGGAAAGATTACAGATACGCAGGAATTAGGAAGACTAGCGATGCAGCGATTGGGGGCGACTCAAGATGGCAATGCCCTTGGTCATTACGAAGTTGATAACGCACTGCGCTGCGCTTTGATGGTTGTCCAGAATGGAACCTTGATCTCGGATGCCCATGAGCAGCAAGCTGTCAATGCCATTCAGTCTTCCATTGAACATCTCAAAGTGCCAGTAAAACGATTTTGAGCCAATAACTCCATAGATGCTCTACAGAAGTGATCTCATTATTCAATGCAGTATGAATAATCTAGTCTCTTCTTTCTAACCCAGGATAGAACTTCTGTTTATGGAAAATTGGTTAGCTTGGATACAAGTTTACCGTGAGTTTTTCAATGATAGACGCGACCAAAATTCATGATCACTCAGATGAGATTGTCGATCAAATCCTTGACGGTGTCTCACCGGAAAATGTGCGTACTGAAGGTGTAAAAAAAGTCCTCAGCGATTTCAATCCACTTGAAGTGGATTTGAAGTTGGCTATTCTTTACTACCTGTACACCGAAATGGGGAAATCCGTGACACCGGCTGCACCTGATGCTACAGATACAGATCTAACAAATGCATTTTTTGACGAGTTTAATACCCTGCCTAAGGGGGATGCACAACTCGACGCAATGCGTGCTTTGGTACGTGGAGATGATTGTAGCTTAAGCCGCACCTATGGAACGTTCACTGAGAATAACAAGCTTGTCACTTGGTATTTTCTGGCTGTGCGCATGGGTGATGATGTCATCGGTATTCCCGAAGATTATCAACTGAGTGAAGCCGGAAAATCGAGTCTGGATGCTGTTAAGCAACTCGACTTTGAGCAGCAATTCACCTTCCTCCGCGATGTAGCCGCTTGCATGGGAAAAGATACAATCGAGCATGTCGTTTAATGCTCTGAATTGAAGACCGGCGAAAAGCTGACCTTGCTTTGACGAATGGTCTTAAAGAACAAAACTTGCTGGTCAAGCTGAATAAACCGGAGGGTTTTCATGGAAAATCCTCCGGTTTATTGCGGGACCCTTCGACTTCCCAGTTAATGCATCGATTCGATCTGGGTGCGGATACTGCGCACGACGCGGTCGAGCATGAAAGGCTGAATCACGGCGATGATCACTTTCATGGTTGCTACTCTTGAAGAATGGCTGGCAGTCCAGATTAGCTGGACTCTGTGTTTTTGGAGACTCGCCGCAATGAAGATTATTCACCTCCATGCTTGGAATCTCACTATTCCTGAGGCGATTGCGCTGCAAAGAGAGCTAGAGACCGAAGTTGTCGATACTCAACCCCTCGATTTGGCCGCAATTCGTTATGTGGCTGGGGTCGATGTCAGTGTCAAAGACAATGTTTCTCAGGCTGCCGTGGTTGTGCTGCGCTACCCAGAGTTAGAACCAGTCGAGACGGTCTTGGCCAAAATGCCGACTCCTTTTCCCTATGTGCCGGGACTTCTGAGTTTTCGAGAGGGGCCAGTACTTGAAATGGCTTTCGGAAAGCTTGAAATTGAGCCTGATGTGTTTATCTTCGATGGTATGGGTCGCGCCCATTCCCGTCGGATTGGCATTGCTTGCCATCTTGGGCTTTGGCTACAAAAACCGACCATTGGCTGTGGCAAGACGCTGTTCGTGGGCAAATACGTTGAACCCGCTCCCCAGAAAGGATCCTATGAAGCCTTGATTGACAAGGGTGAAACTATTGGCAATATCCTTCGCACCCGTGACAACGTCAAACCTGTATTCATCTCAGTTGGACACTTGGCTGACTTGGCCACAGCCACCGAATTAGCTCTAAACTGCACGACAAAATACCGACTTCCCGAACCGATTCGTTGTGCTGATAGTGCGGCAGGCGTTTTTTAAGCGCAGAATCAATTTTGAAGTGCAACCCCCCGAGGGGGTTTCCTTCGGGGCACAGTTGAGAGCCTTCCGCTGAGGGACTCATAGAGGTATCCTGACGTTTACCACAACTCCAGGTACCCCCTATGAGCTACAAGCAGCCCCCCAAGGGGGTTTCCATCGGGGCACTTAGCCCAAGCCAGCGTCATCAGATCTATGTGATGCACCACGAAGAGAAGATGTCGTTCAATATGATCGCCAAAAGTTAGGCCGTTCGCCTAGCACGTTCAGTCGAGAGTATCAACGCAACCAAACAGAAGGCCACTACTTGCCGGACAGCGCCCAGGCAATCGCTCTGGTGCGACGAGAAGAGAGTAAAAGTCCCTTTTTGAAGGTGTCTTTGGAAATGCGACGAAGGATTGTTTAGCAGTCTAGTGAGTTATCAAAGACACTCCAACGATTGGCCAGCGAGATATACAGAGTTTGGAGATTGATGAGTCCCCGCTGCTACCGCGAACTAGGCAGAACCATACCCCATCGATCAAGATGTATACTTAAAGTATAAACACTTCAGGGGAGCAACATGGCCTCAGTCGTAGCCAAGTGGGGCAATAGCCTAGGACTGAGACTTCCGAAGGCCATCGTTGAGCAACTAGGTGTCAAGGAAGGTACGGAACTAGATCTCACAGTCGAGAATGGCTGCCTTGTGATTCAGCCAAGGCGCTACTCCCTCGAAGCTCTGGTGGCAGGGGTGACTCCTGAAAACTTCCACGGAGAGATTGATTGGGGTCCAGCCGTGGGCGACGAAGCGTGGTAACCCAGTCTGTTTACATTCCAGACCGCGCAGACATCATTTGGTTGGATTTCGATCCCCAAGTGGGCAGGGAGCAAGCAGGCAGAAGACCTGCTCTAGTGATTTCATCTATCATCTACAACCGCATTGGACTCGCTTTGGTCTGTCCGATCACTAGCAAAGTGAAAGGTTATCCCTTTGAAGTCGCCCTTCCTGTTAGTGGCAAGATTAGTGGTGTCGTACTAGCTGATGCCCTCAAGAACGTGGACTGGCGCGGTCGCAATGCGGATTTTATTGCCAAGGCTGTGCCTGCAGTGATCATCGAAGTGCAAGAAAAGCTCAGAACGCTTGTGCTTTGACAGCCATGACAGCGTTGATATAGCTGAAAATTTCGTCTAGTTCGCCAATTGTTTCTAGCTCAAGGATTTCCTCCGCGGTGAGACTGTCCGCTTTTTTCTTGTCAAGAAGTATTTGTAGTCGCTCACTCAGCTCGTCAGTGAATTTGAAGAGGGTGAGGTTATTTACCTGCTCTACCCGCAGTCCTTTAGAGACAAAGGCAGAGGGCTTTAAGAGAGTAGCCATGGCTATAATTCAATAGGTCTGTTGATCATATGCCCGAGGACGTTTTGAAAACTGCAATGCCTAACCCTCATCCCCTGGGAGGCTTCCTGGCTCTCCCCGCTGGACACGACGCAATACTTCTGCGCGAATCTCTTTCCAGTCCTGGGGTGTCATTGGTGTGGCTGGTCCAGACTGAATGCCTTCTAAAAGAAGTGCTTCGAGCTTCTCCTCTGCTTTGCGCTTCTGGTCTTCCCGGACCAAAGCCCGCATGTATTCACTCGGCGTACTGAAGCCCCCTTCTTGAACGCGGGACTCCACATAGTCCTTCATGACTTTGGGAAGTGAAATGTTTAATGAGGTCATTTCCATACTTCGAATCTAAACGCTCTGACAGCCCCTGTCAATAAATGACAGCACTTTGCATCTTTGCTTTTCTCCCCTTGTAGGCTCGGCTGTACACGAGGCTGCAGAAGATGGACTGAATGGTAAGCAGTTGTGAGAACACAGCATTAGGAACGGGCAAACTGTAGCAAAGCTTCAAGTCTCCCATTGTCAGCTGCTTGCAAAGCTTCGATATAACGACCGCGCATATCGCTGACGGCGATGAGGTTGGTCTGCCCCCAACTGAAGCGCTCCTGACCTAACTGGACAACTAGCAAATCTGCCATGATCCGAGAAATGCGTCCATTGCCATTTGCGAAAGGATGGATGAGTACTAAACGATGGTGAAAGCGAACAGCCAGTTCATCGGGGGCATAGGTACCTTACTCGACCCAATAGCGGGCATCGTCGAGGAAAACGCGCATCTTAGGGGCAATCTGCCAGGGATCAACACCGATATTGCGCGGGGTGCTGCGGTAGCGACCTGCCCAAGCCCAAACCTGCCCGAACATCTGGCGATGCAACTGCTTAAGGAACTTTTCGCTGAAAAGATCGAGGCTTCGGCGTTTTAGAAGCCAGCCCTGGGCTGCCAGGATGTTTTGCTGTTCTGCTTCGTTGAGTTCAGCCCGATTCGAAATATAGGTCAACAGAAGATCTTGCTGTTCCTCTGGGGTGAGTGGCGTGGAGGCATCATCAGCCCCAAACAGGTCGCTCATCTTTGTTCCCACAAACGGCGGGTCTCAGTACTGAGAATCTGCTCAATCAGACGTTGCCTTTGCCGTGTACTTTCGGGTGTTCCGACTGCCTGGTCTTCTAGCCGCATCGTTTGCTCAACGGCAGCCATCCGCTCAGCAGCCATCCGCTCAGCCTGAGTGCGCACCATCTGTTCAAGTGGCTTGTTAGGGATGAGGGCATAGACAAGTGTGCAATCTAGTGCCTGTGCCGCTTTCTGCAATGACTGTAAGGTCAGGGTACCTTCTACCTCGCCTTGCTCAAGAGCAGTCACCCGTGGCTGTGATACTCCCAAGCGAGCAGCTAGCTGCGTTGCGGACATCCCCAGAGCATCGCGGATCGCCCGAATCCATCCGCGATTCGGACGAGTGAAGAGACTTGCCGAACCCATTTTTGCGAAGCGCCTGTCTAGGTGCTCTTGAGCCAACCATTGTCTCTGCATGATTTATAACCCCAAAATTATAGAAAAGGGATTGCATTATAACTTAATTATTATGGCTACAAGTTATCTCAGCTTATTTAGGTAGTATTACAGCCATGTCTCTACGATTGCGGAGTTCGCCTTAATGCATTTTCTCCACTTTTTAAAGTCGATCAGCAGCTAGAGGCTAAGCGCGATATAAAACATCGAGTTAAGTTGTACTCAAGCAATTTCTGATGGAGCATGATGACCCATCCTCTTACTGTTGAACTGCCTGAACTAATTTTTCAGCAACTATCCCGGCTTGCCCAACTCACCCAGCAGCCTTTGGAATCGCTTGTTCTTCAGAGTATTACAGGCAATCTGCCCCCGCTGCCAGATCGTTCTCCTGCAGCCCTACAGCCAGAACTTCTCAAGATGCAGACCTTAGCAGTGCAGGAGTTGCTCACCATTGCTCACGCACAAACGCCAGAAAACCTGCAACAGCATCACTTAGAGCTACTTGAAAAAAATACTGCAGGAACACTAACTACCCAAGAACAGCAGGAACTTCATCACTTGGGCATTCAAGCAGATATGTTGATGCTGCGTAAAGCCTACGTCTGGGCGCTCCTGCGGTGGCACGGCCATCCAGTACCTGCTTTTGGAGAGATGGCTCCCCTTTAAATATTCTTGGCATACATTAAAAGAACGAAGCTCCTGAGAGGCCATGGTCGCTACACCTAAAGAGCCCTACTTTTCGCCCGAAGAGTATCTTCAGATTGAGGAGCAAAGCCCGATCAAACATGAGTACATCGACGGACGACTCTTCGCAATGGTTGGGGCAAGTCAAGGTTATAACATCCTTCGAGGCAATCTTTTGGTAGCTCTGCATGGCCATGTCCGCAGTTCAGGTTGTCGAGTATTTTTTTCGGATATCAAAGTGCGTATTGAGCAACGCAATCGCTTTTTCTATCCAGATATTGCCGTGTCTTGTGATGCGCGAGATCGTGAAACTCCTTTGTACTTACGCTACCCCAATCTCATCGTTGAAATTTTATCTGACTCTACAGAAGCTTTTGACCGAGGAGACAAGTTTGAGGATTACCAAACCATTGAGACGCTGCGTGAGTATGTCTTAGTCAGTTCGAAACGACCCTTGGTTCAGTGCTTCCGGCGCAGCAACAGTGGGCTTTGGGAACTGCAGTCTTACACTGAGGAGCAGGGAAACTTTCAATTCAGTAGCCTCGATTTTTCGCTCACCCTAGAGTCTCTCTACGAGGATGTAACGTTTTAGGGCTGGAAAGCTTGATGGGCCGTCAGGGATTCGAACCCTGGACCAAGAGATTAAGAGTCTCCTGCTCTACCGCTGAGCTAACGACCTTTACTAGGCTACCATCCTGTTTTGCACAGACGCAAGAGTACAGAGCATTTTGCCTCGGAAACCAGCTATAGTGAAGGACTGATGAAATGCCTCGCCCTCATCGTCTAGAGGCCCAGGACACCTCCCTCTCACGGAGGCGACACCGGTTCGAATCCGGTTGGGGGTACTGTTCGAAATCATAGAATGTACGTGGTCGGTGCATGGCGCTTGAACTTGACTCATGACTGCCTTGAAAGCTACCGTAGGTATAGAATCTAAAAATTACGCATACTAACTAATCTAGGCGATTCTCCTATGATGGAAGGCTTTTTGAACTATGCGGCTGGAACGTTTCTCGCCCTGATGCCCATTGCGAATCCGATTGGAGCAGTTCCGATCTTTTATAGTTTGACGGACGGTGATACCCAGCCTTACCGCCGCAAGCAAGCCCGAATGACTTCCATCAATGTTTTTTGGGTGCTCGCGCTATTTTTAATCGCTGGGAGGCTCATCTTGTCCTTCTTTGGTATTTCCCTGGGGGTTCTGAAGATTGCTGGAGGATTATTGGTAGCCCATACGGCTTGGGAGATGGTCACTGCCCGACCACGTCTGACACCCAAAGAAAACAGCGAAGCCGCCGACAAAGAGGATATTTCATTTGCGCCCATGGCTGTACCGATGGTCAGTGGTCCAGGGGCTATTGGGGTTGTGATCGGTTTGTCGGCAAAGACGAGTTTGTGGCTGGACTATCTGGGCTGTCTGTTGGGAATCGCTCTGCTCGGTGGGGCCCTGTATCTGTGCTTGCTGCTCGGTGAACCACTCATTAAAGCTTTGGGTGCCACTGGAGTTGGTGCTCTTAATCGAGTACTCGGTTTTTTGATCTTAGCGATTGGGGTGCAGTTTATTGCCGACGGTGCTTTTCAGTTGCTTCAAGAAGCAGCCCCTAGCCTTTTTACCCATGCTACGACCCTGTCAACTCCTTGAATTGGGGCAAGTTCCCTATCAAACTGCCTGGGACTGGCAACGCAAGCTCGTTGAGGCACGGATTCTAGATCGTAGTCGGCCAGATTTACTGTTGCTCCTCGAACATCCAGCAGTCTATACCCTTGGTCAAGGTGCTGATTTAAGTTTTGTTCATTTCCAGCCAGGTGAATACGAATTGCACCGAGTCGAGCGTGGCGGTGAAGTCACCTTTCATGGGCCTGGACAACTCGTTGGCTATCCAATTCTGGATTTACAGAATCATCGAAAAGATCTCCACTGGTACCTGCGTCAACTTGAAGAAGTCCTGCTCTTGACCCTCGAACAACTAGATATTCCGGCTGAAAGAATTTCGGGATTGACTGGAGTTTGGTCCGGTGGCCGGAAGCTTGGAGCGATTGGGATCAAAGTCTCTCGATGGGTGACGATGCACGGGTTTTCGCTGAATGTAAACCCTAACTTGAATGCTTTCTCCCAGATTATTCCCTGCGGTCTTGAGCATCCTGTCGCTTCCATCGCTGAATTTTATACAGATATTCAAGTAGGAGATGTGCAGCCACTTTTGATTGCCGCTTTTGCACAAGTTTTTAATAGACAACTTATCCCAGGGAATGTTTTCGACTGGTTGTAGTGGCAATCTATGCTGGAAGCACGAAATTCTCACTTGTCGATGTGATTCGGGAAAACTGGGTACGCTCAGGAAGAAATCTTGATGACTCTTCTATGTCCGATCAGCAATCTTTTCTTGAATCGATCCTGGATCCAGAATGTACGGGCATTGCCTGCTCTGCCCGGTTCAGTCCTTGGCTGGAACCATGCTGTCATCCATTGGGGTGGTCGAAGTTGCGCTCTTGCCCCCTGTCCACGGATCAGCATTTCCTTTGAGTTTCAACGTTCCGACATTGAACCCTACAAAGACCCCTTCATAGATCCTCATCGTTTGCCCAGTTTTCAAGAAAGGCTTGAATTATTAGCAGTACAAATTATCCAATTCGGCCACATGGAAAAAGCCACAGCCCCTCTGTTAGAGATGGCTCAGGCTATTCAATTGATGTCGAACCCAACGCCCTGAGCAGCCAAAAATCTAATCAGGGCTTTGATTGGCTGCAAGTTTACTGTTATTGCGCCCGTACAGGAAATAAATCAGTAGACCAAGCACTAACCAAACAATGAGACGAATCCAAGTGTCCGGGGGGAGACCAAACATCAAAACTAAGCAGGAAATAATACTGGCAATCGGCACGAAGGGAACCAAAGGACATTTGAAAGGGCGGATGAGATCAGGTTGGCTATACCGAAGAAAAAGCACCCCAGCGCTAACGACAATAAAAGCAAAAAGGGTGCCAATACTGACAAGTTCGCCGAGTAGATCCAACGGTGCGAGGCCAGCGACGGTACCAACAAAAATGCCGAGCAAAACTGTCGAAACGAACGGTGTTTTGAAGCGTGGATGTAGTGAACTGAAAAGCTTCGGAATCAAACCATCCTGGGACATGGTGTAAAAAATACGGGTTTGGCCGTACAGAGAAACTAACATCACCGAAGTCAGCCCAGCAATCGCACCAACTTTCACCATAGTCGAAAGCCACTGAAAACCAATCTTATCGACCCCCAGGGAAATCGGATCCGGAACATTGAGCAGTTTATAAGGAACGATTCCCGTGAGAATTCCAGCTACCAAAATGTACAAAATCGTACAGATCACCAAGGAACCGAGAATGCCAATGGGCATATCTCGCTGAGGGTTCTTGGCTTCCTGGGCAGCCGTAGAGACAGCATCGAAACCGATATAAGCAAAGAAAATCACTCCTGCTCCACGTAGAACCCCAAACAAACCGTAGTGGGGTGCTCCCTTCGCATCGATCACCTGATCGGGGATGAAGGGTGTCCAATTGGCTGAGTCAATATGGCTGACTCCAAAAACAATGAATGCCGCAATAACCACCAGCTTGACAACCACAATTACGCCGTTAAAAGAGGCCGATTCGCTAACTCCAACGATGAGCAGTAAGGAAAGGGCAAGAACCACAAAAAAAGCAGGTAGGTTGAAAATACCGTGGGCAACGATGGTTCCTGCTGCTGACTTAATTTCAGTTCCATAGGCACTCGTCCACTCAGGCGGAATCACAATCCCATAATCTTTCAAAAAACTAACTACGTATCCCGACCACCCAACCGCAACCGTCGCAGCACTGATTGCATACTCAATAATCAAATCCCAACCGATGATCCAGGCAACCAATTCGCCCAAGGTTGCATAGGCGTAGGTGTAAGCACTGCCTGCCATTGGAATGAGTGCAGCGAATTCCGTGTAGCAAAGTCCCGCAAAAGCACAGGCGATACCACCCAAAATAAACGAAAGCACAATCGCTGGTCCGGCATGGTTAGCTGCGGCAGTGCCTGTTAACACAAAGATCCCTGTACCGATAATCGCCCCAATTCCCAAGCTAATTAAGTTAATCGGTCCGAGGGTGCGCTTGAGACAGTCATCACCTTTTACTTCGGTTTGCAAGTCGGTAACAGTCTTCTTGATCAAATAGCGGCTCAGGGTCAAGGCTTTTTCTCCACCACAGGTTAAAGCTTATTTAACACCCTTACGTCTCAAAAATTGTTCGTTGTGGGTACACTAGGCCTACTTAATCGGGAAGTTGCCATGCGTCCTCAACGTAGCCAGGGAAAGATTCGGCCAAAAGTGAGCAGTATGCCCCGCCAAAACTCAGAAGCTGCCGCTTACCTGGATATATATAAGCTTGCGATTGAAAAAGAACGTCTGCTGAACGAGCTGAATGGTCTTGAGCAGCGCTCCAAACACATCCGCGAACGCTTAGCCATTCTGAGCACGCAAGTCCATTCCATCGAATCTCCTGCCCAAGCTGTTGCACCGATTGCCAAACCGCCAGCAACCAAAGGCTACAACACGCTATTTTTCGAGTACTAAATTCGCCGAATCGTCGTCGAAAGCAACCATCCCGGCAATAAAGCAACCAAAATCAGGACGAAACCCCAGGCAAATGGATCTTCAATTGCCCTGGCTGTTGCCGAACCCACGCGTTGGACGAGGCAGAGCCAACTGCCAACAATCGCGCTCATTCCAATCACTAAGTCCCAGAAACTGCCGTTGCGAAAGAGGACAATGCCAACTCGAAAGTGGAGAGGCCGCCAAGGGCGAAGCCCTGGCCAAGAGGCGGCATCGATCAACAGATGGACAGAGTAGCCAACCAGTGCAGCCCAAGCCAGGGTGGTACTGACGAGAAACCAGGGACAACTCGCAATTAGTGCTGCCCAAAAAGTGTGAGTCCAGCCGCGCCGCCCTAAACGCCGCTCCAGCAGTAAACCAAGCAAAGGGATTTGCTTACCCAGCCAACTACTCGGACTGTCGAGATCGGCAAGTACGCCCCACAAAGAAACAACGCCAAGATGGTACCCATCGATCGGCATTTGCCAACCGAATCGCTGAGTCGCGAGCCCTAATACAAGATAAGACAGGTTCGCAATCGCCACATGGGTGCCACCGGTCACAAATTTCTCAAGTGCAAAAGCATGAACTTTGGTGCGGGCACGTCGCTCCGCATCCTAACAGACCTTTCAACCTAAGAAGGGAAACGGTTGCTCAACTTTGCAACCGTTTCCGAAGTAGATATTTAACAGTATCAAGCCCTAGAAAGCCCTCCTAGATGGATTTCATCTATAGATTGTGCGCGAGACGCAAAATCTCGATCATGAAACTAGCCGCCTGTTTTGCACTCATCGCCGAACGCTCTTCGACAATGTCGCAGGTCTCTTCAAGGCTGGTCTCCGATGCCATGGCACTTTGAAGATCGTTCGTGATTTCACCTAACTTTCTACAGGCATCAAGCACCCGATGATCGTTGGTCGGCAAAGAACGCAGCACTTCAAGGGCGTTCTGAAAACTGTCGTCTGGTGTGTTCATAGACTTACTCCTGTAAGGGTCTCGAAATACTACACCCTGAGCTTTTCCCCTGCAAGTGCTATATGCTACAAAATAAAGAAATCCCATGGATTGGTGCAATTGTCCCCAAATATTTAAAACTATTACATTCAGGAAAAAGCTTAGGGGACAATCGATCACAGGTGGGATATGATAAGGGCACCGTATACACGCAATCAAAAGATGAATGCTGCACCGCCACGTCGCCAATTCCCCCTCGGACAACTTCTAGAGACCTTTTTGTCCGAGACACGTATGACACAAACAGACTTCTGTTTGCTCTCTGTCGATCCGTTCATTGGTGAGCGCAATGTTACGCAGAATACGCTGCGCCGCATTATGCTCGGCTACAACCCCCATGGTCCCAACCGCCAAGCTGTCCCTTACAATCCAACGCCCAAGATTGTAAGAAGCATCCATACTGTCTTTAGCCGCATTCGCACATGGGAAACCAGTGTCAATGCCACTCTTTTTGAAACCTACAACCAGGTGATCAAAGAGCGCATGGCACGAGAAGAAGGCGAAGACGAGTTGCACTGGCATGGCCGGGTTGCCAAGCTCGAAAAACTGCAAGTTGATCGCAAGGGCGTGGAGGATCTACGCATGTCTTGCAAGCAGTCCCTCGTCGCTGTACCACCTTACTCGGAAGCCGAATTTTTCAATTTGGCGGGTATTGCTGGGGAGTTTGCTTCTACTGATTTCCGCAATGGTCAAAAAGGCTTTGTTGGACTTCCGAAGCGTAAAGGAGACCTCGTTCTCGAACTGCGCAACACCGGGCTTTCCGCCAAAGAGCAACAGGACATCATGGGCAAACTTGAAACCATGGTTCAAGCTTACTTGAACACCTTGCTTTAAACTGGCTCATCGGGCAGTGGAGGGGTTAGATTCGACATAGAACCCTAAACGCCGATGCCACTCTCTGCTGCCCAACTCGCTCACCTCCAAACCCCGCTTACCATCGGCAACCGCACCTTTGGGAGTCGTGTGCTTCAGTCGCCTTTGGCTGGTATCACGGATCGCTCCTTTCGGCGGTTGGTTCGTACCCATGCGGCGCAATCACTGATGTACACCGAAATGGTCAGTGCCAGCGGACTCCACTACAGTCGCTCGATTCCGGCGATCATGGATATCGATGCGGGTGAAACCCCCGTCGGCATTCAACTCTTCGACTGTCGACCAGATTTTTTGGTCGAAGCTGCTCGCATTGCTGTGGATCAAGGCGCGGATGTGATCGACATCAATATGGGTTGCCCCGTCAACAAGATCACAAAAAATGGCGGGGGTTCTTCACTGCTGCGGGATCCACAGACAGCAAGCCAGATTGTCGAAGCAGTGGCAAAAGCCGTTTCGGTGCCCGTAACTGTCAAGACACGGCTGGGCTGGAATGATGCTGAGATCAATATTCTTGAATTTGCCCAACGGATGCAGGAGAGTGGGGCACAGCTTTTGACGGTTCATGGTCGTACCCGTGCCCAAGCTTTTGAAGGAGCTGCTCGTTGGGAATGGATTGCTCAAGTCAAAGAACACCTCCAGATCCCGGTGATTGCCAATGGCGATATCTTTTCGATCGATGCTGCGATTCGCTGCTTGACGTTGACAGGAGCAGATGGAGTGATGTGTGCGCGGGGAAGCCTGGGCGCTCCCCATTTAGTCGGCCATATTGATCACTTTCTGCGTACTGGCGAACGTTTGCCCGAACCGACCAACGTAGATCGTCTTCGCCGTGCCCAAGAACACCTGCATCTGCTGTTTGAATTCAAAGGGACTTTGGGCGTGCGTCAGGCTCGAAAACATATGGGCTGGTACGTGCGGGAGTTTCCGGGGGCAGCAGTACTACGTGCCCAGTTAATGCGTATCGAAACGGTTGCAATGGGCGATCAGTTGCTTGAATTAGCAATCAGCCAACTCTTGGAAGCAGAACCTCTCTTGGTTTAAAGGGCAGAGCGATTCGTGGTCTTACCTCGGAGCATTTGGGCGAGTTCGTTCGCCTTCGGGGAGGCTTCGATGGCGATTTCGCCGTTGATCCGACCCGCTTGCACCAAGTCGTAGAGAGCTTGGTTCATGGTCTGCATGCCATCGTAAGTACATTGGGGAATCAGTTGATCGAGTTCGTCGATGGCACCCCGGTGGATGTAATCTTTGGCGGTCTCGGTGTTGAGCATAATCTCGTGGGCGGCAGCGCGCTTGCCATCGGTGGTGCGCACAAGGGCCTGGGCGACAACAGCTACCAAGGATTCAGCAATTTGGTGGCGCATCGGCTCTTGCTCCGAGGGCGTGTAAATATTCAAAAGTCGCTCAATGGTTGAGACTGCACTGTTGGTATGTAGGGTTCCGAAGACTAGGTGACCTGTTTGGGAGGCTTTTAGAGCAATATCGACGGTGATCTTGTCCCGCATTTCTCCGATCAAGATCACGTCTGGATCTTCACGCAGGGCGGCGCGTAGGGCATTTTCGAACTCCATGGTGTGCTGACCGACTTCTCGTTGACGGATCATCGAACGCTTACTGGAATGCACAAATTCAATCGGGTCTTCGATGGAGATGATGTGCTTGGCGAAGTTTTCGTTGATGTAGCGCACCATGGCTGCGAGGGTCGTCGATTTGCCCGAACCCGTTGGCCCCGTGATCAAGACTAAGCCTTTGTGGGTTTCTGAAATCTTTTTGAGCACCTCGGGCAAGTTGAGTTGTTCGAGGCTGGGAATTTCCAGAGGGATCAATCGCAGAACCATCGACGGGCCGAGCAGGGAGTAAAACAAATTCACCCGACAACGGGCAATCCCTGGATACATGATCGCTGTATCAAATTCTTTGGTGTTTTCGTAGATCTTGATCTGCTCGGGCGTGAGCATCTCGCCGAGCCAATAATAAAAGCTCTGGGTGGTGGTTACTGGCAATTCTGTCGTCTCCATTAAGCCACGCATCCGCATCCGAGGGCCTTCGCCGACGCCGAGGTGAATATCCGAAGCTCCGGCTTGTTTGGCCTGACGCACCAACATTTCGAGGGTGATCTGTTCAGGAGCACGAGCCGCCGTCTTTGGCATGACGTAGGAGTCACGCATCGGTGGCGGTGCTGTCTGCATTTGCGGTGGGCGGATCGGGAATTCAGAGGATTGCATGGCTCAGTTGACCAATGGTGCGCTTAGGATACCCCGCAAGCAGAGTGCTTTCTCAGAACCGTTGACTGGTAAACTGAGGTGAATTTAGGTGGGAGGAGTATGCGACAAAAGGTTTTGGCGGGCAACTGGAAAATGTACAAGACCCATAGCGAAGCCCGCGCTTTTCTAGATCAATTTATTCCCCTGATCGCCGGACGCGACCCAAAACGGACTGTTATTCTCTGTCCACCGTTTACGACCCTCGAAACACTCTGTGCAGCGGCTGGAGACCACTTTGATGTTGGTGCGCAAAATCTGCACTGGGAACCCCAAGGAGCTTACACGGGCGAAATTTCTGCTCCGATGCTCCTAGAGATGGGCATTCGTCACGCGATTATTGGCCACTCCGAACGTCGCCAGTACTTCAGCGAGACCGATGAATCGGTGAATAAGCGCCTACGGGCTGCCCAACATCAAGGGATTACGCCGATCCTCTGCGTGGGCGAGGGACTCACCGAGCGCGAAGACAACGAAACCGATGCCTGGATCTGTCGCCAACTTGACCACGGTCTGGAAGATGCCAATCTTGAAAACTTGATCATTGCCTACGAACCGATCTGGGCGATTGGTACGGGCAAAACCTGCGAAGCCCCTGAAGCCAATCGCGTAATCGCCATGATCCGTACTCATCTCGGAGCAAGCAACACACCGATTCTTTACGGTGGGTCGGTGAAACCAGGCAATATTGACGAACTCATGACCCAACCGGAGATCGATGGGGTCCTCGTCGGTGGTGCCAGCCTCGAAGCGGAGAGTTTTGCTCGGATCGTCAACTATAAATAACGGTTTGCAACACAAATTCGCGGGATGCCTTGCCCTGACGCATACTGGGACATCTCCAACGGAGAAATGGTCATGGTCAAAACCGTGCTTGTCGCTGTAGACAGTTCCGACCTCGCATGGCGGGTAATTGCTGCTCTCGATCAGTTGTACTTGGACGACAACTGTGTCGTTGTCCTTGCCCATATCGTGCCACCGCCAGAGCCGGATGATACCGTCGCCGTCGATGTTCCCCACGGCGAAGTCACCCATCTTTTTCACGACCGTGAAGAATGGCTGGATATTCTCAGCGAGAAGATCGACTATTCGACCATTCCTGAGATCGTCACGGGCGACCCTGCCGAAGAGATTGTCCGTTTGGCTGGCATTCATCAGTGCGAATTGATCGTCCTCGGTTCTCGCGGTCTGAAGGGGCTGAGTCGGATTATTCAAGGTTCAGTCAGTTCTGAAGTGGTGGCTGATGCGCCTTGCTCGGTTTTTGTGGTCAAAAACTGAGCAGAACTGAGAAGATAAGCCCATGGCTCTACCCGAAAACTACGATCAAGCCGTTCAACAGGCTCAACTGGCTGTGCGCAATGCACTTCAAGACGGTAAGTCGCGTCTACAAGTTGAAATTCAAAGTGCCCGTCGCTCTGTCGTATTCATCGCGCAACCCTTGATGAATGCCCTACCCCAACCCCTCACCGTCGTCTTTGGCACGGGAACAGCGGACAACGCCTACAACGAATGGGGCGAGGTGCCATTTCAGTTAATTAATATCAGCGAGCGAGAATTTATTGGTCAGCAGTGGGCGGCTTTGGCACTACTCGATGCCAGTTCCATCGACGTAGATGAAGCGATTCAGTACGCAGATTCGGCCAAAGAGAAGGCTTTTTTGATGATCAACAATTGGCCTGAAGCGCCAGGATTGACAGGCATTGGTCGAGGCAGAGCTTCCGTGCGCCAACGCTTTCGAGAAACTATCGAAGTTGCTTACTTTGTGCAAGCCTATCGTTACCGTCCTCTCGTCCTCTATCGCTGTTATCCGAAACCCTGGCAGGTGTGGAAACGCACAGAGAATGGCTACACCTTGGCGAAAGAGTTTGAGAAATTGCCTTCTGAGCAAGAAATTTTCGCCCTTGCACCGAGAAGTGCCAACTTGGTTGCCAACGTCGAGCGCTTTTTTCGTGGGCCTGCTTTCTTCGAGAATTGGTAGTGGCGTTAATTGTTGTCTGTGGCCCAACTGCGGCGGGGAAGACCGCTTTAGGGATTCGGATTGCCCAACATCTGAATACGCCGATCTTGGGAGCGGACTCGCGCCAAATTTATAAGGATTTCGACATCGGCACCGCCAAACCGAGTCTAGAAGAACGCGCACAGGCTGAACATCGTTTGATCGATCTTGTCGATCCCAGGGAGGTTTTCAACGTTGCTCGCTACCAAGCGCTTGCCTGTCAGGAAATGGAAGCTCTTACCCACGCAAAGAAACCGATTCTTTTTGTCGGGGGCAGTGGTTTGTACTTGCGCTCTGTGAGTGGGGGCTGGACACCACCCGCCGTGCCCCCCAACCCAGAACTTCGTGCCCAACTGGCCGAACAACCTTTAAAAATACTCTTCGCTCAACTCCAAGAGTGCGACCCCGAAGCAGCCCAACGAATTCACTTCAACGATCGCGTCCGCATCGAGCGGGCACTGGAAGTCTGTTTGCTGAGTGGAAAACCGTTGAGCACTCAGACAAAAAAAGAAGTCCCCAAAAACATTTTGACCCTCGGCGTGTCTGTGGAGCGCAGCGAACTACATCGGCGGATTGCCGAGCGCGTCCATAAAATGATTCAGGCTGGCTGGGTCGAAGAAGTCCAAGTACTG
>JACMLN010000170.1 GCA_014379585.1 Gloeobacterales cyanobacterium ES-bin-313 | reverse complement strand
CTCGAGAATGTCCACGATCCGAGGAACGGGATTCCAGTTCTTCTGGCTACGGCCCAAAGCACCACCGGACTGGTAAGTCTTCAGTGCCTTAAGGAGGTCGATGGGGTGGATGCGACCCTTGCGCAGGTGGTCACGGCTATTCAGCTTCGACTCGACTCGATCTAGGTTCGCCCCTGCATCGGCACGCAGCACATCCAACTCAGTGAGAGAACCCAAGTTGCGCAGCAACGCACCAATCGGCATCTCGGCAAAGAGCAACTGCCACGCCTCGCGGTTCATCTTGCCGATGGGTGCTGCCATTTCGTGGGTGAGTCGGCCCTTGCGGATCGCCTCAGCAGTCTGCTCAGGGTTGCGCTTCAGCCACTCCCACCACCACACCTGAGCCAGAGCCTCGGAGGGGATTTCAGTCGGCAACTCCGCCCAACCCTTTACCGCCCAGTTGAAAAGCGCACTGTGCTCCTCAGTCGGTGGGTTCAAGTGAAATAGACGCAATGCGTCGCGGTGGCTCATGCCATTGCGCTGCTGGTACTTGAGCAACTGGTAGGCAAGACCACGCACATCAGAATTGGAAAGCCAAGCACGACCGGCATCGCGAACGATCCGCCCCATACCACGCAACTGCTTAGTGTAAGCCAGCCACTCGTAAAAATGACTACCAGTACGTACCACCTGACCAAAGATCTCCTTGAAGGCACGCTTCGCCTCCAAAGTCTGACCCGCAGAGAGCAACGTCAACGCGAAGATGGGAGCACTGTTGTTGATGGCGCGACCATCGGAAGCGTAAACAATCTCCTGAGCGACCCGCTGAGGATCTTCCTCAATCGCCTGCTTGAGCGTAATCACGAAATCCTCGGTCAATTCCTGCTTCTGAGCATAGTAAGTAGACTTCGCAGTACCGACGAGCAAGCAGCGCCGCAGCATCTGCCAGATACCCGCATTGAAAGCGAAACCACCGGAACGGCCCTGAACCATTTCAGCCTCGCGGCCTGGAAGGGGCTGGTCCTGAGGAGTAGAAGTGTTCTGGCGACCAAAAAAGAAGTTGTACATGTCCATACACCTATAGCGAAGGAAGGACGAGTTGATGCGCAAGGGGTCTTCGGGTTGCAAACGGTAACCCTTGCACTTCGGCCCTTCCAGATAATTCAAAGTTGGAGACTGGGCAGGATTCGCACCTACGACCGTTTCTTCCCGATAACCCTCATCAGTCGGCCCAGGGGGCAAGAAATCGACAAGGCGAAATGCTCTACTGCTGAGCTACCAGTCCCAAAGAGCAAGTAGACAAGGTTTTGCATCAGGAATTTGAGCTTACTCTCGAAAAAGTAAGTCGCTGGATTCGAACCTGCTATACCGATAATCCTGACACTTTGGCCTACTCGCTGTGAGTACCTTGGGATCTCCTCGGCCACCCACAAAACTACAATACTACGCGTACTACAAGCTTGTCAAGCATCGCCCTTGACGCTCAAAGACTTTTAAAAAACGTCCTAGTTTCTAGAGAAAGGATGGCCTCCGAGATGCCGATAAACCAGGCATCCGCACTCCTTGTAATATACGCCCTTCAGCTACAAACATGGGTGACGAATTGCGCGCCTACTGATGTCACTTTCTTTATGTCTAGCATTCAATCAGACCGAAAACATAGAAATAGATAATGATAGATTAGGGAAGGCAACTCAATTGATTGTCTCCCGTTCTATCACAGGCTCTAAGCTTGACCGCACCTCTGAAATAGCGCAGGGATTTTAGAACCTTAATTGCCTCGCTGCGAGAAATCGTCTTTTTGCATTCTATGTCTGCTCGGCTTTGGGTAATATCGACACAGGTAGAGACTTCACTGTTTTTATTGGCAATCGATTCAGGAGGATAAAAACAGCGGTCAGGAAGCATGGATCCCCATTGATTTTTGCTTTTTTTTAGGTAGTCTAGTGTAAAGTTAACACCTAGATTGTTAGAAGAAATACTTTTGTAAGCAATCTTGTCATCATCCCCAGCTCCATAACCACCATCAGATGCATTGAGAGCAAAACAGCTATCACTACCATTTGAATAGGTGATATGATACCACTCGTTTTGGCTTCCATCATTTTCAGGCTCAAGCGTTTTAGCTTTGTAGTGAGGTGGAAGATAGGTCGGGGCGAAGTAACCCATCTTCAGAGATTTCAAGTATTTAATTTGTTTGGAAGAAAGACCTGGCACTATATCTTGGGCTAAGGCTGGTTGCAGTTGGAAGGCTATCCAAAGACAAAGTAGAAACTCTTGCCATAGAGAACGTTTCACGAAACAATACAGAAAGCATCTATGCCACAATCACATGCCACTTATTTATTGTCAAGAGCAGAGAGACGCACTCGCTATTCAGGAGCTTTGGTGATGAAGTGCTACAGATTACAACTACCTCTGATATGTCTACTGACTTCTGTTCTGCTCATAGAGAAAGTTACGGCCCAGTCGATAGACAATTGTGAAACCGCACGTAGTCATGCTTCTCCTGAGACTGCTTTGATCCAATGTCTTGCTTCAGAAGAAGCTTTAGAAAGCAAGGGTCATTTGCAATCACTGCGTCAAGTATACATAAACATCGGCGCCATCTATCAAGGTTTAAAAAACTTTCAAAAAGCTGTTGACTACTATAATAAAGCGCTAATTATCGATTTGAAGTATAACTTTTACGGACAACAAGGAGAGGACTATCGTAATCTTGGTGATCTTTATTATATTCTCGGAAAATATGAACAAGCTATTCGCCAGTTCCAAGGATTATTAAGAATTGCTCGTTGGTTTAAAAATCCGTCTATGGGGGCTGAAGCTGATCACAAAATGGGTCTTTCTTATGAAGCCTTTGGCAATCCCAAAAGAGCTGTTGATCTTCAAAAAAAGGCAATTATACTGGCAACTCGCGCTGAAGATGATCAACTGCTGACTAGAAGCTATTTGGGCTTAAGTAGTGCTTATATAACCCTAAAGAAATACGAAGAAGCGATTCATTATTTAAGTGAGGTTTTGCAGCAGGAGACTCCAGCGGGAGACAAAACAGTTGAAATTAAGATATATAGTAAGTTGGGTATTGCGTACTACAACTTAAATAATTATGAAAAAAGCATTGAATATCAAGATAAAGCTTTAGCAATAGCCTTAGAAACTCATGATTTGGAAAGTCAGAGCGAGGTGTATAATAATCTCGGCCTTTCTTATTATTCGCGGAATGACTATCTCCAATCTTTAGGCTATCAAAACAAAGCATTGGAGGTTAGTTCAGAAACAAAAGATGAAAAAAGTAAAAGTGACGCTTATGGTAACCTTGGTCTGATTTATTTTGCCCTTGGTGAATATGCTAAAGCAAATGAGTATCAGCAACTTTCATTAGGGATTTCTCAGAGCATTCATTACACTCGAGGAGAAGCGGCAGCTTATAGTAATTTGGGCATAATTCAAGATGCTTTAGAAGACTATCGCCAAGCTATAATCTACTATGAGCAAGCACAAAAAAAACAACAAAATCTCCAAGATAAGTATGGTCTAGGTGTTCTCTATAGTAATATTGCAACTGCTTATAAATCTTTAAATAGCTTCCAAAAAGCGGAAGAAAATTACACTAAGGCACTATCAATTTTTGAAGAGACTGAAGACAAGATGAGCCAGGCTCAGGTTTATGGAAACCTTGGCAATCTCTATGAAAAACGCCAACAATTTGATCTGGCACTTACTTTTCAACAACGAGCGATTGCTCTTTATTCTGCGATTGGTCTTGTCGAAGATATCTACTATCCACAGTGGGGAATTGCAAGAGTTTTAGCGGCACAAAATCAACAAAGTGCCGCGATTCTTTTTTATAAGCGAGCTATCAATACAATTCAGGTAACTCGCGATAAAATTAAATCGCTAGATCCTAAACTAAGAAAATCTTATGTTGAGAGTAAAGTTGCTGTATATCGCCAACTAGTGGATTTATTGCTTAAGCAAGGTCGCGTCCTCGAAGCCCAGAAAGTCCTAGACCTCCTCAAGGAACAAGAGGTCAATGAACTGCTCCGCTCCGCTTCTGGAACAGGGGGCACCACTTCACTCAATGAGAAAGAAGAAAAGATTTGGCAGAACTATCAAAAGACCATCCTCGGCAAAGAATTGAAGATCTATCAACAGCGAGATCTCATCGATGATCAGATCAAATTAATTCCTGTTGCCGAACGAACCCAGAGCAACACCTACAAAGAACTCAGCCAAAAACGCGCTGCCCTTGAAGAGAAAGTGGCTCTCGCGGTCAAAGGCTTTGACCTCTTCCTCAAGCAAGCTGCTGCCAGTCTAAAGACGACCGATTCGGCGAAGTCCATGGAAGACTTGCAAACAGAAATAGACAGATACAACAAGTTACTCACAGACCGCAAAGCAGCCGTGATAAGCACCTTAGTCTTGCCAGATCGCTTAGAGTTGATCCTCCTCACTCCAGATACAGAACCCCTGCAACGCACTGTCAAAGTCGCTAAAGCAGAACTTGATGCCCTTATCCTAAAAACGCGCACAGGCATTTCCAATCCCGGTGGCAAGTCGCTGCCAGACTTGCAAGAACTCTATCAATATTTGATCGCCCCCCTAGAACCTGAAATTCAACAACTCCTCAAGGACAAGAAAATCGATACCTTGGTCTTCGCCCCTGACCAAAACCTACGACTGATTCCTCTAGAAGCCCTGCACGATGGTAAACAGTACCTCATCGAACGCTTGCCTGTGGGGATTATCAATAGCCTCAGCACTCTCAGTGCCGATAACTTGAAACAACCCCAAATGATAGCCATGGGTCTGTCCAAAGCACAACCCAACTTTCCTGGATTTGACGCTTTGCCCGGTGTCGTCAGCGAAGTGAATAGCATCGGCAAACTCTACAATGGGCAAGTTTTCCTCAACGAACAATTCACAAAAAGCACGATTCAAGAAGGTTTAGGTACCAAGCAGCCTTTGATCATGCACATGGCGACCCATGCCAATTTTGGGGAAACTAAAGAGAAGATCTTTGTACTGCTCTTCGGCGAAAAGCTGAGTCTAGAAGATATCAAAAGCTTGGATTTGCGGAGGATTTCGCTGTTGACATTGAGTGCCTGCGAGACAGCCACTTCCAGTAATTCAGGTGTGGGTCTAGCCAGTATCGCTGGAGGGAAAGGAGCGCAGAGTGTGCTAGGTAGTCTATGGGAAGTAAGTGACAATAGTACTTCTTTACTGATGCAAAGACTCTACGCCAATTTGAAAGCTGGAATGCCAAAAGCAGAAGCCCTCAGACAAGCACAACTCACGATGATCCAAGGTCAGACAAATGCGAGCAGTGAACCGGATAATCGTGGGGGAGTGGTTCCTCTGCCCAATGGTAAAGCAGCTTCAACAACAAAAAGTGCATTGAGTGATCCGTTCTATTGGGCACCGTTCATCTTGATCGGTAACTGGCGCTGAAAATCTCCGAAGCGTCGATCTTGCTATAGCTCCAAACCTGAGAGCGCGGGATGTTCAGCGAACTCGCCATCTCTAGCATCGACCATGACGCTCAGAGACTTTTAAAACACGCGCCCTAGACTTTGTCAAAATTGCCGACGATCAAAGTATCGAGGTTGCGGGTACGACGGAGGACTTGCTCGATGACGGAGCCACGCAGAGCTTCGATCCATAGGGATTGGGTGGATTGGCCGAGAATTAAAAGGGTTGCCTTTTGCTCAGTAGCAAGACTAACGATCGCTTCGGCAGGATTGCTGCTGAAGCGCTCTACAAAAATCCCGCCAAGTTCGGCAGTGAGTCGTTGATATTTCTGGAGTTCTGGACTTGGGTTTGCATCTAATTTGGCTGAAATCGTGGCGACAAGCAGGCGAGCACCAAGACGTTTGGCAATGCGTGCACCACGGCGGATCAGTTGTTGGGCGTTGGGGCGCAGATTGATACAGACTAGGATGCATTCGCTGGGTGAAGTGGCTTCAAGAGTGCGGGTCGTGAAATCGTCGGCAACCTCCCGAAGCGCTAGTTCGCGCAGAGCGCTTAAGTTTTCTTGGCGAAAAAAGTTAGAGAGGGCTTGGTCAATCTTTGCTTTGTCGTAGATCTTCCCCTCGCGCATTCTTTGACACAATTCAACGGCAGGCAGATCGATCAAGATCACTTCGTCGGCACACTCTAGAACGATATCAGGAACGGTTTCACGCACTTTTACCCCTGTGGTGCGCTCGACGAGAGTATTCAGGCTCTCGATATGTTGGACATTGAGGGTCGAAATCACATCGATCCCAGCCACAAGCAGGGCTTCAACATCCTGATAGCGCTTGGCATGGCCGCTAGTCGGAATATTGGTGTGGGCGAGTTCATCAACGAGGACAATTTTCGGCTGACGAGCGATCACAGCTTCACGGTCAAGCTCCTCAAAACTACGACCTTGATAGACAATTTGTTGCTTGGGAATCATCTCTAGGCCATCCATTAAAGCGGCTGTCTCCAGCCGTCCATGGGTTTCAATGATTCCGCAGACGACATCCACTCCCGCTTCTTTCAAGTCGTGGGCTTCAGTCAACATCGCAAAAGTCTTACCGACACCAGGGGCGGCACCCAAGTAAATTTTGTGACGACCGCAGCCACGGCTTCGGCGTTCCTCGCCTTGGGGAATCAAGCAGGCGCCAAAACTTGTCACCTGTTCGACGGGTAAAAACCCAGAACGTTCCGCAGATTCAGTCTCACCAACGATCAACACATCCAAATTGCTGGTCGCCCGCAGCAGCTTGTTGACGATTGAACCATGCATCAATTCTTCAAGGGGGGAGCGCATCGACTCACCAACGATCACTTGAGTAATACTTTTTTCGAGAGCAAAATGAATAAGGCTCTCTGCAACATTTTGGCTTTCGAGAACGATAAAGTTGCCATCACTTGCTTCGGTGAGTTGATTGTAAGTCTCGATTACGTCGGATTGAAGACTACCGCTTGTCCTGACAAAGACGACAAAAAATTCAGCATCGAGAATCTTTGCGGTGTTTGCTCCACGGCTGATCAGCCGCTTAGACACAGGATTGGTGCTGACTGCGACCATGAGGCGTTCGCGGACACCTGCTGGTCCTGCTACACCGGGTTGCCCATTCAGAATCGCCCGATCCACTTTTTGGGCAACAGTACGCAGAGCCAGTTCTCGCAGATAAACCAATGTGCTGCGCCGGAAAAAACTGCCTGCTGTCTGGGCTGTATTCACTTTGCCTTCTTTGAGGCGTTCAAGGATCGTCTCTGGGCTGGCATCGATCAACTGCACTTCGTCGGCCTGCTGCAAGATCCAATCGGGCACCCGCTCCCGTACAGGTGCGCCAATGATGCGGGCTGCTGTTTCTGCGACACTTTCTAAGTGTTGAATATTCATCGCCGAGATCACACTAATTCCTGCAACGAGCAATGCCTCAACATCTTCGTATCGATAGGTATGGCGGCTACCAGAAATATTGGTATGGGCAAGTTCGTCGATCAAGACAGTAGCAGGCTGACGCTCTAAGATCGCTTCAAAGTCCATTTCCGCGACCTGGATTCCCTGATAGTTGATCTGGCGAGGCGCAATCACGGTAAGACCGGCGAGCAATGCTTCTGTCTCGCGGCGATCGTGGGTTTCCACCCAGCCAATGACCAAATCTACCCCTTTGCGAGAGAGTTGCTTTGCCTCACTGAGCATACGGTAGGTCTTCCCGCTGCCAGGTGCATAACTGAGGAAAATCTTGTGTCGCCCCCGCGAGAATTGCATCAGTTCTCGCAATAAGCGCTCTGGATCTGGTCGTCCATCTTCTTGTTGTCGATGCATCTTAAATCAATCCTTTTTCCATGGCGAGAACGACAGCCTGGGTACGATCCACAGCACCAAGTTTTCGCAAAATCCCATGAACATGCACGCGCACTGTGCCACTGGAAATATGCAGATGTTGACCGATTTCTGGATTTGTGGCTCCCTTCGCGATCCACTTAAGTACTTCTTTTTCTCGCTCTGTAATCGTTGGTACGGGTCGCAACTCACTCGATGCCTCCCCAGTCAGGGCTTCGCGCATGGTGTTTAAGACTTTTCCATCGAACCAGCCATTGCCAGCGCTGACTTCTTTAATCACCGTAAAAAGGTGTTCAGGGGTTATCCCCTTCAGGCAATAGCCGTCCGCTCCAGCTTGCAACATGGCCTGTACCATCCGGCTTTCTTCACGGCTGGTCAAAATCAAAACACGAACCTGAGGTGCCTCACGCTTGATCTGCATCAACGTTTCTTTGCCACCGATTCCCGGTAGGCCAATATCCAAAAGCACGATCTGTGGCGGATCAAGGCGAATACTTTCGAGAGCCGATTCGCCATCGACTGCCTCTCCCATCAAGTTGAAATCGGGATGGTTGCGGATTGCAAGGCCAAGACCCATACGAAAGAGGGGATCATCTTCGACGAGTAGAACGCTGATTTTCGTCATGGATTTGGTGGGATAGAGATTTCAGGGAGACTAACGCCGAAAGTACAGCCACCCTCGGCGCGATTTGCTGCCCAGATCCGCCCATGGTGGGCTTCAACAATCTGACGAGAAAGGTAGAGGCCAAGCCCCGTACCAGGGGCATGGCGGGCACCTTCGGACTGGTAGAAACGTTCAAAAATGCGCTTGATATCCTGAGAGGGAATGCCTGAGCCAGTGTCTTCGACGATGAGCCGAAATTCTTCTTGGGCTTTAAAAAGATGTACTTGCACCTTGCCGCCCCGTGGAGTGTGATTGATGGCATTGCTGACCAGATTTGAAATCACCCGCCCTAGTTGTAGGCGATCCACCGCCAAGAAAGCTTGATCGCAGCCTTCGTAGACAAGTTCTAAATCCCGACTAAGTGCCAAGTCTTGCAGAACCATGATCTGTTCAGCGCAGAGTTCATCGAGATCGACTTCGCTCAGTTGCAACACCAACCCGGAAATATCGTTGCGGTAAATAGCCAATAGGGTATTCACCATTGCAAGCTGAGTGGCATTGCTTTTTTGCAGGGTCGAGAGCACCTGATGTTGCTCGCCAGTGACTGCGCCAAATTGTTCGCTGTCAAAAAAAGCGAGGGTCTGCCGAGCACCGAGAAGCGGCGTTTTGAGGTCATGGCTGAGGGTGGCAACAAAATCCTCCTGCACCCTGGCAAGTTCTTCTTGGGCTTGCAGCGCTGCTTTTTGGCGGGTTGCCTCCTCCTGCGCATCGCGGAAGCGTGCCCCCAAGTAAGCGACGGTCAGCAAAGCGATCACCGTAATCAACCGATCAATAACAGCAATAGAACTAGAGATGGCAAAACGCGGCACCAGCAAGTTGGTCATAGTCAACACAACCCCTAAAGCTGTCACAAAAAGCGTACTTTTGCGGTCTAAAAACCAGTTGGCAAGCAAAATTGGCCCAACGTAGAGATAGCCAAAAATGAGTTCTGGGGGTGTCGAGAACTCCAAAAATAAGATCACTGAGAAACTCAGGAAAATATATCCAGCAACGGGGGGAAATTTGTAGACTTTGCGCAACATAGCAAAGTAAGTTCTCTCGGTGACATTTAGATCGAGGTGCTTTTAACTCTAGCAAAGATTTTACAATCGCTACTTCCAATAAAGGGAACACACCTAGATATGACGTTAAATCCAATTATTATTGATATGACATATATCAGTTGATATATACCAACGATCTAGAGAGCTATACCAGCCATCCAGACTTCAAGCTACCCCCTTGTTCCTAGGCATCATTCAGCGCTGAATAGAGAAAGAAATGGAGTTAGATCATGGATCAGCAGTTGATGATCTGGTTTGTTCTGGCTGGCTGGATGATGTATCTTTTCGTGCTGTGTCGTTCTGCTCCAAGCAAAACCCATTTAGGCTCGCGAAAGCTTATGAGGTACGACTATCGGCGTTGGTTGCGCATCTTAAAAAAGCGTACCGACGATGCACCGAAGATCCCTGAAGGACCACATAAGCTACATCACTACTACATTCTCTCTCCAGAACTACTAGTGAGACACAAGCGATGAGTTTTTCAATTGTTGTGCTGTTGCTCATCACCCTCGCCCTGGCTGCTTATCTGCTCGTGGTGATGGTCAAACCGGAATGGTTTTAGGGGATAACGTCAATGGAATTTTCTGGATTTTTGCAGATAGCAATCACCCTTGTACTCATGGTTGCCATCGTGCCGTTTTTAGGGGCTTACATGGCCCGTGTCTTTCAGTTTGAAAGCACATGGTTTGACAAACTTTTCGACCCGGTCGAAACCCTCGTCTACAAGCTGATGAGCGTGGACACTAAAGCGGATATGGATTGGTGGGGGTACGCCCGCGCCATCTTGATTAGCAATCTGGCCATGTTTGTGCCAGTGCTGGGGGTACTCCTTTTTCAAGGAAGTTTGCCCCTCAACCCGAATGGCATCCCTGGCATGACCCCTGATCTTGCCCTTCACACCGCAATATCATTTTTGACCAACACCAACCAGCAACATTATTCCGGTGAAACAGGAGCGAGCCATTTTACCCAAATGGTCTGCTTTCAGTTTTTGATGTTTGCTTCAGCCGCAACGGGTTTAGCGGTCGGAATCGCTTTCATTCGTGGCATTCTTGGCAGATCCCTGGGCAACTTTTATGTGGATTTTACCCGTGGTATTTCGCGGGTGTTGATGCCCATCTCCATCGTGTTTGGCGTTGTCTTTTTGAGTCAGGGTGTTCCCCAAAATCTGAGTGCAATTACCCCCGTTAAACTCACAGATCCCTACACAACTTCGACTACAACCAACGGCAAAACAGAGACCTCCGAGGTCACGACTCAGAAGCTTTTCACTGGCCCCTTTGCTTCCATGGAAAGTATCAAGGAACTAGGTGAAAATGGTGGTGGTTCCTACGGGATCAATTCGGCCCATCCCTTCGAAAATCCAAACCCATTTACAAATGTGATTGAGATCCTATTGCTTCTCGCCATTCCAACATCGTTGATCTACACTTTTGGGATCATGGCTGGCAATAAGAAGCAGGGCTGGGTGCTCTTTGGCACGATCTTTTTGTTATTTGTTTCCCTGATCAGCGTTGCAGCGCTCAGCGAACTGAATGGCAATCCGACAATCAACAGCGTCCTTGGCAGTGCCAACCCCAACTTTGAAGGCCAGGAAGTCCGGTTTGGCTGGTCTGAAACAGCCCTCTTTGCAACTGCAACTACAGGCACGATGACTGGGGCTGTGAATGGGATGCACGATTCCCTTACACCAATGGCAGGCTTCGTCACCCTCTTCAATATGTTCTTGCAAGTGATCTGGGGTGGCCAAGGGACAGGGGTTGCCTACATCATCGTGTTCTTGATGATCGCTGTCTTCTTGACTGGCTTGATGGTCGGACGCACTCCAGAACTCTTGGGAAGGAAGATCGAAAAGCGTGAAGTTGCTCTCGCTAGCATTATCTTCTTGGTACATCCAGTGATCATTTTGATCCCAGCGGCACTGGCCCTTGCTATTCCAGGAGTAGCTGCCAATTCGAACCCTAGCTTCCATGGCCTCTCCCAGGTGGTCTACGAGTATGCCAGTGCTGCGGCCAACAACGGTTCAGGCTTTGAGGGACTCGGCGACAATACCCTTTGGTGGAATCTCAGTTGCTCGGTAGTTCTGCTCCTTGGACGCTACGCACCGATGCTTGCGCTCTTGGCCTTGGCGGGTGGACTCAAGGCCAAGCGGCCTGTTCCTGAAACTCCCGGTACATTGCGCACCGACACGGTGCTCTTTGGCTCTGTCACAGCTGGAACGATCTTGATTCTTGGTGCATTGACCTTTTTCCCCGTGTTCGCCCTTGGGCCAATTGCCGAACTGATCGCCAACCAAGCTGCTAAAACCTTTTAGGACCTGTTGTCATGCAAACTTCAACCAAACCCAATCCACTTAAAACCCCAGAGTCCTCGAAGCTTCAACGCCGGAAGGTCGATGGTACCGGGATCTATCGCCGCGCCATCGCTGAATCCTTTGTTAAGCTCAACCCTCTGACTCTATACAAAAACCCAGTCATGTTTGTGGTTCTTGTCGGGACGCTAGTAACCTTTGCCTTGACGATCAATCCCGACTTGTTTGGCTCTCAGCCTGGAACGCGCCTCATAAATGGACTGATTACTGGAATCTTGTTTGTGACGATCTTGTTCGCCAACTTCGCCGAAGCCGTAGCAGAAGGTCGAGGCAAAGCCCAAGCCGATGCCCTACGCAGAACCAAACAGGATACGCTAGCGCGCCGGATTCTCCCTGGCGGTCAAAAGACTGAAGAGGTCTCATCGACCCAACTGCGCAAAGGAGATTTTGTCCGAGTGATCGCTGGGGATCTGATCCCAGGGGATGGCGAAGTCCTCGAAGGCGTTGCCTCAGTAGACGAGTCGGCAATCACTGGGGAGTCTGCCCCGGTCATCAAGGAACCCGGTTCTGACGTTGCTAGTACGGTCACTGGGGGGACTCGGATTCTTTCGGATTCTTTGGTTCTACGGATTACTTCCAATCCTGGCGAAGGTTTTATTGACCGGATGATTGCCTTGGTGGAGGGCGCAAAACGTCAGAAAACACCCAACGAGATTGCCCTCACAGTATTGCTTGCAGTACTGACGGAAATCTTCTTGATCGTCGTGGCGACTTTGCCTCCCTTTGCGAATTTCGTCGGCGCTCCCGTCAGCATTGCTACGTTGATCGCCTTGCTCGTCGCGCTGATTCCGACCACGATCGGTGGCCTGCTCAGTGCCATCGGGATCGCTGGCATGGATCGAGTTGCCCAATTCAATGTGATCGCGACTTCCGGGAAGGCGGTGGAAGCGGCTGGGGATATTGGCACACTCATTCTCGACAAAACGGGCACGATTACCCTGGGCAACCGTCTCGCTGACGAATTTATTCCTGTGGGTGGTCATAATGGCCGCGAACTGGCCAGTGTTGCCCGTGCTGCCTCGATGTTCGATGACACCCCAGAAGGAAAATCTGTGGTGAAACTGGCTGTTTCTCAGGGTGCTACCAATGGCTACAACCTTGACGGTGCCGAGAGTGTCCAATTCACAGCTCAGACACGGATGAGTGGTACGGATTTGAGCAACGGTGTCGTCCTTAGAAAGGGGGCTGTCGATGCGATCAAGCGTTACGTTGTCGACCAAGGGGGCGAGACTCCTCCTGACCTTGACGCAGCCACCGAGCGGGTTTCTTTACTTGGCGGAACGCCTTTGGCAGTCTGCGAAGGCAAAGAGATCTTTGGTGTGATCTACCTTAAAGACATCGTCAAACCCGGCATCCGTCAGCGCTTTGAAGAACTGCGGCGCATGGGGATCAAGACAATCATGCTCACTGGAGACAACCGGGTCACTGCTTCTGTGATTGCAGCCGAAGCTGGCGTCGATGAGTTTATTGCTGAAGCGACTCCCGAAGACAAGATTCGCGTCATCAAGGAGAACCAAGCCCAAGGCAAGCTTGTGGCAATGACTGGGGATGGTACTAACGATGCCCCAGCCCTTGCTCAAGCGGATGTCGGAGTCGCGATGAATTCCGGCACTCAGGCTGCCAAAGAAGCCGCCAACATGGTGGATCTCGACTCTGACCCGACCAAGTTGCTCGATGTCGTCACCATCGGGAAGCAACTGCTGATCACCCGTGGGGCACTGACCACTTTTTCGATTGCCAACGATGTTTCCAAATACTTTGCGATCATCCCGGCGATGTTTAGTGCGGCGGGTATCGGTGCATTGAATGTCATGGGTCTGACCAGCCCCAACTCGGCCATTCTCTCCGCATTAATCTTCAACGCCCTAATCATTCCTGCTTTGATTCCCTTGGCTCTCAAAGGAGTCGAATTCAAGCCCTTAAGTGCCAATCAACTGCTCACCCGCAACATTTTGATCTACGGAGTTGGTGGATTGATTGTGCCTTTTATTTGCATCAAGCTCATCGATATTGTTGTTACTGCCATCGGCCTCGCCTAAGGAGTTTCGTTCATGTCTACCCTCCGCGAAATTGGCACTGGTATCCGCGTCAGTGTGTTCTTCTGGATCGCCTGCGGCCTCGTCTATCCCCTGATCTTCACAGGCTTCGCCCAAATTGCTTTTCCGAACCAAGCCAACGGTTCTCTCGTGCGCAACACTCAAGGTGAAGCGATTGGCTCACACCTCATCGGCCAGAAATTCACTTCTGAGCGCTACTTCCAGGGTCGGCCTAGCAGCATCGACTACAAAGCCGAAGCCTCCGGTGCGAGTCAACTGGCACCGACGAACAAAACATTGATCGAGCGGGTAAAAACAGATACTGCCAGCCTCACCAAGTTAAATGGGACAAAACCGACCATCGACTTAGTGACCACTTCTGGTTCTGGCCTCGACCCAGACATTACGCCCAGTGGTGCAGCAGTTCAAGTTGAGCGGGTCGCCAAAGCCCGTGGCCTCGATCCTGAAACGCTCCGAAAACTGATTGCAGAACACACCGAAGGCCGCTTCTTAGGGATCTTCGGCGAAGCCCGCGTCAATGTCTTGGCCCTCAATCTCGCACTGGATGGATTGAAAAAGTAGGCCATACTTCCAGCTTTCAACTATCCCTTCTCTCCCGCTAGGAATTCTGGCGGGGGTTTTTTCTGGTATCGACTAATTTTGGAAATGAGTGCAGGACATTTCAATTTTTTTACATGAGCTTAGTCAAGTCGTTGTTTCAGCCAATGCGCAATATCCGACAGACTTTCAGCATTCACTTCATGACCCATGTTGTATTCGCGGTAGGTTAATGAAACTGGCAGAGTGGAGAGATAGGTCTTAATTCCTCGACCGCATTCAATTGGCAAAACTTGATCACCTCTGCCGTGGACAACAAGAAAGTGAAGTTTCTTGAGTGCCTCAGCTTCGGCAAGCTTGTCCGCAATCGAGTCCAAAAGCCGTCCACTCATGGCAATTACACCCGTGCAAATTTCTGGGGTGCTTAAAGCCACACTGAGGCTCATGATCGCCCCTTGACTAAAGCCCATCAAGTAAACTTGCTTCGGATCGTAAACTTCCTGATTTCCCAATTGATCTAGAAAGCTGAGTAATGCCAATCGGCTATTTTCAGCTTGATCCATATCAATAAAGTTTCCTTTTGGCGTGAACTCAATATTGAACCAGGAATATGCCCCTGCTTGCAGAACGATGGGTGCACGAAGGCTAACAATCAAGAAACGCTTATCCAGATAAGGGGCTAAAGAGATCAGATCTTGCTCGTTGCTGCCCAAGCCGTGGAGGAGCACGAGCAGGGGTGGTGGTGCATCAAGAATTGAACTTTTACGCCGAACATAAGCAAGATTGAGACTCATAGGTAGCGACGATCCTGTTCTTGAATCGAAACGTCGTTGATCGATGCTTCTCGGCGGCGCATCAAGCCATTTTCGTCGAACTCCCACTGCTCATTGCCGTGGCTTCTGAACCACTGATTTTCTGTATTGTGCCACTCGTACTCGAAACGTACCGAGATACGGTTATCTGTGAAACTCCACAATTCTTTCATCAGTTTGTAGTCCAGTTCTTTCGCCCATTTGCGTTGCAAAAACGCTTTAATTTCCTCGCGACCTGCTAAGAATTCGTCGCGGTTGCGCCATTGAGAATCCTCTGTATAAGCAAGGGCAACCCGCTCAGGATCGCGAGTATTCCAGGCATCTTGCGCTGCCTTCACTTTGGCGAGGGCAGTTTCCAGCGTAAAAGGGGGACGGATCGAAGTCGGGCCAGTTGTTGGTATTGTCACCGCAGCATTCCTAGAGAAATCTTTGCTTACTCTCTTGTTTGTACGACAGGTTGGCGCAAATTTGCTAGATCTGGCCCAGCCGGAATAATGCCGCCAGGGTTGAGGGGAAAGAGGTTGCCGTAGTAGTCCTGTTTCACCCGCTCCAAGTCGCAGGTTTCGGCGATACCTGGCAGCTGATAGAGAGAACGCACATAAGTATAGAGGTTTGGATAGTCCTCGATTCGGCGGCGATTGCACTTAAAAATGCCGTAGTAAGCAACATCGAAGCGAATCAGCGTCGTGAAGAGGCGAACATCGGCAAGGGTGAGTTGTTCCCCACAAAGAAAGCGTTGGGTTTTCAGGGTTTCATCAATGCGATCCAGCGCCGAAAAGAGTTCGTCACAGGCTTGGTTGTAGGCAATCTGAGTCTGCGCAAACCCGCAGCGATAGACCCCGTTATTCACAGCATGGTAAATCTTCTCATTCCAAACCTCGATCTGTGATCGCAATGCTTCTGGATAAAGATCAACAGTGGGCTTTCGGGCATAGGCATTGAACTGTCCATTCAGCATCACAATGATCTCGGCACTTTCGTTGTTCACAATCGTTTTCGAGGTATTGTCCCAGAGCACCGGAACCGTCGCACGGCCTTGATAACCCGGCTTCGCGAGCTGATAGAGTTCCGCCAAACTCTGACATCCCAAAGCTGCTTCATCAAGCACCCATCCGCCCTCAAGCGGTGAAGCAGAGACGTAGGCAATGGGAATACTCTCATGAAGCCCTTTGAGGGCGCGAACGATGAGCGTACGGTGTGCCCAGGGACAACTCAGGCCGACGAAAAGCGTATAACGCCCAGCTTCAGGAGGATAAGAAGGATCTCCCACAGTGTTTCTAAATTGGCTATTTGGCCGAAGGTACGCCCCGGATGTGCTGCGAGGAGCCATTTCTGACATCATCAACTTCCACATGGAAGTCCAGACGAACTTTCCGAGCCAGATCAGCAATTTCGGTGGAAGGGTTTTCGGCATGGGTTTAAAAACCCTCTAAAACAATTTTGCCTTTCGCTTTGCCACTCTCGATCAGTGCGTGAGCCTTGCGCAAATTTTCCCCACAAATCCGACCAAAATGTTCGCCCACTGTCGACTTCAGGGTCGCATCGTCCACGAGTTGCGCCACTTGATTCAGGATCTGGTGTTGCGCGATCATGTCTGGGGTCGAAAACAGAGACCGTGTGAACATCAGTTCCCAGTGCAAGGAAAGACTCTTGCGTTTCAGTTTCAAAATATCCAGTGGCAATTTCGGATCGTCAATCAGCCCCAGTTTGCCCTGTGGTGCGAGAGAAGTGACGATTTCATCGAAGTGTTGGTCGGTCTGGGTGAGACTAGCCACATAGGTGACTTGGGGAAAGCCGATCCGCTCCAACTCTTTGGAAAGTGGTTTGGAATGATCGATGACTGCATGAGCACCCAGAGAACGAACCCAGTCTTGGGTCTCAGGTCGAGAAGCTGTGCCGACCACCGTCAATCCCGTCAGTTTTCGGGCCAGTTGAGTGAGGATTGAGCCAACGCCACCAGCGGCACCGATGATCAGCAGGATTTCGCCAGAGTGATCGAGATTCTGTGGTACTTTCAAGCGATCAAAGAGTAATTCCCAGGCCGTCAACGCGGTAAGCGGCAAGGCCGCAGCTTCAGGGAAGCCCAAACTGCCTGGTTTGCGGCCGACGAGCCGTTCATCCACACAGTGGAGTTCGCTGTTTGTTCCAGGGCGAACAAGAGAACCGGCGTACCACACTGAATCACCAGGCTTAAACAGTGTCACTTCAGAACCGACATCATGCACGACCCCACTTGCATCCCAGCCGATAACTTTCACTTGGCCATCTTCAGGAGAAGTATTTCTGCGAACTTTGGTATCAACAGGATTGACAGAAATCGCTTTCACTTCCACCAACAGATCGTGACTCCCTGGTTGCGGTTCAGGAAGTTCCACATCGATTAGCGCATTCGCATCCGCAATCGGCAGGGATTGCTTATATCCAACAGCTTTCATTCTGAATGTTCACAAAGTACTCTCTTATTCAGGGTAGCGCTTTCAGGATCTAGTGACCCATCCTCAAACGGCTGCGGGAGAAGCATAGTTTTTGCAAATACCCATGACTTCCCTGGATACACTCCATTGGCACCAGAACCCATTGGCTCTTCAACTCCATTGGCACCCAATCCGCCTCCAATTGCGCCCCACCACGCGTAGCGCCATGAGTCTGGGACGCGCAGCGTCATACCTACCGTGCCACCAGTCCACAGACTGCGGTGATTGCGCACCCGCCCGCAACGTGAGACGAAATCTGCGCAACCTAACAACACCAACTATCAAGCCACTAAAGTTGCCAAGGGGGTGTGGGGGACAGGCTTCTGTCCCCCACGGGGTGGGAGTCCAGAGGGAGGGGCTTGCCCCTTCCCTTTGGTGCCGTTCGCCATATTTCTCCCATCCACCAAAAATCTATTTCTCTTAGAGAGAAACCAATTATTTCAAATACTCGATCAATCCTTGAGTAATTGCTTCAGCAATCAAGTCCTGATAGGCAGGCTGAAGAAGTCGATTGCGCTCCTCTACATTTGTGATAAACCCAACTTCGAGCAGCACTGAAGGCACACTATTTTGCTTCGTAACGTAGAGATTGCGAATCCGCACACGGCGATCCGGTGCCCCAGTCTTCGCAACAATATTGCGGTGCAGAATATAAGCAAGACGGGCGCTATCGGTATGTGAGTAATAGGTTTCAATGCCATAAATATCGTTCCGTCCACCATCCATATAGTTTGTATGGACACTAATAAATAGTTGAGATTTACTGCCATTGGTAATCCGCACACGATCAGCAAGCGTTGGATAGGTATCACCAGAACGGGTCATCGTCGTATAAAAATTAAGACCACGAAGCCGATTATTTAGGCGGCGAATAATTCCCAAAGTCAGATCTTTTTCATTGACACCATCGCGTTGCGCTCCTGAGTCTTTCCCACCGTGACCGGCATCGATAGTAATTCTAAATCCATTCCCATTCGGCACTTCGTCGTAGATATCGATGGGCGAAACGGGTCGTTCTATGGCATTTCGACGCAACAGCGGCAACAAAATCCGACGACGCGAACTGTCAAGGGGGCGCAGATCACCGACACGGGTTCCTGGTGGTACCTGAACCAAAGCAACGACCGTGTGATCATCTCTTTGAGCGATATTCAGGTTATCGATCGGGCTATTGGCATCGATCGTTGGCCCCAAAAAACTATCTGGCAAAAATGCTGGGCTAAAAACAAGGCGAAACTCGTTCGGATTTTCCCAATTTGCTGCCACCCGCAGTGGTTGTTCGCTCGTAAAGACAAGACCGTCTTCTGTGAGTTGCACTCCCTGAAGGTTCACATTCGGCCCCACAGGCGGTGTGTAGGTGATTGTGCCCGTCGGTCGAATGAGCACACCCCCTAACTCAGGGACGTAGCGAGCGTCCCAGGTGCTCCGCAGATTATCAGGAGCAAGTTCAACAACCGTGCGAGCAATGGCTGGATTGTCTTGAAACTGTCCGACCCGCACCCGCACAGTACCGAACTGATTGACATCGATGGAGCGATTTGTGAAGGAACTGCTCAGTTCTGAATCTTCTATATCGACAATGATCCGGGGCGGCAACTCTTCGAGTCTGCGCACATCAGCACGCACTGCCCCTGAGGTCTTGATCAAAAATCCATCCCCACGGGCTTCAATGCCTGTGACTTGCATAGACCGTGACCCTGGAAAACCAATTCCTGGGATCGGCGGTATGGGAATTTGGCTGATATAGCGTGGGGGTGCAATAGCTGACGGAGCACCGAGCACAGGTGTCGCCAACAGTAGGGCCAGAAACCCCGTATACCCTACTAGCCAACGGTTCATCAATACGCCCCAAAATCCATCAAATTTGCACCAACTATATCAGTCTCCAGAGTGATTTTGCTTCCAGAAAGCGCAAAATATGACACCTGTCGGCGCATCCTCTGAGAAATGTGTCTTAATTTACAAAACTCGGGAGTGTTGGCCGTTTGACAAAGTAAACATTTATAGATTAGATTGAGCTTAGTTGAGAATAAGTCGCAGCAAGAGGCAGCCGATCCAAACTATGGAATTCACTAAAACCCCCGCCAATGCCGAGTTAGTTGCTATCCACCCTTGGGAGCGCACCATTGCCCAGCAGCGGCTTGAAGACTTAGGTATTCGCACTTTGGTTCAGCCCGATGGCTCTTTGATTGCCTTACTTGACTCTGGAATGGCTGGAGAACAGCAAGCCCAGCAAATTCAAGCGGTGATTTTTCGGCTTAGGGGTCGGCGCGGCGACATGATCGATTGGTTAGAGCAGTGTTGGATGGGGAACTAGATCCCAGAAAAGCCGAGACGGCTTTTGTTCGCGATTAAAGATATCGCGCGTGGCCACACTCAAGGTCAGACGGCACTTTGCACGGGTAATACCAACATAAAGAAGGCGCAATTTTTCGGCTGCCAAATCCATAAATGCTTGCTCAGTCGCAATCTCTGCGGTACGCAGACCGGCTCCTCTTCGCAACTGGGCGAGGGCTTCAGCGCGCATATCGAGACCATCCAAAAAGTAGAGTCCAATCGGTCGATCTTCACGCTGAACGGGATATTCGTAGGCGGAGAGACCTGTCAAAAAGACTTCATCCCACTCCAAACCTTTCGCCCTGTGGGTGGTCGTCACCGAAATTGTTCCTGGCTCAGGCGCAAAAGCAAACGTTTCGGAGGGCAGGTTATTGAGAGAACCTTCTAAAATTGCTTGCAATTCATCGCAGATAGTCTGCCAATCCGCATCCGGTTGTTCGACAAGGGCACGTTCTACTTGATCGATGACGTAGTTGCCCAGGTATAACTCGGTGGTGCTTCGGTGCAAATGCTCAACCACAGCGCGCAGTGCGACATTCCAGGGTGCTCGGTTTTCCATGAGCCAACCGGCGAGTTGCTTGAGCATCGTCTGAACCTCTGAGCGATGAGCCATCCGTAAAGGCAAAGCCGCGTTCCCTCCAAATCCCGGAAACAACAACGTCTCAGCGGGAATATTGCTGAGATTTTCTTGGATGCGCACAGATTGATCTCGGCTGAGGCCGACCCAGGAACCGAGGGCAACCAAAGCATTGCCAAGGCACGTGATTGAAGCTGGTTGGGCAAAACATTCAGCGATTGCCCGTAGCTTTTCAATAAAATCCCGCTGGCTTGGGTTAGAGCGCAGCAGATCGAGAACCCGGACACCCTTATTTTGCAGAGCTTGTAGCACCTGAGCACCGAGATCGTTGGTGGGCACAAGAATGGCACAACTTTGCTCAGGATATTGCGTCATCGTTTCGACCGCCCATTGTGCGACTGTGAGCACTTCTTGCTCTGGCAGCCCTTCGACTGTCTTAAAACGGATCGATGCTTCTTGATTGCTGGGATTTTCAGGGCCGGAAGTCGCCGTCTGAATATGTTGAGCGACAAGGGCTGTACGCAATTCGCTCATTGGATGATCTTGCACCCAATCCACTAAGGCATTGGCAAGAGCGAGAATCTTCGGGGCACTACGACTCGATTCGGCGAGGGTCACTGGTTGGTGGGAACGGCAAAATTCGCGAAAAAACCGGGGTTCTGCCGTTGTAAAAGTACCCATAATGCTCTGATTTGGGTCTCCGACGCGCACAAGGTTCTGGGTACGCCGACTGAGGAGTGTCAATAATTTCTCTTGGAGCGGTGAACTGTCCTGGGATTCGTCTTCGAGAAGGTAGTCGTACCAGGATTCAACTTCTTCGCGCACCTGCTCATTTTTTTCTAAAAGATCCACCGCCAGCCAGCCAAGGTCGTCGTAGTCCAGTTTTTCCGTGCGGTTCAATTCAAATTGATAACTGCGATAAATCGGCAAGGCCCAACTTAAAAAACTCTCTGCTTCTGGTTGAATCGCCTCTGGGGACAAACGATAATTTTTGGCCGTTTGAATCACATCGCGGCACATATTCCGAAAGTTGCGGCCAAAAGAAAGCCGATTGCGCATCAGACGGGTTGGATCTCCAGAAGTTGGCAAAAGCGGTTCCCAGATCCGCGTATTGTTGCGCAGCCAAGCACTCGTGAGCCTCGTGATAAATCGTTCCTGCTCGTAACCCTCGATCATCGCCAGACCGTCGTTATTCTGAAAAGCCCGCAGGATCTTCAAAGCCAAGGAATGGAGGGTAAATGCATCTAGCCGTCCGACAACTCCCTGCTTTTCAAGTTGGGCATTGATGCGACTCGTAAGATTTGCCCGCGATGAGCGCATATAGGTAAAGACACCAATACGCTCTGGCGGAATCTGACGATTGACGATCAATTCGACAATCAGAGCTTCAAGGGTAAAGGTTTTGCCACTGCCTGGGACAGCGGAAATGCCCAGTGGTCCACCCTGATAGGCCAGCACCTGCCTCTGCGCTGGTCGAAGACTTTCCTGAAAATTCACCATGCGCCACCCACTCCACTGGGACTATTATTCTTTGTTTGAAATCCATTGCGCCACGCTTTGGTTTCGAGGCACTTTTTCTAAGAATAACTTTCAGCAATGGCACTGAGTATGATAGGGGCAAGCAATCCTGTATTCTCTTCACCACGGGCATTCAGGCTTGACTGAACAAACCAAAGGGTTTCGGTGCGACAAGAAAGTTGAAACAGCAGTTTCGCCAATGACAGCATACGAAAGCGACGATCTTGGAGTTCGCCAAAAGGTTGGCCATTCCATTCTGGGGTGAGCACCCGATGGTTATATAAAGTTTGCCATGCAGACTTTAACCAATGATCGGAACTAATATCGAACCAGAACTGGTGGTGGACTTGCAGATCTTGCGCCAAAAAGTCTTCGGGAGTGGCGAGGAGTAGAAAAGGCTCTGAAGGTATCGGCAATTGTGGAGCATAGAGTCCAGAGCGCAGCGTCTTTAAAAAAGATTTTTGTGATTGCCCTGGGAAAATATTTTGCACTTCTTGGGTAGTTGCAATCAAAGCTTGAAAGAGCAAAACATCTTCAGGGGTAAAACTCTCGTTGCACAACTCAGCAACGAGATGCTCCCAAAAATCAGGAATAGTGCGTTGATCGCCTGCCTGATAGGTTTCTAGCCAGCCATGGAGTTGCTGATAGGAGGCTAAGTTGGCAAAACCAACTCGTTCTGGAAATCGTGTTGCTTGTCCGGGACGCAGGGTACGACTGAGGGGATCGAGAACATCCGTTGTTAATAACTCAGCGCGCACTGGATCGATATCGAGAAGCACACTGAGCATCACTTGTACTTCCGCAAAACTTGGAAAGCAATTCCAAGCGGGGTGGGCAAGTTCTAGGGCACAGAGTAAAGCGCGAACCAGAGGATATTTTACAAGTGGAAGTGCCTCTTCAACAAAATAAACTGCTTTTGCCAGTCTGACTTTCAGAACCAATGCCAAGCTAGGATCTGGTCGCGGCGTAATCACAACAATCTTTTCAATGGCCACCCCTTGGCTAAGAATCTCCGCAATTTGTACTGCCATGCGTTCTGCCATCTCTGTCTGGGATTGCCCTTGAAGATGAGTTGGAGGTTTTTGATCGATCAAGTCTGGCGTGGCTAGGGGGTTCTTAAAATCGAGGGAGAGCTTTCTAGCAAGAATTTCCCCAAACCCCGCCAAACTTATTCCAGTTGCGTCTAAATAGCGAAAGTCAGTTCGACGGGCAATGAACTCAGCCACCAACGTTGGTATGCTTTCTAATTGGTAGCCTCCACCAATTAAGTAAGCGAGAAAAACACTTTTTTGCTGTTCATCGGCAAGCCGATAGAATTCTAAGGCAAGGGCTGAACTTTCTTCTGCGCAATCGACAACAATTGCATCGAAATCTTGCCAAAAATCCGGTACATTTTCAATAAGTTGCCCAAACAGAAAATTTTGTGTGCTTCTATCTAGATTCCCAGAATGGATGGTCGCTTCGCGCAGCTTTGTAGCACAACAACTTAAGGCAGAGAGCATGGAAATCCGATCCTCGTCTTCCTCATCGTTCCAGGCACGCACAAGGCGTTTGCTCATTTCTTCGCTTGAAAAGTGATTGGCACTTGCGATGTCAGCAGCCAGCAAAATTTGCTCTTGGGCACGAGATATTCGCAATCCACAATTCTCGAAAATGGTTCCATGTTTAGGGCAGAGCAGACAAGCTTTTTCGAGGAGCAGTTTAGCGATGTTTTGCTCAAGAAAATGGGGTTGCACTTCCGGATTACTGTAGAAGAGGTGTTGGTAGAGTGATGCCCAGTGAAGATCAATACTTCGAATAATGAACTCTTGGAAAGTAAGATATTCTATTGCCTGTGATGAAATAGATGTTTCACAATGTCGAAGTAAAAGAACTTTTTTAGTAAATTCTACTTCTTTAATTTGATTCAAATGCTCACTACAAGCTTTCTGGAGATCTAACTTTGACCAACTGACAACAGACTGGAGCATGGATTGAGACCAATAATGTTCTGTAATTATTTACGTACTGCATCGAGTAAACTCTTTAATTGTTTATAAGATTCTATTTCTCCTTTTTGTTGATAAAGATCTGCTGCTCTTTGCCAATCAGCCCGCGCACCGACGATATCCTTCAAATTGAAGCGTATATTACCTCGGTAACGATAGGTTCTTGCATCGTCAGAATGGATTTCAATGCATCTTGTCAAATCTTCAGTCGCTCCTTTGAAATCCTTGGATTTCTCTCGTAGAAGGCCACGATTAAAGTGAGCAATTTCATAGTCATTCTTGAGAGAAATTGCTTTTGAGTAGCTTTCAATCGCACCTTTAATGTTGCCAGTCTCGCTCAGTAACACACCGCGATTGTAGAAGATCTTTTCATCATTTGGTTTGAGGGTGATGAGTTGATCGTAGTCTGCCAGCGTTCCGGCGCGGTCTCCAGCTTTATAGCGGGCATTGCTGCGAGCATTGTAGCCTTCAGCATTTCCAGGCTCAAGTTTAATGTATTGATCGTAATCTTTTACAGAATTCTTGAAGTCGTCGATACCAAAGTAAACATTGCCCCGATTAAAATAGGCATTGGCAAACTTTG
>JACMLN010000169.1 GCA_014379585.1 Gloeobacterales cyanobacterium ES-bin-313 | reverse complement strand
ACGAGACCTAGCAAATGATCCCTGTTTAATGTTGAATTAGTCACAGAAAATATCCATGCTTCGTGGTTATTTAAAGTATCCAACCACATCCACGACCAACTTGATGGTTGATTGATTTGCCTGCACATTCAAATCTTTGCTGCAAGTTGTTGCTGATGGATCGCAGACAGATAAGACAATACCATTTGCAATGTTGAATCCAGGAAGATTGGCGTAGTTCAGAACGCTGGCAGTTGGAATGGAGGTACCAAAAGGCCAAGCTTGGAGATGGCCAGAGCCTGAGGCATTAACAGCAACAAAGTTGAAGAAGACAGCCTTAGCGTCAGTTGGAATACCACAGCCTGAAGCACTTCCACCTTGAGAGCTGTAGTCGACAGTAGCACCTCCTTGGTTGACTGTGTAAGTCACTGGACTACCGATAGGCAGGTTTGATGAGGCAGTGTTTCTGGTATCAACAATTCGGCACGATGGAAGAGGGTAGTAACTCAGACTTACTGATGTTAGGTCGTATAACTCTGCATTGCTAAAATAGTTGCCATCGGAGTCTGTCCCCCCCGTTACAAGAACCTTGCTGTTAGGTAGCAGTGATGCTGTGTGATAGTACCTAGCCTTATTCATGGGGCCAGTAGTCGTCCAAGACGGATCCACGACCAGCGGATAGCGCAATCCCAAAGGCATCACTACCAGCCTCAAGCGCTTTCCTCCCTCAAGGATCTGCCAATGCACAGCCGTCTCACTGCGTTTGCCAGTGCTATCCACCAACCAGGGTCGCTCGATGCGTACTCCTTGACCTCGGCTGTCTACAAACGCAATACTGCCTTCCATCGCGCGAATCTGTACTCCTTGGCTGACTTTCACCTTGTAGTCAAAAACCTTTGGAGAATTGCTATTTCGCAGGTACAAAAACTCCTCACTTTGACCTTGCTTGACGACTTGAAGGCTATCTGTGTTGGGATAAGCATTCTTGTAGACAAGCGCCATACCCTGTCGTTCTGAATGTGCCGACTGTGCTCCAAGAGGCTGCACTTCCACCCGTACTTTTCCCTTTTCGACAACTGTTTTGCCGTTGTAGGTGTGGGGTAAAAATAGGTGCATCTGCTCCCTTTGCGCCATGGCCATCCACGCTTGTTGCTCTAGGGGTTTGAGTCCCATGGGTGGGTGGATATTACTAGAAGCGACTGTCGTCTCAAGTCCTACTACGGTTTGCTTACCGATTAGCTGTTTCCGAGTTTCCCATTTCACTTCGCCTTGCAGTTGTGGGTGAAGAACTGGAAATTGCTTGGCAAGGGTACAACTGAGGCAATCTGCTTGCACCGCCACTGCAAATTGGGTTTGGAGAGCAGTAGCGCTCAACGGCATCAAATCCATAAGCACGATCAGCAGTGCAACGAACAGTCGGAAGCAGCGACGAGGAAGGGTAGAGCACATGGCAAAACTCAGGGTAGAAAGGCATAGAAGGACAAGAGCAGTTGGGCAAAAGTACTTATCTAAGTGATAGTTCGAGAAAAAGATGCACAATACTTTTACGAAGGCAAGACTTAATAAGTAGTCAAGAAGAAATGTACCTTATGAAAGCCAGTTCTCCATGTTTTATAGAGTACATCTGCGGTAAAACTTATTGACGGTTGGAACCGCGATAATTGCAGGCTTCTGCAATTACTCCAATTATTAACGAGGAAATTAGGAAGCCAGCAATTACTGTCAGTTGCGAGTTATCAATTCTCAAGATCTTCTGGACGATAAATGTACTCATTAGCACGGCAAGCACCATAAAAGTATACATCCCACCCATTGCCGTTAACTTCCACAGTGGATATTTCTTTTGGTGAATATCAACAGATTGGCTAGTGCCTGTCTCTCCCAGTTCCAGCAGCTGCTCAAATGCCTCAGAGCTTGGAAGCCCATCGCGTTCCTTAAACTGATCCAATGCTTCTGAGGCACTGCTCCAGCGCCACTCTAACTCTGGTTCTACCATTCGCTCAAGCCATATTTGCCAACCTTTGTCTAGATTTATCCTCCCAGCAAACTGCATCCGCAGACCCTCGCGAGGGAGATCAACGGGGTCAACCCCACTAATTAGATGAACCAGTGTAGCCCCAAGTGCGTATAAATCCGATGCTGGGAGCGATTGCGCTGCAAACTGCTCAGGGGGCATGTAACCGAAGGTGCCTACTACAGTTATTGTTCCTCGACCACTCGCTTTGGCCTGTACGGCTCCGAAGTCGATCAAGTAAAACGCACCATCTTCACCTATTAGGATATTACTGGGCTTGATATCCCGATGCACTACACTCGGAGATTGGCTGTGTAAGTACTCAAGAACATTCAACATGGAGATGATCAGCCGTTCCAGTTCATTGGGGTCGTAACGCACCCCTCTGTGCAACTGTTCGGCCAAGGTAATTCCTGGAATATATTGCTGAAGCAGGCAGAAGTAGTGTCCTTCCAAGCGTTCGCTCCAGAAAGCTGTGCTGTGGTGCGGGATGGCAGGATGGTGCAGAGACTGGAGGGTTTCGGCCTCACGCTCTAGAAGTTTGAGTTCCTGCCACTGGGTGTCTCCACCAAAGTAAAGGAGTTTGAGTACCCAAGCACAACCCTGCTGCAGGTCGTGGATAAGCCAGGTTTCCCGAGGGCCGTTTATACCAAGGCGCCTTTGCAATTGATAGCGTTCAGCAATTACGTCACCAGCAGCAAAAGGCATAGCTGACCCATACAACGACATACTCCAGCTTTACTATTGTATATCGAAAAGCATGTGCGGCTTCGGCCAATTATTGGAGATACTCCTGATACGCATGTTTTATGTTGTTGATAACCCTCTACTTCCTAGAATGCCAGTTCCAAAAAGACAACGCCATCTACCGAAGACTATTCGCTCAAATTGCTATCTACATTCACCGCAAGCGTTTTGATGGCGATTGGCAAGCGGCTATTCTATTTGCTCGCCACTCCATGGATCCTGGCTTCCCCATCAATTACCAGGAATTTCAAGCCAGTGGCAAAGTGAAGGTATTCTACTTGGAGGATCACCAAGGAGAGCAAGGGTCAATTGCTTTCCAGGTCTTGGCTCTACTCACCATCCCAAACGCAGTCTCAAATTAAAAGTGGGAGATTTACTCCCTCGGCTGAAGGCAGAACCCCTGTCATCAGAACGCAAAGCGCAGATAATGGAAATGCTCGAAACCATTTTCGTAGCCAAATTCCCTAACCTCACTCGTCGGGAGATTGAAACTATGCTCAAAATTGACAGTCTACGCAATACCCGTGTTTTCCAAGAAGGCATGGAAGAAGGACGGCAAGAGGGCGAACTCAGGGGACAACGCGAGATGCTTCTTCAGTTCATGACCCTCAAATTCGGCTCTCTAAGCGCCCAAGTTGTGTCCCAGATTCAAGCTAGCGAAAGTACCGAGAAGCTTCAACAGTTGGCTGATGCGATTATCCATTCGCCTGACCTGCAAACCTTTCTCCAGAACCTTTGAGCAGAGCATGGGTCTTCAAGGAGAAACATGGCTCAATACTATTGAGTAGCATTAGAAGGTGAGGGCAACGCAGCGCAATCATCATGCTCATAACCCCAATTAGCACCTGTACGATCACCTTTGGGAGATGTGTACTTTCCTTGGTGATCCACGTAGCCGGGATCCTGGTACCAAATAAACCCTTTTGCATCTCTAAAATAAACTTTTGCCCTCCCGCCATTGAAGTTTTCGGCTTCGTCATATTGCGGAAGAATCACATACTTCCCCGAGCGGTTGATAAATCCCCACTTGCCACAGCGAATTGCTTTCATTGAATCATTTATTTTCTTGTCTGCCACCACAACCTTTGCCAAACCTTCTGAGAAGCTGTCAACTTCATCGAAAACTGGCTTAATAATCATCTTGCCTGTACGGTCAATCACTCCCCATTTGTCACCGATTCTCACACCAGCTAACCCTCCATGAAATGGCTGAGCCTCGTCATACCTTGTAGGTATGACTAACTTACCACTAGCATTGCTATAGCCCCACTTTGCATCAATTTGAACATCCATCAATCCTTCCGACAAATTACCAGCGACATCAAATTTTGGCTGGATTGCGAATTTGCCTTTCTTGTCCACAAAGGCTGTTTTATGAGGTTTTCCTGGTAGCCCTACTGAGACTTTAGAAACACCCTCCTCGAAGTTCCAAACACTGGAAAAGCGTGGTGGAATTGCTAACTTACCACTAGCGTCAATGAATCCCCACTGGTCTCCTAGACGTACACCTGCCATCCCTTCAGAGAACCACCTCGCATCGTCGAACTGATATGCAATCACTAATTTTCCAGAGCGATCGATAAAACCGTACTTCCCATTGAGTTTCACAGCAGCAAGACCTTCTTTAAAGTCTCCGCCTTCCTCATACTGAGGGGGAATGACAATTCTTCCACTCTTATCAGCATATCCATAGTGCATTCGACCTAGAGGAATGCCATCTTGTAGCCAGGGAACTGGAATTGACAACGGAAATACCGCTACTTGACGTAATCCATCTGAGATATTTTTACTCACATAGTCAGGTGATGAACAGCCTGCACAGAGATTGACGATGACTAAACACCTAAGCAATAGGCCAATCGATACTACTTGCTTAACTCCAGGACTCTCAACTGGCGCAGTAGAGAGACTGCGAGAATTGGAGATCGTTTTACCGAGCATGGTTAGTTTTTCTGCGACACCAAGATCAAGGTACCCAAGCATGGAATTGAAGTGCTTCTACGAAACAGGGCGAAGTAAATAACCAGGCACAACCACCGAGATGACAAAGCTTGATGCTGCTCTCAGTTAATGCGCCTGGTGGTAGGACGATCCGCCGATCAACCATCCACCACCTACTACCCTCCCTAGAAGTTCCCCTCTCCTTACAGGGATGACGGGCAGGCCGTCCCGCGTTACAAGTCTGGGGGAGGTAGGAAAAAGGATTCCAGCACCGTGCGCGGTTTCTTCAAAAATCTGGTTGATCAGTCAAGCACTTTGAGCAAAAGGGGTGGGTTGAGACTCAGACATCGGTAGACTCGCAAAGCGTCACCCATGTTTATAGCTGTAAGGTAGATGGGACAAGGGTTTCAGACCCCTAATGCACGACTCGTTGCGCATCTCGTGGGTAATCCGCTGAAGCACACTGTTTATGGGATATTGATCAGCAATCCGAGGGTTAAGTACAAGTTCTAATCCGCCCTTGGCTAGTGATTCCAGATTAAATCAAGTCAGTATAAATCGCTAAATGTCAGCCACCATCCTATTTTGATAATTATATTTCAAATTTAATCAAGATTTAACTAAAGCTTACCCTATTATTAACCATACAATTCTAAGATTGTCGTGTGATTTCTAAAGAAGGTTTCTACTTACTCTTGCTTCCCAAATTCCCCCATCTTCTTATCTTTGATGATTACTGTTTTCATCTTCAATGCGATTGTATCCATAAGGCCATTATCAGTTCTTTAGATTAGAAGGGCGTTGCACAGCGGAGTAATAAAGGCAAGTAGAATTCTTTTGCAAGCGCGGCTCAGTATCGGGCTCCAAGTGAAAGGTTCTAAGCCCAATCATTACTTCGTTGCGCAACACCCGAAATCTTCCCATCATCAGGTTGAAGATCATGAATACTCATGTACCATTTGTCGTAACTGCGGCAGTTTTTATTGGGGGCGCACTCATCAGCGCCAATGTCTTACCTGAGCAATTGCTCGCTCAGGTTGGCCCTGTCAACGACAACTTTGAGGAGCGCACGGTGTTCAGCGGCTCCCTGCTGTCTGTCCCAGGAACCACAGTCGGTGCGACTCGTCAGCCGGACGAGCCGTTGCACGCAAGTACTCCCGGCACATCTTCGGTCTGGTGGAGCTGGACGGCACCGACTACAGGTACGGTGGAGCTTACACTCCTCAACGCCTTCTCATTCTCGCCAATCCTGGCGACGTACACCGGCGATCAGCTGTTGTCCCTAACGCCGGTTGCCAGCGTCTCGTTCTCAACGCAACTTACTTTCTCTGCTACCGCCGGTACTAACTATCAGATCGTCGTCGACAGCGCGAACTTCGGCAGCTCTACTCCTTCAACCGGTAGCTTCACTCTTCAGTTGCAACTGCTAGAGCCTCCAGCGAACGATAACTTCGCCAACGCTATCGAGCTTGTCGGTCAGCAAGCCAGCGCCAGCGGCACGAATCGGGGATCAAGTGCGGAGGTTGGTGAACCTGCCCACGCCGGTTTTCCTGCTTCGCGAACGGTCTGGTGGACCTGGACGGCACCGGAAACTGGTTCAGTGGTCATCGACACCTTCGGCAGCAACTTCGACACGGTACTGGCGGTCTATACCGGGAATGCCGTCAATGCTCTTACCCCAGTTGCAAGCAACGACAATTCTAATAGCGGTAGTAACAGTCGGGTCACCTTTACGGCCATCGCCGGTACCACGTACCGGATAGTCGTTGGTGGCTTCTTCGGCTCCGTTGGCGAGATCAATCTTGGCCTCGGACCATTTGCGCCCAACGACAATTTTTCAGCTCGCGACACTCTGCCATCCCAAGTTGTCCCAGCGCTATCGCGGACGGTGAACACCTCTAGGGCAACTAAGGAGTTAAATGAGCCAAACCATGCTGGCAACCCCGGAGGCAGGTCGGTCTGGTGGACCTGGACACCCTCGCGCAATCGCCGGGTCACCATTTCGACGCGTAACAGTACCTTCGACACGCTGCTCGCCGTCTACACCGGCAACGAACTCAACAATTTGTCGGTCGTGGCCGCCAACAACAACGCTGGTGGTTCTCTTGAGAGTCAGGTCACCTTTGACGCCCTAGTCGGTACCAGTTATCAGATCGCTCTCGACGGTGCTAACAGTGTGGGTGGAGATACCTCGCTCGTTCTGAGTAGAGGTCTATCGAGCATCTTCTCTGCCGACTTCAACGCAGACGGCAGACCTGACACTCTGACGCGATCTCCCTTGAGCGGCCAACTCACACTGCAACTTGGGGGCAAGGCACAGGGTCAGACGGCAGTCCTGCCATCGGTGGCCGATCTCGCCTGGGAGATCGCGGCCGTCGCCGACTTCGATGGCGACGGCAAAGCCGACGTCCTCTGGCGCAATTACGGCACCGGCAGCAACCGGCTGTGGCTGATGAACGGAACTGTTCGGCACTCGACAGTAGAACTACCCACGTTGAGCGACACCGACTGGCAGATCGCTGGCACCACCGACTACAACGGCGACCGCAGGCCAGACATCCTCTGGCGCAACGGCAGCACTCCAGAGAAACGTGTGATCTGGCTGATGGAGGGCACACGTCTGCAGCAGATGCTGCCCATAGCATCGTCGAACACACGACAGCAACCGGTTCCTTGAGGCTGAGATCTCATTTGAAGGCATTTACCCCTCTTCTGTCACTCCGGAGCCTTTCAGGGCACACTGTTTCAGACTACAAGAAATCAACATTCCACCCCAGTTTGTCCAAAGAGGGATAAGTGACCCTAAAACTGAACGGAACCGCTTCGAGCTTGCCTTTGTACCCTGCTCTTTGCCAGTCCGTTCTCCTTGCAGGCTCACGTTCTGGCGCAACGAGGTCAGGGGGCAGAGGCTGAAACCCGCTCTTCAAGAGCCTTTAAGTACTCTCTGATTCAATATGGCACCTTCAGACCTAGCTCCAACTCCAGCGCCGGGGACGACATCGGGGCACAACAGCGGATCATCACCACCAAGAAGGCATTGAGCAGGCAGCGACTAGACCGGGGCGTCGAGGGCAACAGCAGCAACGCTTATGGCTTCGATCAACAAATCAGGCCAGACACCTTACTTGGTCAATATCGATCTCCGGCCTAACGCTTTCACCATTGGCATTTCCCTAAAAAACTGACAGGGCAAGGGTTTAAGACCTATAATGCACGGATCGTTGCGCCAGAACGTGGGCATACAAAGAAGATTCAGGGAAGATTTACCGCAGGTGTGCTCCAGGAGACACCCAAAGCGCCTCTCCATCGTATACATTTCTTCTTATCTGCCTGGTTGTATAGCTCGATTAAACGCTGGTTCCTTTTTCTTAGCTACTAATCCAAAGCTTCCCAGGGCGATTTACCCCAATCGCCTCAATCTTTACACCTGATCTAACGGCTCTCGCCCTTCTGTGCCTCACTATCCTGAGTTTTGCTATGTTCTCTACCCTTTCGCGTCGCTGCTTCAGTCTATTGAGCATTTTGCTGTTGGTCTTCATTGACCTCATGCCTTCGAGTGCTGCTGCCTTTACTACTACCCAGTTCTCAGTAGAGGTGAAAGGTGATTGTCTTAGTTGTTCGCTAGCAGAGCAATTTCCATCCCTGCACCAACAACTAGAAGGAGAGGTGCCCTGGACTGTCACCACTCGACATTTTGACAAGCGAACCGTCACAGGACTGGCTGCGGTAGCTTCTTCTACCGCTAGCCAAACACCAGTAGGACTGAAGCCTCTTGAGCAACAGGCATGGCTAGCGATGGCTGCACGAGGGAAGATGCAATTGTTCTTGCCACAACGCTACTCCGGTACCACTATCGTTGAACAAGGAGCAGTACGAGTAGAAGTGCTGCCCCTTGGAGCACAGTCGGTCAAAGCTGAACAACAGGGCAAAACGCTTGTCTATAAAAATGCCTACCCCAACACCGATAGCCTTCAGGTTGTCCAACGAGGCAAAAGCGAAGAATTTTTGTACTTACGCAACAGCAAAGCACCAAGGGTATTCGATTACAAGGTGCAGCTAGGAGAAGGCGTGCAAGTACGGTCTGAGGGTGGCAGTATTGCGTTTGTTGATAGTCGAAGCCAGGGATTACGCATTGAAAAGCCCTGGTTGGTGGACAGCAATGGTCAACGCAGTGAATCGGCAGTGCATTGGCAAATTCTTGAAGGCGGCAAGCATTTACGCTTGGTGGTCAAGACTCAAGGATTGCGCTATCCGCTGGTCGTTGACCCTTCTTGGACGACTACTGGCTCAATGACAGCAGCTAGGCAAGACCACACAGCAACATTGCTGCCCAATGGCAAAGTCCTTGTCGCAGGGGGATCTGGCAACAGTGCAGACTTGTACGACCCAAGTTCTGGCACCTGGAGCAATACTGGCTCAATGTCTACAGCCAGAAGTGAACACACAGCGACGTTGCTGCCTAGTGGCAAGGTTCTCGTCGCGGGGGGACAAAACAGCAATGGCTTTTTGAGCAGTGCGGAGTTGTACGACCCTTCAACAAGTACCTGGAGCACCACTGGCTCAATGGCCACGGCCAGAGCACTTCAGACGGAGACGCTACTGCCCGATGGCAAGGTACTCGTTACAGGGGGATTTAACATCAATATTGTTGGCATCTATCTGAGCAGTGCGGAGTTGTACGACCCGACAACAGGAACTTGGAATACCGCTGGCTCCATGAGCACGGCTAGATCAGTTCACACGGCGACATTGCTGAATAATGGCCAAGTTCTTGTGGCAGGGGGATTCGTCAACGGTAACACTGCTGAGTTGTACGACCCGCAGTCAGGGACTTGGGTGACCACTGGTTCTCTAAATACGGCCAGGTGGCGTCATACGGCAACGTTATTGACCAATGGTAAGGTTCTCGTTGCAGCGGGACTCAATAACAACAGTGATAGCAGTGCAGAGCTATATGACCCGCAAACTGGCACTTGGAGCAGCACTGGCTTCCTAAACGTAACTAGGACAGATCACACAGCGACGCTGTTACCGAATGGCCAAGTTCTTGTGGCAGGCGGGGTATTAGGCTTGAGTAGCAGCTACTTAAACAGTGCTGAATTGTACGACCCAATAGTAGGAACTTGGAGTCTCACTAGCTCCATGAACACAGCTAGGGCAAATCACACAGCGACCTTTTTGTCCAATGGCAAAGTTCTTATCGCGGGGGGATCTACCAGCAGCAGCACTACTACCAGCAGTGCAGAGTTGTACGATCCACCGACAACAGGTACTTGGACAACCACTGGCAACCTAGGCACCGCAAGGCAGAAGCATACGGCGACTTTGCTGCAAAATGGCAAGGTGCTGGTGACTGGGGGATTCAATAACAACACAGCATCAACTAGTGCAGAATTGTACGACCCGTTATTAGGCACATGGAGCACCACAAACTCAATGTCTACGCCTAGGTCTTTTCATACAGCAACATTGTTGTCCAGTGGTAAAGTTCTTGTGACTGGGGGATTAAATAACAACGCAGCATTAACTAGTGCAGAATTGTACGATCCAGCAACAGGCATCTGGGGCACCGTAAACTCCCTATCAACACCTAGGAGCGGTCACACAGCGACGTTGCTTAAAAATGGCAAGGTTCTTGTGGCGGGGGGACAAAACAGCAATGGCTATTTGAGCATTGCGGAGTTGTACGACCCTTCAACAAGTACCTGGAGTACCACTGGCTCCTTGACAACGGCTCGATATCTCCACACAGCCACATTGCTACAAAATGGTAAAGTTCTTGTTGCGGGAGGCTTCACCATTAGCAGTGCAGAGCTGTACGACCCACAGACTGGTGCTTGGAGTGTCACTGGCTCGATGAGCATAGCTCGATCTGAACATACAGCAACAATGCTTCTTAGTGGAGCAGTTATTGTCGCAGGAGGGGGAAATAGCGGTAATTTCCCTTTAAGCAGCGCCGAGCTGTACGATTCATCAACTGGAACTTGGTCAACCACTGGCTCCATGAATACGGCAAGAAGCCAACATACAGCAACATTGCTACCTAATGGCACAGTCCTCATAGCAGGAGGAAGAGATATCGTTTTTTCCTCTTTCAGCAGTGCTGAGTTATTTGATCCGCAAAGTGGTAAATGGAGCAATACCGGCTCCTTAAACAAAGCTAGATTCGATCATACAGCAACACTATTGCCCAATGGTGCACTCCTTGTAGCAGCGGGATTTAATGGCAACATCGGCGGCTACGAAAGCAGTGCGGAACTATACGGCCTGAACGCGCCAGCCATTACCAGCTTTAGTCCCGCGAGTGCCGCTGTCGGTTCGATTGTCACACTCACAGGCTCAGGCTTCACGGGTGTCACCTCAGTGAATGTGAATGGTCTCAGTGCTAGCTTCGGGTATGTCTCAGACAGTCAAGTCAATCTGCAAGTGCCAACTGGGGCGACTAGTGGCCCAATTACTATCAATACTCCTACGGGTAGTGCCACCAGTACAAATAGCCTGACTGTACTTAACAACCCACCAACCATCACGAGCTTCAGCCCGACGAGCGGCCCTGTAGGAACTACAGTCACTATCGACGGCACAAACTTCACTGGTACGACTAATGTGCGATTCCGCACCACTTCGGCCCTCTTCACTGTGCTCTCCGATAGCCAAATTCAAGCCGTTGTCCCTGCTGGAGCAAGGAGTGGGGCAATCGTTGTGATCACTCCCAATGGCTTCAACACAAGCCCGACCAAGTTCACTGTTACCCCATAGTTTCCCTTCACGAGGACAACCAAAATGACAACCAACATGATCAGTGCAGGAATTAGTGGGCTATTGCTGGTGAGCCTTTGTACCTTCACGACCCCAGTCCAAGCCTTTGGTGTGGAGAATGGCAGTTTTGAGACAGGTGACTTTTCAAATTGGAGTACCCTCAGCACGGGCAATCAAGCAGTTGTGGACAATACAGCCATCTGTGGCAGTACCACGCCTTGCTCAGGTTCTCCCACAGACGGGAACTTCGCAGCCCTTTTGACTACCCCCAGTACAGGTAATGTCTCTAGCTTGGAAACTTTTCTGGGTCTGACACCGGGGAGTCTGATTGCTAGTAATGTGACTGGAGGGTCAGCGATTTCTCAAACCTTCACCCTCGATACAGCTGGGACACTGAACTTTAGCTGGAACTTTCTGACCAACGAAACTCTGCGGACGCCAGCATCTAACGATGACTTTGCTTCGTACTTCCTCTCACCAGGGGGTTACGTACAGTGCAACGTAGAGAATGAACCATGCGTTGTCTTTCCTGGAAATTTCGGATTCTCAGTGGAGGCCGATCCTCTGGCAAGTGTCCTCGGCAGCACCCTCATTGCTTCAGGAACCCAGTCCTTCGATTCAGACACTCGTTTTAACTCGGTGTCACTATCATTGGGAGCAGGAACCTACACGCTACAGTTCCTGGTGGCAAACAGAAACGACACTACTGTTCAAAGTGGGCTGCTCGTAGACAACATAAACTTCCAACCTATACCGGAACCAGTAACCACATCTTGGCTGGGAGCCGCCCTAGCGCTGGGGGTGAGTGCTCAATTCCGACGTAGGAAGACTGTACTCAGCAAAAAGCGGGGCGCTACATCATAGGCTAATGGAATGCCTACACTGCCACTCTAACCAACTTCCGATGACAACCCCCCATGCGGGGAGCAGGCCAGCTCTGCTTCTGTAAAGACTGCCGAAAGCAGTTTCCTGAATATTGCCATGCCTAAGGATAACCGGATGCAGTCAAGCGCAACTGCCTGACCATGTACCAAGGTGGCCTGAGGTTCCGCGCCATTGAACTGTTACTGGTGTCCATCACACGACTATCATTCATCGGGAGAGAACTGTCTTTTGCGCCATTATCTGGCTCAATTGCAAGTATTAAAAATGGACATCAAGACTCTGTGATTCGTATGTTTATATGCCACTCATCCCAACAAGGACTCTATTAGCATTGAACTTACTTTACAACGACTTGATCCGTTCCACTTCTACCAAAAACTTCTGGTTGGTACATCTCTTCGACTTTCGAAGGTGGGACAACGAAAACCCCTAGAGTTGTCGCCCGTGCTGTGTAATTGTATTCATAAACCCCACCGTCAAGTAAAGAGGTGAAAGCCTCAGCCTGGGCATCCCGGAGGTTCTGAAACTCGAACCAATGGCTGCTGTACCAGCTTCTGTAGGCGTTGTCGCTTGGATTGGATGGGGGCTTGTCGGGTTGAGAGCCAGCCAGCCCAGGGTTGATCGGTTCAAGACCTGCAGGCAAGGGATCGACAAGGGCAACATGGTAGCGGCGCGTCGGCGCATACATACGCAAATGCACTTTCACCCTTGCTCCCGCTTTGATCGTCCAGCTACCGTCTTTTTCGCGTTGAACATCTTTGGGGTCGTCGATGCTCTCATAGGTACGCATCACGCTGAACCCACGTTCCAACGGCTTCAGTTTCAGACTTTCAGGCGCATAGCGCAGACCAATCCGATAGTAAAGACGACCAGCACCACTTTTCTCAAGGGTTAGATTTTGAATGCCAGACTTACGCATCAAAGCCTCCATCGGAATATTCAGTTGATAGGTATCCGTGGAGCGCCCTCGGAAATTGGTAGAGCCTGTGAACTGATTGCCCAGCCAACTGCGCGCCACAAAGTCGGGAGTGACTTTTTCGTAGGTATTGAAGTAGCGATCTAGAGCCAGCAGGATAAAAGCGTTCTCCTGGGTATTGCTCCAATGTCCTTGGAGTTTGTGCGCCTGTAGACCTTTGACGATTTTAGGAATCAGGTCACTTTGAGGTTGATCGCCAATCAAGGCTTCGAGGATGATCCCGTCTGTCCTGCGATCCGAGTTGAGTAGCAGATAATCTCCATCGCCGTAGGAAGTGACGAAGTGCGCGGTACTCGCCGTTTCGCTAACGCGGTTATTGAGTAACTGCCGAATCGCCGCCACTTCACGCTTAGAAGCAGGATCGGCAGAAAGGATAGGTAGCAACCAACCTATCGATTCGAGGGGAAGCTTTTTGAGGCCAACTTTTTGAATGAGTTGGCGTGCTCGCTCAGGATCGCTGTCCCCCAAGCGTTTGCGCACATAGAGGGCGTAGGCGATCAAAGATTGCCGCGTATCCTCTTTGTAGTTACTAGGAATGTGGCTTTCAATGGTGCGCAGATACTGCAAAGAACGCTCATGCATTTGCGTAGGAACGGAATAGCCTTTTTCTTTCGCTCGCTGAATGGCATGGGCGACATGTATGCCTAGGTACGGCCATTCTTTGTCTTCTAGCCTCCAGAATCCGAAACCACCGCTAGGATTTTGCAAACTGGCGAGGCGTTGAATATCCCGTTCCATGCCCCCTTGAATCTCTGTAGCTGTGGGCATTCCCTCCACTTTGAAGGCACTCAAGACATCCCTGAGCGCAGCCGTTGTCATAATCCGCGACGAGATCTGCTCGACGCAGCCGTAGGGGTAACTGGCAATATAAAGATAGGCATCGGTGAGCGTTTGTAAGCCTGTAGACGAAGTAGAGATTTCTAACCCGCCCACTTGCTTGAGCACTTTATCGGGGGTTTGAATCGGTTGGACAATGCTACCTGCATCGATTTGGCCGTAGGTGGCAAAAGCTTCAGCAGTAGCGGGAAGTTGGACGGGCAGGACAATTTCCGCCGCATCTTGGTAGTTTCCAGAAATACCAGCCACTTGGAATCGGGCTTCCCCACTTTGATTGGCCTCCGCAGGGAAGTGGACTTCCACCCGGTCATGGGCAGGTACCGTCACCCGTTGGCCAGACTTTGCGAGCAAGAAGCCTGTACCTCGAAGGGCAACGTCAACTTTAAGGGGCTTGTCGGTCTGATTCTGGACAACCACAGGTAACTCGAAGCGGTCGCCAAAGTTCAGGAAACGAGGCGCACTGGGTCGAACCATGAGAGGTAATCGAGCAGTGAGCGTACTTTCACCTTTGCCGTAGAATTCACTGCCACTGACTGCCACAGCCATCACTCGATATCGAGTCAAGTTGTCAGGCATTTTGACCGTAACTCGAGCGTGGCCTTGAGCATCCGTGATTACTGATGGAGCGAAAATCGCAAGTGGATTGAAGTTCGAGCGTAGGACGATTGGGTTAGAGGGAGATCCAAGAGAATCGATTGCAAAGAAGCCAGAGGCAAGCTTAGTAAGTACGTCAACATCAGCTGCACCTGTCGCTACGAAATCTTCTTTAGTAAATACAACCTCGCTATTTCTTGCTCTACTGGTATTAGTTGCTTCAACCTCAGGAAGAAAATCAGCATAATCAAAATATTGCGCACCAGTGATATCAGACGGTACCTGAGATGGTGTCTGAATAAGCAGCTGTTCGCGCAGATCATTACTTTGAAGTGTTGCGGAGCGTTCTGGATAGAAAGTTGGTAGTGGATTTTCGAGTCGGTAATTCGCCAAGTCCAGCACAGATTCATCGACAACAACGACGGCGACTTCACTGTTGGCTACAGGTTTCCCGCTAGCATCTTTGACTTCAAGATCGATAGCCGTTGTACTTCCTGGTAAGACACTGCTCTGTTTCGGCTTCGCTGTGACAGATAGAGTGCGAGCTAGAGGAGGTACATAAAGTTTCAAGGTTCCTGAAGCAAAAGCCGGACGTTTGGGCGAAGTTTTGTCAAGTTGACCTTTGTCGTCAGTGCGAAAGTTCTCCCCTACTAACTCGATTCGTAGATTGATGCTCGGAAAATCTTGCTCAGAAACGGGAATCCGCAAAGTTGTACTCGTACCATCAAGAACAAAGTTTGATTGAGAGGCAATACCCCCACGGTCAACGATCAATAATCCTTTAGCATCTGGGAAGGGAGACTGTACTAAGACTTCCGCAGTCTGACCCGGTTCATAGATCTTGCGATCTGGAATGAGAGTCGCTTCTTCGCGCTGCACACCTTGCTTCGGAGGCGTTGCACCACCGGGCACCCAGAGGGTCAATTCCGTTTCGTTGGTGCGGCCTTTATTGTCTTTGATCGTCGCTATGACGCGGTACATACCACCTGCATCAAGTGTAAATCGGCAGGAAACTGGACTATTTTCGGATTGAACTGTGCAGAATTGTGACTCTCTTCCGATCCGCTTCCACTGACCCGATTCGTACTCCCAATCAGTACGAACAAAAGATATGGACACTTTTTGATTGGGCCTCACCTCACCATCGATATCAGTAACAATGCTCTCGATAGTGAAACCTTCGCCTTTCTGCACAAAAGTTTTTTCGCTGCGCAAACCAACATAGAGCGAGGCGGGGTGGACTAACAAAAAAGTTGAACTGCTCATCGCTTGGCGGTTGACATCTTGAACGGTGGCATTGGCTTGAAGCCGCATGGGGCGAGGGAACTGTATCCCATCGAAGTGTATGCGCAGGTTGTGTTTGCCAGAACTGTCGGTAGTGCTTTTGAAAGTTTGACTCGTTGTCTGGTCGCTATAGTTAGAAATTGGTTGCCACCAAGGAAACCAGGTTCCAAAAGTAAATTTGTCCCAATTAGGCGGTGTGTAGTTAGTCTGAGTAGCCGTCACTTGCCAGGTAACAGGTACCTTAGCCAATCCACCACCGTTGTAGTAACTCGTTTTAGCAGTCAAATCTGCACTTTGGGAGATCAGAAATGACCCAGGAGGAGCACTCGCTGAAACACTAAATTCGGGGCGGCGAAACTCGTCAATTCGGAAGTTATGTCTGAAGGTATAATTAAGTTCAAGAGTTGCCTCACCAAGGTTGACAGCTTTCGGTAGAGTGAAATTTAAATTGAAAGCACCGAGGCTATTTGTAGTCAGATTACCTTCAGTGAGCTTACTGCCTTGACTGTTAATGACATAGTGAATTTGCTGGTTATTATATAAAGCCAAATGGCTCTCTTTTGGGTTTAATCGACGGACCCAGCCTTTGAAATGAACCATCTCACCGGGGCGATAAAGTTTGCGATCATCGAAAACATACCATCTGAGGCTATCACTTTGTAGTGAAAAGTACCAAGCTCTAGTGAGTAGGGCTGAGTCTTCGCCATAGTTGGCAGTTAAAACGTAAGATCGGATTCCAGGAAAAAATTGAGCTATTCCATTCTGATTAGTTATCTCAGAAACACTATTCATCCTCAAATTTACTCCTGACAATGGTTTACCATCGCTCAGATTGGTTGCCCAAGCCAGAACGCTTTGCCTATCTGAATAGCTTCCCAAGGCAATATTAGTTGATTGTACCCAAGTATTAATGCGCCTTTTTTTGGCATCTCCTTCTATCTCGACGATCACTACGACATGCCCAAATCCTTGCTTATTCAAGGCAGGAGTGAGATCTATGGGAATTTCTTGGAGTATATCTTGCTGCGAGACAGAAATTGTTTGATTGAAAACCTCATCGCCTATTGGAATTGAAGTTCTGTTATTGCGACTTACCTGAAAATTCTCCCAATCTTGAGGGGTGACTTTCCGTAGCCTTACCCTGAGTTTAGGATTGCCACGACTGTAGACTGAGATACTTTTTGGGCTATGGGGATATAGAGTAAAAACATCCTGAGAACTGCCAAAACCTAGCTGAGGTGCGAGGGGTGCAGTACGGATAGTCGCCACTTTATCAGAACCTAAAGTTTGATCGAGCTCGTCTTTCAGATCTCTTGCAAAGGTAAAGCGATACTCTGTATCTGGTTGAAAGGCACCTCGAAAATAGAGACTATTGATAGAAAAAATTGTTTGCAGGTCTTTCACATCCGGACTGATTTGAATCTGACTTAGATTGAATGACTGCGCATTCACTGGATTACTAAAATAGGCTTTTAGATCTCCTGGTGAGCAGGGTGGCGAACCTGAAGCGCAGCTTAAGCTATAAAATTGAAAGTCTCCGTAGGTTCTGAACTGGAAACTGATCTCTTCTTCAGTAGAGCGCGGCCCTTCTCGGGAGTAAAACCCCGGTGGAAGTATAACTGTAAATTCTGTGTCTTTTGGGAATTTTTCTGTTGATTTGAATGCCACCCAATCTCCAGACTTCGAGTCATAGGTAGTCGGATCTGCTTCTGCTTCTGCTGCTGTCACTAACTTAAGAGGCCAATTTTTTGATTGAGAGCGAAGTTGAAGGCGGGAAAGTATAGCTTCTGGCTTTACTTCTTGATCGAAGCGCAAATAGATCACTGGATCTAAGGCTTGGCGGATACCACTTGGAAAATAGGCATGCAAAGAGGGGGCTGGAGTCCGAAATTTCCAGGTTTGTCCTTGGGATAAAACCTGGCCATTTGCCGCTTTTGTCCCAGCGGGAATCTTCACCATGTACTCCGTCGCCATCGGGAAACGGTCTTTCGGTTCAAAGAAGAGGGTGCGGGTTCCTAACCAGTACCACTGGCCTTCCGGTTGGGGACTAAGTTGAATCGGTGGTTTGGTGGCAGCCAGTTTTTCTTGGGAGGTGACTGGAACCATGGGTTCTGAGAAAGTCACACTCAAGTTTGGGGCAAGGGGAACGTCACCCTCAGGCTGAAACCGCAAAACTTTCAATGGCTGGTTTGTCGCCCCGCCCGATCTTGGTCGCCTTGGAGAACCAAAAGAAAAAGGCGAAATCGAGGCTATGGGGCCGAGACTGGCGGGAAAAGGCTGCTGAATCGTTTTCCCTGTGTGTGGTCGAGGGATAGGTTCTTGAGGCAAAACCAACCGTGGTTTCGACTCTGGTAGAACTGGGAAGCGCCTTAAGATTTCCTGAACGCGCTGCACTGAAAGGGGCGCTGTTTGCACAGGCGGGCGTGGAGACTCCACCTCCTTTTTGTTGCCCTCTTCTAGCCGAAATTGCAGACCCGTCGGTGTAGGAGCAGTTTGGCAAAGAGCATCTGCAGGTATGCCAACAACAAGAAAGAAAACTGCCAGCCAGCGGGTTATCCAGTGCATTGGTCGAAATCCATGGTGTTGTACAACTACTAATCGTTAAAGGTTAAAAATGAGGAGAATATGCGAAAACTCCTAGTCTAGGCCAACCGACCTGCAACCTCTTAATATGGTCTATTCATTCTGGAAGTTCTGCGAAGACCATTCTGGATGCAAGACAAGGGTTGGACTAGGGATGACCGAACTACTGACGCTGTTGGCGAATTCAGCAGCCTCTAGGCACTGTCAGCCAGCGCAGCAAAGTGGGAAGTGCGCGTTCGGGCAAATGGCTCTCCCATCAGACAATCCGCAATCCGCACCCAGTTTATTGCTGTCGCCGTGATTACTTGTTGAAGATGCGTTTTTACAAGACCTCGATACCGACACCGACGCATCTCAAATGCTTGCACTGCCTGAGCAATCGTTCCTTCTACCCCTGCTCGTAGCACATATTCTTGACGGAAGGCTTCCGTCTTCTGGTTGGCTCCTGCTTGTTGCAACGCCTCATGTTCGACCTGTGGGTGCACAGTGATAGAACGTCCCGTTTTATCCCGAGTGCAGTCTGGGGCAAAGTCGCAGCCTGTGCAGGTCTTTTGCCGAAATAGAATCTTGATGTGAGGATTACCATGGTCATCCTGACCAAGCTTCCACTTGGTGCTGGTTTGGCCTGCCGGACAGCGTGCAGTTTGGTTGTGCCAATCAATCTCAAACGCCGTCGCATCGAAACCCTGATTGGCTTTGGCCTGCCAACTGAGATCCGCTCTTACTGGGCTAATCAGTTCGACACCGTACCCAGCTTGACAACTAACCAGTTGCTCTGCCGAGGTGTAGCCTGTATCCACAAGATGTTCCCCGGGTAGACATTCCTTCTGAGCGAGAGCACCGTGAATTTTGTTAAGCACCAAGTTATCACTGCTTGTGGCTGTCGTGGTTTCGATATGGGTGATCAGGTGTGGACTATCCGGCTGGCAGGTTTCGCTCACATGAACTTTGTAGCCAACCCATTGTGTGGAACGCTTGTTGCCAAAACGGCAATCTGGGTCGTAGGGAGAATGGAGCGATTGCGCAGTGGGAGGCGAATCTTTTAGATCCCTCCAATAGACTACCCATCCAGATTCGGCATGGAACTGTTGAATCCACATCTGGCGCAGGAACTCCATAGCAGTCAATTGCCGTAACCAGTCTGGAGCCGATGGGTCATCATAGATGGTCTCCAGTAGACGGTAACCATCGGCTCCGATACACTCAGCTAGACTAGTTCGCTCACGGTCTGAGGCAGGAAGGCGGTAGGTTTCCACTCGCACACTGTAGCGATCAAACCAATCGGGAGCGATCACCGTACGCAGCCAATCCGGAGCAGCCATCGCCAAGATGTTGAGTACCGAGCGTAGGGTTTCACCCACCATTTCCAAGCGGTTGAGGGTGCGCACCGCAGTTTGAATATGGGTGGAGTCGTGCGTTGCTTGGCACGGTTGCGCAACCATCCCTGTTCTCGGCAAACCTCCAGCAATCGGTCAAGCAATAGATTTTCTGGAGAGTCCCCAGCTAGGCGGTCACGAAATTCGCTGAGCACCGAGTAATGGAAGCCAGAGTCAGTCAATTCCAATGACAGAGCATACTTCCAGTCAAGTCGGGCGCGAACTGCATCTGCGGCTTGTCGGTCTGTTAATCCCTCAGCAAATTGCATCAACGTGACAAAAGCGAGCTGCCACGGGGACAAAGCTGGCTGTCCTCTGGAGGCAAACAACTGCGCGAAGTCTTCATTCGTGAAGAGGGTGCCGAGTTTGTCACGCAAGAGCATGAACGTATTGCCCTTTGGAAAAGCAGCTTTGGCAATTTTGGCAGCCTGAAGCGGGACGGGGTTAACAGGCTGGGGTTGCAAAGACATGGCAAGCTCTCCAAAATTACTCGGAGTAGTAGCCTAAATTATTGCCAGAAACAAAAATGTTCAGCCCTTGTTGAATTCGCCAACAGCTTCGTTACTACGGTTATCCGCATTAGCGAAACGGGTTCGGGAGGGAGTTCGTTTTGGTTGAAAGGCACAATCATCGTTACCTCATGGACAATCGGTTACATGATATCAGAAAGAGTTGGTTGATGAAAAAGTTGATTGCGAGAAGAGACATTTTCGCAATCAACACCCCTTTTCTCCACTTCAAAACCCATTTACCGCATTTAGAAACCTGCTCATTTAATACGCATTAAAATACGCATAAACTAACTTGGGGTATACTCTTGCAAGGTACAACCAGATTAGGCGGAAGTGGCTGAAACCTTGTGCTCAAGTGCATTTAGCAACGTGCTGATTCAAGGGTGTGGATGGGTTAGGGACAAGATTGTCTGATCATCTAATCGTCTACTCACCCGGCACGCCACCCTGGGGGACTTAACTACTCGCAACCCCCTTAGCGTGTTGTTCTTTGATCCATTCGTCCAGCCCACTCATATCAAAGGTTGTTGGAGAGAGGTTTACGCCAGGGCGCTTGCACTAGGGCACCTTGATCCTCATGAATTTGCTATGGAGGAGAAACACTCAATAAGCCGTATATCTCAGCACTGTCCAGTTCGCCACCATCGCTACCGCCGTCGCCCCCCGCTAAAAGGACATTGCCGTTTTTTAGCAACGTGGCCGTTTGCGAGTACCGAAGCACAAACAGGGGAGAAGTGCTACCCCAAGTCCCTGTTATTGGGTCATACAACTCTGTAGTACCGGTACTATCACCTCTTCCCCCTGCGACAAGCACCTTGCCATTTTTTAATAAGGTTAATGTGTGAGATTCCCTAACTGTACTCATGGAACCTGTGGTGCTCCAAGTGCCCGCAACTGGATCGTATACTTCTGCACTGCTCAAAGTTTCGCTGTCGTTGTAGCCCCCTGAAACAAGTACCTTGCCATTTGCCAGTAACGTTGCTTTGTGACCTGACCTGTCCGTATTCATGGAAGCAGTATCGCTCCAAGTACCTAAAGCCGGATCATACACTTGCGCACTACTGAAAATACTGAGGCCATTTTGTCCTCCTGTCACCAACACCTTGCCATTTTTCAATAAGGTTGCTGTGAAAAAGTACCTTACGGTGTTAAGGGATCCCGTACTACTCCATACACCTGTTGTTGCATCGTACAATTCAGCAGTGCTCAATTCCCCGACGTTGCCTCCAACCACAAGCACCTTGCCATTTGGGAGTAATGTGGCTGTGTGACCTTCCCTATTCGTAATCATAGAGGATGTATAAGTCCAAGTGCCCACTGCTGGATCGTACAACTCTGCCGCACTCGTGTTGCTACTTACTCCTCCCGTCACAAGCACCTTGCCATTTGGGAGTAATGTGGCTGTGTGAATGTATCTGGTTGCGTTCATGGAGCCTGTGGTGTTCCAGATACCAGTTATCGGATCGTACAATTCTGCACTACTCAAATTGCCGCTACCACCGATGTTGAAGTTAAAGCCACCCGTTACTAGAACCTTTCCATTCAGCAATAAAGTCGCTGTATGGTACACCCTAGCTGAGGTCATGAAACTCGTGGCACTCCAGGTCCGAGCCAATGGGGAGAACAATTCCGTACTGCTTAAAATGCTACTGCCGTCGCCTCCCCCTACCACAAGCACCTTGCCACTTTTCAGTAATGTTGCTGTGTGACTGGATCTCGGCACGATCATGGTGGCAGTTCTGAGCCACAGACCTGTTGCAGGATCGTACAATTCTGCACTGTTTGTACTGTTGTAGTCAGAGGCGTTTCCTACAACGAGAACCTTGCCATTTTTTAATAAGGTGGCTGTGTGGTCGTACCTTGCTAAACTCATGGAACCTGTGGTGCTCCATACTCCAGTCTCAGGTGTGTACAGCTCAGCACTGCTTAACCCACTGACATCGAGTCCCCCCGCCACGAGAACCTTACCATTGTTCAATAACGTTGCTTTGTGACCGTATCTCACTGTCCTCATGGAACCAGTGTCGCTCCAGGTGCCTATTGCTGGGTCATACAACTCCGCACTGCTCAAACCGCCCCAAGTGGCACCACCACCATCGTCGTTCCGGTAGAAGCTGCCGCCTACAACAAGCACCTTGCCATTTTTCAATAAGGTTGATGTGTGAGATTCCCTGAGCGTACTCATGGAAGTAGTGTTGCTCCAAGTACCTGTCGATGGGTTGTACAACTCCGCGCTGCTGAAGCTATTTCCGCCGATTCCTCCTCCTGCAACCAGGACTTTGCCATTTGGTAGTAATGTCGCTGTGTGAGCGTACCGAGCTGCACTCAATAAGCCTGTTGTATTCCAAATACCTGTCGATGGGTCGTACACCTCTGCACTGCTTGAGACAGCGTCGCTGTCTCTTCCTCCTGCTACCAGAACCTTGCCATTTTTTAGCAGTGTGGCTGTGTGACCGTATCTCCCTATGCTCATCGAGCCTGTCGTATTCCAAATACCTGTCGATGGGTCGTACACCTCTGCACTGCTTAAAGTGCTGCTGTTGCTTCCCCCGACCACAAGCACCTTGCTGTTGGGCAATAAAGTGGCTGTGTGACCTGCCCTAGGTGTACTGAGAGAAGCAGTGGTGGTCCAAGTGGGGTCCACCAACAGCGGATAGTGCAATCCCTCAGGCTCGACTACTAACCGAAGATGCTTTCCTTTCTCTAGAACCTGCCAATGCACTGCCGATTCACTACGTTGTCCTGTACTGTCGATCAACCAAGGCCGCTCGATACGTACCCCCTTGCCGTGGCTGTCTAAAAATGCAACGCCGCCTGCCACAGATTGCACATGTACTCCCTGTCCTACCTGTACCCGGTAGTCGAAAACTCTCGGCGCGGTCTTGTTGCGCAGGTACAAAAATTCTTCGCTCTTACCCTGCTTAACGACCTGAAGACTATCGGTGTTTGGAAAGGCATTCTTGTAGACGAGAACCTTTCCCTGAAGCTCAGCTCTAACTGACTGTGCTCCAATGGGCTTTACTTCCAGCCGAATCGCCCCCATTTCAACGATAGTGGAATGGTTGTATTGCCGTGGCATAAACAGTTTCAGCTGCTTCCGCTCAGTCATAGCCATCCACGCTTGTTTTTCAAGCGGCTGCAAATCTTTTGGTGGTTGTATGCTGGTCGCAAGTGTTGTCGTAAATCCTACAGCCATGCGCTTGCCGAAGCGCTGTTTGACCACCTTCCATGGCATCTCCCCTTGCAATTGTTGGCGAAGCCCAGGAAATTGTTCAGCAAGCAAACAGCTCAGGCAATCTGCTGCTCCCCTTTTGGGCACCGAGTTTATGAAGGCAGCAGCACCTAGAGGCGTCAAGTTTGCAAGAACAATAACCAAAGTAGCAAAGAGGCTGAACCAGCGGCGTGAGAGGGAAAAGAACATGGTTAGACTCCTAAATAGAAAGGCAGTTCAGCAAGGCAAAAACCAGATTGGTAATACTTTCTCAAGACAAATTAGATAAGCGTTAGTTGGTGCTCAGTTTTGAGCGTTACTTGCTTCAGTAGGTCTTAAGCGACAAGATAAAGCTTGTCCTCGAATCTTAAAGCGAGTTTGCGAGTTTCTTCGCTGGGGGTGTGCTCTTTGAGGGGGGGTAGAAAGAAAGAGTAATTTTTAGACAATAGCACTTGATCTGATGTTGCAGCTTGTATAGAACTACAGCGATGCATTTTAACTTATGTCAAGACGCAATGACTCGTTTTGATCTTGGGAACTCACCAGAAAGTCGGTGCGACGTTCAGCCGTAATCATGACAGAGTCTAGGCTTTGCTCAAAACCATTGCAGAAATCCAGGCTGTGCCGATTGTCAGGGAGCGAAGTGCGGTGCTCAGCCAAAACAACCTTGAAAAATCTAGAGATTGTCTCTTGAAAGTCTGATCAGGGGAAAGGGCAAAATTTAATGGTAGTTCAGCGTCGAGCCAGCATGGAGAAGCCTCTGCCATAGATTTGCCCTCGTTGGTGAACATCTACTCACACCGTGCTATATCCAATCGAAGTATTGAGTATTTCCCTTCTCAATAGCTGTTTAGGGGTAAAGCTATACGCATAAAATACGCATAAAATAACTGTGATATTGTGATGAATGAGCCTTGAAACCCGCTGCAAAAGGCTTCTAGAGGATCTGCATTGATGGCTTCATCCCCAGGTCCATGTAAAGAGTGCTGCCTGCTCTCAGCCAAGGAGGTGAAAGCCAAGTTCGACTGCTGGGATCCGAAAAAATGCCCCCGTCGAAGGTGGGATGCCAAAAATAAAGCCTCCCGCAACGAACGCCATGTCCGCAATTACCGGAAGCAAAGCGGCAAAGCTCATATTGAGAAAGTCGGTGGAGAGGCTTTGCTCTGTGCTGCTAAATTCGCTGATGTCGCTTCGATCTTGGAACGCGATGCCGCTTTGTTATTCGATCCTACCGAAGCTTTCTATGCTGAAGTTGAGCAAGCCATCGCTGTGTTGCGTGAAGCCTCAGAAAGACTGACCATTGGCCAAGCACAAACGGCAAAATCAGCAGCCCTTCGCGCCAGATTAGTTGCAGCTCACCAAAAAGCCGAAGCAGGCATTCAACCGATCTCAAGGGTGATCGGCACAGCCGCGATTGCCTATCTTTACACAGTCGATGGCACCCGCAGTTCCCCACCCCATGCCATGACCATCGAATTATGGAATCAGAAAAAATGTTTGGATACCCGACATCAGCATCTTTTCAACCTCAAACCAACCGAGATCCGCTCTTGGATAGAAGGAGTTCTCAGTGATTGGCGCATCGCCCGACTCGCAGAACCAGAACCCAGAATCAGATCTAGTCTGGAGTGCCCCCTTCGCCCCTGTCCGCTCCATCAGGAACGATAATGGGTCGGATTTTGTCGCTGACCTGCTCGAATACCTGGAGTGTTTGCCCCCAGAGGATTTTCAGATTGACAAAGTCCTGGCCAGAATTGACCGGGTGCTCTGGAAACAAGCGGATTTACCCAGAGCAGGTCGAGCCTTCTACGAGTCAGCACGTCTTCTAAAACTCAAATGGCAATTGCTTGAATCTCCACCCAGTCCGGTTGCAGACATCTTTGCAATTTTCCGAGACCTCGCCCGCCAAACCACAGACTATGCACCTCTGAGAAGACTTGGATCTAGAGAAGATTGGCAGGCTTTGCCTAGGCTTGAAAGGAATGTGGGAGAGGCTGGGCTAGTTGGAGAAGATGACCATTTGCTAAAAGACCTTGGACCAGAAAAACAAGTCACGCTCAAAGAGATTCAGGCCCAAGCCCACGAAGAAACTGTGGAGCGCGATGTTCAGCTTTTGGAAGCGTTTATCGAAACAAATGGGACTAGTGATCTTTCAGAAGCATCTCACCAACTTTTTAATGGCAATTTATCGCGAGCCTTGATCGCTGCAATTTTCGCAGATGCGAAAATTCAAATGCAGCAAGAACATTTCTATGGCTCTGTTTTCATGAAAGTAAACTCAAATAGATCAATCTTCAACAAGTACTAACAAGAGGGAAATTGCGAATTTTGAGCGCACTTACAGATCGGCCTACGCATCATTTTTTGGATGAGATGACGGCAAAATAGCAAATCTGCAAACCACACCACTTCTGCTTCGAAAGATCGGTCTTATTGCCCGTACTGAAAATAAGATCAGACAAGACAAGGAATTCTTGCTTGACAAAAGTGAGGACGTATCGCTATAGTGCTAACCACACTACGATACACATTTAGCTTTTTTACGCAAATTTGCTTCTTCTGAATCTTTATTTAAAAAGCACACCTCCCAGCAAAGAAACCCACCAACTCACTCTAAGCAGTAGGCCAAGCTCTTCACAAGCCTAAACCCCCACTAAAACTAGAAACGTTGAAGTTTGAATGTTCAGGATTCCTTCTTCAAGCCTGATTCGAGAAAGCGTTACTTATCTTACCTGATTTGCATTTCTACTTTGGAGTCTATTAATGATTTCTACCCTTTCGTGGCGATGGTTAAGTCTGATTTCTGCTTTGCTCATCGTCTTCATGGATCTGGCGCCTCTACGTTCAGCTACCCTCACGGATCAATTCTCTGATAACGTTCGAACAGATTGCCTTATCTGTACCCTTGCTAGACAATTCCCAAGCCTTCGTCAGCAATTACAAGGTGTAGTATCGTGGACCCAAACTACACGACGCTTCGATAAGCAAACAGTCGCAGGGCTTGCAGCAACAGCGTTCAGTGATATTCATCATCCAACAGGACTAAAGCCTCCTGAGCAAGAGGCGTGGCTGTCCATGGCTAAAAGATGCAAGCTGCAACTATTCTTACCAAAGCATTACAACGGCTCCATTGTTGTGGAACGAGGAGCAGTGAGGATCGAGGTGCAACCACTTGGATCATCAACATCAAAAGCCGAACTACAGGGTAAAACGCTTGTCTATAAAAATGCCTATCCAAGCACTGATAGCCTTCAAGTTGTCAACTTAGGCAGGAGCGAAGAATTTTTGTATCTACGAAATAGCACTGCCCCGAGGGTCTTTGACTATCGAGTGCGGGTAGGGCAGGGAGTTCAGATGCATTCTATCGGGCGCGGAGTCGCATTTCTAGACGCTCAGGGTAGGGGTGTACTTATCGAGCGACCCTGGTTAGTAGATAGCAGCGGGCGGCGCAGTGATTCAGCAGTCCACTTGCAGTTACTCGAAGGAGGCAAGCGTTTGCGTTTGACGGTAGATCCTGAAGGATTACGCTACCCACTCGTAGTGGATCCAACTTGGTCAGCTACAGGTGAACTAGGCAAGGGCAGAGAATTCCACACGGCGACCTTGTTGCCGAATGGCACAGTTCTGGTGGTAGGGGGACAAAATAGCAGCAGTTATCAAAAGAGTGCAGAAATCTACAGCCCTCAGACTGGTACTTGGACAAACACTGGCTCCATGTCCATGGTTCATGAACATACAGCGACATTATTGAATAATGGCAAGGTGCTTGTTGTAGGTGGGTTTGACAATGGAAGTGCAGAGCTGTATGACTCATCTACAGGAACTTGGAGCGTTACTGGCTCAATGGCTACGCCAAGGTGGGGGCACGCAGCCTCGTTACTATCCAACGGTAAACTCCTTGTGACAGGAGGACGCAGAAATACCGTATTTGGCAGCAAGGAGTTTATAGCTGGGGGAGCAGGCTCAGTTGACTTGGACAGTTCTGAGATCTACAACCCGCAAACTGGCATGTGGACGGCAACTGCCTCTATGAAAACTCCTCGCTTCCGTCATACATCAACTTTGCTAGCAAATGGTAAGGTGCTCATCGCAGGAGGACAAAACAATGGTGGCAAAATCGGAACCCCAGTTGATTTAAGCAGTGCGGAGTTATACGACCCAGCAACAAACATGTGGAACACAACTGTCTCGATGAACGAAACTAGGTGGGGACATACAGCGACGTTACTGGGCAATGGCAAAGTTTTGATAGTAGGTAGATACAATAACAGCATCTCTTCTAATGGTGCAGAGGTATACAACCTACAAACTGGCACTTGGAGTGCTACTAGCTCTATGATGACCCCTAGGTTTGGTCAAGTTGCTACATTGCTGACTAGTGGAAAGGTTCTTGTCACCGGGGGAGGCATCTTTAACAGCAAAAGCATGGGCGGTGTTAGCTATTTAAGCAGTGCAGAGTTATACGACCCAACAACTGACGCTTGGACTATCACTGCCTCTATGAGCAAGAATCGGGCAAGACACACAGCAACATTACTAAAGAACGGCAAAGTTCTGGTGGTTGGAGGAAACGACATCATTGCATTCTTGACTGGGGTCACTTCTTTCAGCAGTGCGGAGTTGTATAACCCTGATATCACCCCTGATACCTCGGTTACAAGTAACCCTAACTTAGCTGTTCCTTCGCGACCGACGATTTCGAGTTTGGCAATTGTGGACGCTCCATTTTCCCAAGCTGTCAGCATCAGTGGTAACAACTTGCTGGGAGCGACCTCAGTCATGATCGACGGTATCGCTGCGCGCTTATTTTTTGTAAACTCTAATACCCAAATCAACGCTATTTTGATGAGTGGAGAAATGATCAAAATTATTAGCGTCACAACTCCAGCAGGTACAGCAACTTTTAAGCCTATAGGCACCCAAAATCCCTCTCCATGAACCGAAGCATTCAAAAAATCCTCATCTCATCCTTGGAATTTTATATCTCTTCCTATGTTATATTTGCAAATAAAATTCCGAGCAAAGGCTCAAAACTTCCTATGAACTTGAAGCCTGTTTGCCTTCAGCTACAGCGGCAGAAAATTATCTTTCAAAATTTCTTACTGTTCGCCTGCTTAATGCATCTAGTTACTGTGTCTTTTCCAGCCTGTGGCCAAGTTATTCTAAAGCCCGCTCCTGCTATGCAACCAGAGAGAGAAGCAACAGGCAATGAGAACGAGGCAGCAGATCTTACTAAGCAAGCAGACTGGCTTAGTGAACAAGGCAAGTATGTGGAAGCGGAGCCATTGTTCAAACGTGCTTTGGCGATCAGAGAAAAGATTTTTGGTCTCCAGCATCCGAAGACGGCTGAGAGTCTCAGCTATCTCGCTGAGATGTACATAGAGCAAGGCAAGCTAGATCTGGCGAAGCCTCTAGAACAACGGGTCCAGCAAATCAAGAAACGAACTGCCTCTAAATTACTCACTGACACGAAGTCGCCGTTGCGCCAATTAGACAGCAGCTATTTTCCGATCCACGTGTACATTAACCCAGTGATGGTCAGTACTGAAGGTAGCGATGCACAACCAGTACCACCTGAGTTTCTGGAAAACCTGCGCCAGGGCGTACTGGATTGGAACAGATTGATGATTTCACTTCCTGAAAAGGCAACAGCAGATCGCTACACTGTTTTGCTGAACCGCGCAGAGGATGGCACACCCGAGACTCTAGCAAAACTGGATCTTCTAGGATTCTTAACGCTAGTGAACGATCCCGCTAAAGCAGATCTAGTCATCGAAACAGAAAACAAAAAAGTGCTGCTGACAAGGACAACGGAGAAAGCCCTTGCCTACTTTAGGAATGACCAGAAATACCGAGTAGGCCGCATTGTTATGGGAGTGGAGTATCGCAACAATGCGCTGAAGTTGCGTGCTGTGGTCATTCACGAAATGGCCCATGCCTTAGGGCTTGGTCACATCGAGAGTCTCTGTAATGTAATGTCAGAAAAACAATATACTTGCCAGGTGAATTTACCTGCTTGCAAAGATAATAATTCGGCCTGCATTGGCATAAATGACGAACAGTTGCGTCAAGTTGAGTCTCAGTGGAAGGCTCCACCCCCCAAAGTGGCAAGCATAGAACCACCTCCATCTAAGAGCGTTAAGAGCCGTATCACAACGATCCAAGACTGGTTGGCAATAGCACGAGAAAATATTCACAAGAATTGGAAAGTTCCCAGCACTGAGTTAACTCGCACTGGTGGAAAGGCTCAAACCGTTTTACTTATTACTGTTGCGCGTTCTGGCCATATTGAAAGTGTAAGCATCCAGGAAAGTTGCGGTGTGCCAAACTTAGATGATCTTGCTAGAACTGCAGTCAAGGCCGCCGACCCGCTACCACCATTTCCAAAATCGTTCAAAGCACCGAAGTTGATCTTAGATTTCAGCTTCGAGGTCAATCGACCCATCTGACGCAAGTGAGTAAACCTCTGATCCCTCACTCATCTTGTAGTGGTGCGTTGTACAAGCCGTGGGAATCAACTTTTTATTAAGCACGGGACATCCTCATTGCAAGCTTTTCAGATTTGGAATTGCTTAAAGCCGTTTTCCGGCGACGGCGTACTATTAAAGCCGTCCCACCCATCAATCCAAATCCAATTAACCCACATATCTGTGAAGGCTCAGGAACTGCTTCTGGGATGACATACGTACGAAACCCTAGATCAACTCCAGGGCCAAAGGTAAATCCTGTAGAGGGTGTATTCACAGAAGAAAACTGTTGACCACCAGTATAGTTATCAATACTCGTTGGACTACTACCTAACCAAATTAATCCAGCCCCTGAAAGGGGAATTGTAAAAGGTATTTGGTAAATTGTTGTTGCAGCAGTTGCAATTGCATAACCTTGCCCTGCGACAACATTTATTCCCAGACTAGTCAAATCTACACTGAGTGCTAATACGTTTCCAGTTGGAGGTATCGCAAAACTACCTATTCCATTTGGTACAGCTGAACTTGGCAGAGTCAAGGTTCCAAGTAAACTCCCAAGGGAAGTACCATTTAAAATAAAAATGTCTAAAACTAAGCCCGTATCGTAAGCTGGATCCTTCCAAATGGCTAAATCAAGTTGATTGAGTTGTCCAGTTAAGCCAGTAGTAAAGGTTTGCCCTATCCAGTTCACTCCAGCGGAATTTGTTGATGTTGCAAAAACGTAGGAAGTGTATGGCGACGGAGGTATAAAAGACTGATCCACAACCCCAGCAGCTTTAGCAACCCCCGACACTGATAGCACAATTGTCATACTAAGTAGAAGATTTTTGATTACCTTCATGATGCGGCTCCTTTGTAGAGGAAAACTAAACAGGATTATCAATTGAGGAGTTACCCAGTAGCTACCAAGCATAGGAATTCAATGTCAGTATATTCTTTCCTCTCTAATTGATATGTATCCTTGGCAACATCTTGAGTGTGGGAAAGCACTCATCGCCTGACTCTTATCTGGAGCTAACTAGGTTTCTTAGCCATCAGCTGATTACAATTTTAGATGTACAGATTTTTTTGCCACGATCAGTAAGAAACCCGATGCATGCAAACTACACTGCTTATTCGAAGCACTCAGTTGATTGCTGCGAAACACCATAGGAAGCACCGAGTTGGACATTAGTATGGCTCAAGTAGTCGCTGATGCGCCGGATGATACTACTTATGATTTATGACTCGGCAGCATTATCAAGGGAAAAGGCTAGAGGTGTTGACTCAGATTTGCTATTGACAGCAGATCTGAGAGAGCTGTACAAATCAGCTCTCTAAGCAGGGAATAAAAAGCCATTTTCAGGCTTTCACTACCTTTTTGCGAAGACGATAAGCGGTAGCAACACCACCAATCATCAGGAGTCCAGCGATTGAAGTAGGCTCAGGCACAGCTGTATAGTTCACACTGTCAAGAGCAGCATATTGGGCTTGGGTACCATTGACACCTCCATCGGTTGCAAAATAACGGAATGCAAGCCGACCGCTACCAGCTGTGGGCGAAATCGTGAAGGTGAAAAGTGCCCAGGCATTGTTGGATGGTAATGCTCCTGGAAAACTTCCCCCTGGTGAAATTTCAGCATCCAAGCTTCCGACCGTACCGATTAAAGATGTAAAGTCACCAACGCTTGTAGCACTGGTACCTACATCAGTGCTATCACCAGCAGTGCTTTGACGCACTTCTATATACTCAGCTCTAGTGTTGCCTAGGAAGGTACGAGCGAAGAAGCTCAATGTACCTCCACCACTAAAGTCGAGTTCAGGTGTAATCAGCCAGTTGTTCACAGTGCCGCCAGTATCTGCAGAAGTACTCGTAATACCTACTTGGGTAAATGAGTTAATTCCACCACTTTGACCTGCAAAGTTTGAGATATTAGTATCCCCTTGTGTCCAGGTAGCAGGAGGAATGAGAGGGGGCGGGCTACTATTATTCACAAAAGCCCAAGCAGGAGGCAAACCACTCACGTTGTCGAAGCCTTCAGACAAATTGGTCAACCCAGCCGCCTGTGCAGAACTCGCAATCGCAATAGTTAGCACAGCCAACGGAATACTTTTCAATGGATAGATTTTCATTTTTCACCTCAAGTAAAAAGAGCCAAGTAATGGCTATACGCACAATCTTAAATGGCTTAGGTTAAGAATTTAAATAAAGATGTCAATGCAGTTCAGTAAATTTGGCTGCGAATAGAGTATCTAAATCAAGCGCAAGGTAGCGAGTAAGCGGCAAGTACATCCAATACAGCGAGCTTGCAGATTTTGCCCCTGTGCGTTGAAAGCCCATTACGATTGCCATCTTTTCGTAGGAGGGATGAATGATCATCGTGTGCAAGTCACTGAGCATTGGAAAATCGAGCAGCATTTGCTGTAATACATTCTGGATATCGATCAAAAAGGGTACTCGCCCCTGTTCCAAATAGGGTGTATCGATCACCCAACTGCGCACTAAGACGCCGCGACACTGCTTATCACCAGGTTTGGCCATCTTGATTGGGTCAACCTCCGCACCAAATCCGAGGTGTAAGCTTTTGGCTGGGGGGTTGAAAAAACAACCCTCCGAGTCAGGATCGGTCGGATAGAGTAAATAAAAGCCAACTGCCTGCTGACTGTCTTGCAGGCGTAACACCCGCATTCCAGTTTTGTACTGCTCCGCCCACTCTCGTAGCAACCGTGTGATCCTGAGGGTAGCGGCGTTATCACTACGGTTCATCCAGTTGTAATTGCGAGCGAGCATTTGGGCTACAGAGATTGCATCAGAGCGTGGGTCGAAATCATCGCAGTACAAAGTAGAAGTGCTTGGTGTCTCTGCAGGGGTTACTTCAATCTGAGGTGCGACTTGAAAACAGGTGACATTCCCATCAAAAAACTTCTGCAAAAGCTCTAAATCGACGAGCTTATCGATCATCAATCCCGCCGCACGTTCGCTACCTTGATCTTTATCTGCATAGAACAGAGCTGCTGCCTCGCGGAGGCTACAAGAAACCCACTGCTCCACTGGGATAAGTTCGCCCATCGGTGGTTTGAGATGGGGATTTTGTTCTAAGACTTGCTTCAGAGATAAATATCCCCACAACCTCACAAAACATTCTGCCCGACGGCGGGTTAAACCGACCTTGCCCATCCAAAGAGCGGTGTATTCACGCTGCTCCGCCAAGGGAAACCACTGGTCAAGCACATCGGGGCCAAAACGTTGCGGAACAGGTGTAGCCATATCCTTACAGAATGCATTTACATCCATGACGATCATATTCTACTTCACCTTGCTTCACCCTGGTTCAGAGATATTCACATTCCCACAGCACTATAGTCAGTACTCCTCGCATATACAGAAGCACTAACGGGAGTATAGGTGCATCAACAGCTATAGGCAAAAGCCTAGAGGTCAATATGTTTTTTGGTCATTCTGATGGATGGAACGAACTGTTTTTGCTCGTTATTTTCGCGATGATTATAGTGTTATCTGCTTGCTCCATCGTACTTGGATTTAAAATATCCAACTCCACACTGGCTCAATATTTATTGCGTTTTTCAGCTATACCGTGGTTATGTATCGTTGCTGCAGTGATGCTCGAACCCAAAAAACCGATCATGTTTTTTGGAGCAGCATGTCCACCAAGCCAACATCTTGATGTTATCTTTTTGGGCATTGGCTTTCTTGTTAGTATAACTATACTCATCCTTGCTGGTTGTTGGTACATTAAATATCGACAGGAATTGCCCATAAAAACTACTCTTTCACCAAGTGGACTGGGGAAAAACTCCGCGTGCAATGTGTTTCTTTTTAACCTTCTCTACATGGTATTTTCGATACCTGTCTATGTCATACTCTCCATTGCATTTGCTCCACGATGCTACTGAATGAATGAATAAAAATTCAAAACTCTACACACTCAAGTAATCCCCTCTTCCCTTCAAGTTTGTTAGAGAACCCAACAATATGCTCCCGATCACTGCCTGCCTAGAGTGATCGGGGGTTTCTTCGATGCAAGCAATTCATCTTCTATTCTTTCAGTAAGTTTTAAAGATTAGGAATTGACTTTAAATCAACAGACAGGACGATTTTACTTCACCCTACTTCATGCGAATTCAGGGTCATACGTCTCCTATCAGTTTCACAGAAGATACTCCTCGCATATACAGATTCACTGTCGGGAATATGGACGCATCAACATTTACAGGCACAAGCCTGGAGGCAATATGGATATCTTCGAGAAGCTAAAGGATACGCAGGCGTTTTTAGAAAGAGTTTGGTCTGGCCAGACAACACAAGAGGAACGCAGCCTTACAGGTCAAGTGATTACAAGCGGTGGTGCTTTTTTGCTGTGCATCACAATTGCGTCGATTCTTGCACGTCAAATTGACCTAGGTGTGTATTTCAATAATCCCTGGATTCGTCTCAGTAGTATGGCACTTCTACTCATTGGGAATTGGCTAGGAGCAGACTGGCTGATGCGACGCAACCTTTTGTCAGGGTGGCGCGATATCCTGCGGGCTGGTGCAATCAGTGGGCTGTGGCTGATTGTCTATGGAGCAGGAACTTTTGAACCGATTGCCGTCTTCACGCAGCTTCCACTTTTTCATCTAGGGCTAGTGATTGTTGCGGGTCTTGGTATTTACTTTGCAGCGGTTCGGTACGAATCATCTTACTTGGCAGCCTTTGCAAACTTAGCCTGTTTAGGGGGTGTAGCACTTGCACCGATGGGTTCCGCGTCTCTTGTCGGTATCAGCATTTTGGGTATTGTCGGCATGTTTGTCAGCCGTCGTTTCTCAAGTCGGGGAGTGCCTCTGATTAATGCTGGTGCTTTGTGGGGTATGTACGGCTATTTGTTTCTACAACCCTCTGTTGCTAGCGACAATTTACTCAGTGCTGTGACGTTCATGATCACCGCTTTCTCCATCGCCTTAGCTATAGACTTTAACCTTGAAAAATCTGAACAGTTAGCGCCAGTGGTTGCTAACTTGAGTGCATTAACTGCGGCAGTAAGTGGTTGTAGTTACATGTTCTTTGCCAATGCACCTAGTGAAAACGCTTTAGCTTGGTTAACCTGTGCTGGATTGCTTTGGTTGCGAGGCTTTGTATACAAAGCACAACGGGGTTCCGTTCGTCGCTATTGCTACTGGTTGTTGAGCGGTGGCGCACTGAGCACTGCCATCGGGTTGTACTTGCAAAGTTTGGAAGCTCCGATGTTGACCGCAGCCTTATTAGCTGTCGGTTGGAGCGTGTTGCTAGACCGGACGAGCGAAAAAAACTTCGTGCGCCGCATTAGCCTGGCTCACTTAGGAACTACTCTGCTTCTTGCATTGCCCAGCATCCTCTTTGAAACACCCAATGTGCTGCATCTGTTTGCGCTACTAGTCGTCGGTTGCTTTGCCCAAGGAGTAGATTTTAAGCTGACCCAGCCATCAGAAGGCGGTATCCACCCCGTCGAACTTTGGTCAATTCGCATACTCTCCACACTGCTTGCCAGCTTGGGAGTACTGGAATCATGCTTGTTGCAAGATGGCATGTTTGCATCGACGACTGTGACCATTACTGCAGCGGGAATGCGTCTACGTTATGCGCTGAGTCGAGAAAACTACTGGAACCGGATTAGCTTGCTTCTTGCTACTATTGCGTTCGGGCAACTAGCGACGGTTCAGCTTTGGAACCTCAATAGCTACGAGCAAGTGATCAACGCAACACTCACAGGAATTGCCTTGATGGTTTACGGAGCGAGCTACTATCTGCCCATATTCCGGCAGTCCTCCGATCAGCAAGCATAGATTACACCTCCTCATCCATAAGCTGTCGCGGTAAGCTCTGCGGCAGCTTATTTTTTGATGTTGACAGGTTCACGAGTGGTGTAAGTTGTTTGATCTCAACTTCATGAGTGGTATATGGTTAATTCGTGCTCTCATGTCGAGAACGCTGAACCTTATTGACAGTCTTTTTATGCGGCATTCTGGTTCTTAGCTCAGACGAGAGCAATGTTGAGGTTTAAGACATTGTCTATTAAATTCGGGCAAGATCAGAATTGAAATTCTCAAATCGCAGATGAGATTAAAATGAATAGTATCCAAGATAAATCCCCCCATGAAACGAATAGAAATAGTCAAAGGTGACATCACCCTCCAACGGGTCGATGCTATCGTCAATGCTGCGAATAGCTCTTTGCTAGGTGGCGGTGGAGTAGACGGAGCAATTCACAGAGCAGCAGGCCCAGAACTTGTTCATGAATGCCGATTGCTCAGTGGATGCAAAACCGGACAATCAAAAATCACCAGTGGCTACAACTTGTTTGCCAGGTACATCATCCATTCCGTCGGGCCAGTCTGGAACGGCGGCAACAACAACGAAGAGGAGTTGCTCGCAAGTTGCTACAGAGAAAGCCTGAAGTTAGCTCAGGAGAACGGGATCAGGACAATCGCTTTTCCAGCAATCAGTTGCGGGATCTACAAGTACCCAATCGACCAAGCCACAAGAGTTGCCCTAGTTGAATCTCTGTTTTTTCTTGGTGGAAACGCTCTACCTGAAAAGATCATCTTCTGCTGTTTCAGCGATGAGATCTACGAGACCTATGAGCTAGCACTCAGAGAAACGGAGATTTAGCCTTCAAGAAGATCCTGCAGCAGACCAATCTGCAACAATAATCGCTTTGCCAAAGCATTCAGTTCTGCAATTCACTTTGTCACATGGCACGTCCTTCGGGACTACAGCTGTGGTACTCTCCTAGCGGGGATTACCGTATGCCCCTTTTTCAAGCAACAAGACTGTCAGATTAATCTCTTAGAGTTGTATGAGGAAACCAGCAAGCATCAAAGGTCTTGAGACCCTCGGCAGAGTTCGTCTTTCAAAACACTTCTTTTTGCGCGATTTTCTCTACTCCGATGTGGCTGCGATCTATGGACTATCGAATATTCCCGACGATCCAGACTTAGCCATAGCCGCTGGCAAGCAGCTTTGCGATGAGTTGCTCGAACCGATCGTTTCTGCCTTCGGCCCGATCACAATCCGATCAGCCTATCGCAGTGCGGAAGTGAACCGGGTATGCAATGAGAAGGGCGAAAACTGTGCAAGCAATGAAAAGAATGCCGCTGCACATATCTGGGATCTGCGTGACAAAGATGGCTGCATGGGTGCTGTTGCCTGCATCGTTGTACCAAAGTATCTAGAACACTACGAAGCGACTGGAGAGTGGCAGCCGATCGCCTGGTGGATTCACGACCACTTGCCATACGATGAATTGGAGTTCTACCCGAAGCTTTGCGCATTCAACATCGGCTGGCATGAGCGACCAACACGCCAGATCTTTTCGTATATCAATCCAAGAGGCATACTGACTCGCCCAGGCATGGACAACCACGAAGGCGATCACTCCGAGTATTACGCTGACTTGACCCCTGTAGTTTTTGGGTGACTACTCTTTCCTCCCTTACCCATAGTTGATCCGCGAATGTTTCCAAATGCTTTCTGAAATTTGCCTAGACTGCTTTAGGGGAGTCAGTTCAAGGAGTACTATCCAAACCCTTTGGGTAGTGAGAGCGATAAGCCGTGGATCAAAAATAATGGATCTTTTAGCAGCAACACCGATGGATTTTGAAATCGAACCAGTGCAGGTACATCTGGAGCGCCTTGCCCAGATCAAACGGGCGTTGTTAGCTGAAAAGCCCCAAGAGCGTCCTTCGACCCCAACCTTGCCAACTGCTCTTCCCAGGGAGTCCCTCCGGTCAATCCCGTGAAATCCAATGCAACACCCAGGAATCGTCCGACTACTTCAAGACCCTCAGGGAGTGCTGTAGGCAATGCCCAGCAGGTTGTCCGTAGTTGGCATCAAGCATCTCAGGCTTCACAGGCTGAACAGGTTTCGGATTAGCAATAGAATGCCAGCATTGACATTGACAGTAGCTTTGAGAAAAATCCCTGCATCTCACTGAATTAAGTCTAAACCTTGTTATTAACTTTATCTATGGGATTTGGGCGCGAAGGAAGATCTAGAGAGAACCTCTCTTCCGTCTGGGAAATTCCTATGATCCTTATCGTCGATGATGACCCCTCCAGTCGCCGTGTATTCGTTCTGCAGTTCGCACGGCTTGGATATCCTGCCTTGGCAGTCGCTTCGGGTCTTGAGGCTCTGGCTTTAATCGAAGATGATCATGAATTTGACATGGTGCTCATGGATGTGCGGATGCCTCCACCCGATGGCTTTGAAACAACCAGACTGATCCGGCAGATGAGCGAACCAAAATGTCATATACCCGTTGCTGGTGTGACAGCCGGTGTTCTGACTTTTACCCGTGCACAATGCCTTGAAGCTGGGATGAACGATCTGATCGTCAAACCCGTAAGTTTGGGCATTCTCACCACACTTTTAAAAAATCTTGGTCTTGCTCTCGGGTGAAGCAAAATTGTTATAAATTGTGGTATATTTCTGTGGGGGATTACCGTATATAGAGCGTCCAAGAAGCAAATTGTTGAAAGCAGGACAATTGATCAAGAGCAATTCACTGACATTACTCAGCGGCGACTGTATCATTCTCTGAAGCGGATTCCGTTTCTTGGATCAACTTGATATGTTTGCGGCCTGGTTCAATCGTGAAGTAGGTTCCTGGTTCGAGTCCCATGCGCTTTGTATAAGCAGAGCCGATCAACAAGTTTCCATTGCCTTGAACCTGGATAAAGAACGACGCTTTACGGCCTCCACGGACACCTTTGCTTTCACTTGGAGCATCTTTGAAATTGATTTTGTTCGCAGAGAGGACAGCGTTTTGGAAGGCGAGCATTTTAACGCGCACTTGCCCAGTCTTCGTGGTTGTTGTGTAGCCAGCTTGTTCGGCTAACTGCTTGCCACTTGCACCAGCATTCTCTTTGATCAATTTCAATAGTTCATCGCCTGTTAAAGCCACACTTGCTCCTCAGATTGTCAATAACTATACATCCAGATAAGCATAGTATCAATGTGACCAAAAGTTAATTGTGGGGGCGAAAAATAGGGAATTACTCTTCTTCGTTGATATCCCAAGAAGCACTACGTAGGTATCTTTGTGCTGAGTACTTACAGAATATTAGTCTAATCTTGGCATAAGCTTCACCAATGGGATTCGAGAATGTAAGAAGATTTGTAAAGAATCACTCTTAAATATGGGCAATCTCGTGATCTTAATCGTTGACGATCATTCCATCAGCCGTCAAGTGTCCGTTATGCAGTTTGCACGCCTTGGGTATTGTGCTTTGGCAGTTGAATCTGGCCTTGAAGCCTTAGCCGCTCTTGAAACGACTGATTTTGAGATGGTTCTGATGGATATACGAATGCCTCCACCTGACGGATTTGAGACGACTCGGCTTATCCGGCAGATGAGCGAACCACAATGCCGCATACCCATTGCTGCTGTGACTGCGGATCTGATGAGATGCACTCGCGAGATCTGTCTTGAAGCAGGAGTGGATGACGTAATTTACAAACCCGTTAGCTTAGATACCCTCATCACACTTCTAGAACGGCTAGGTGTGCCTTTCGGGTAAAGCAATATCGCAGCCAAATGTGGTATGGTTCTGCGGGGGATTACTGTATGCGATACATCTCAGCTTAGAAAAGTATATTTTAATTGTGCATATGAGGTCACACACATGCAAATGCTGGAAGTCAGTCAGAACGATCTAAGCTTGCAGGATTTACTGGTGCGGGACTGTCATCAGAAGACACTCAGAAGCTTCAAAGCAGGCAAGCAAATCCCGCTTGATACGAAAAGTGTGTGGATTATCTACCGAGGGTACGTCCAAGTTTCAACCCTGCAACCGTCTGGGGATGAATCAATCTTGGGCTTTCTTGGCTCACTGATGCCACTGTCGCTGAAGTTGAGTTTTCTTGAAACCTACGAAGCAGTTGCCTTGACGGACGTTGAATTACTGCAATTCAGTCAAGAGGAGATTGATCGATCTCCAGAACTGCTGCACGCAATCAATCTCCAGATGATTCGCTCTGTGCGTCAAATCGAAGCCCTTTTGTGGATGACTGGCAAGCGCCTAATGATTGACCGTTTGCGAGGCTTCTTGGACTTACTCGCGCACGAATTTGGTCAGCAGACCCCTGAAGGTGTGCGGATTGATTTTCGCCTCAGACACTATCAGATTGCGAATGCTGTTGGGACAACCCGTGTGACAGCGACACGCTTCTTGCGGGAACTACGAGAACAGGGAGTCTTCCATGTGGGCAAGGATTACCACATGTATATCCAACCCGACTCTGAGTCGAATCTGATTGCCCCACTGTCCAGTTAAGATCATTTGCAAGCCCTCTACCTAAATTCCTATGGAAGCCTTCGTTCTGAGTATCGAGAAGCAGATAGCGCAAGTCCAAGCTCTTCGTCGAGCCTTTGCCCTAGAACAACCCAGTCCGAGGTACGAGGAAATCACCTGGCAAGATCGGCAAGGCAAAACTGGATCTGTCTCGAAGCGGCCAAGACAATCTTTATAGTCAGGCATTTTTCTTGCACTGTCTTCTCCTGGCAAGCCCAATTGCAACTCCCCCGAAAAGAACTGTGGCAAGCATAGATGAAGGTTCTGGAACGCTCACACTCGGTCCAAAAGCGATGTCTATATATCTTAAGGAACCGTTGAGACTCGCAAAGGTATCCAAGAATGTTCCGTCTACAGAGTAGCGATTGATTACTTGGCGATCAGATTCAGTGCTGACAATATAAGCATTGCCATCTGCTCCAAAGGCGATTCCAGCAGGTGAATTAACAGCAAACTGGTTAACAAGTGAGCCGTCTTCTGCAAAAATACTGACCTGATCATAAGCTGGTTCAGTGCTGAAAAGATTGCCATTTGGAGCAAAAGCGAGGTAGCCGAACCCAACGGGCTCTTGCTGGGCAAATACGCCTTCGTACTCGTTCGTAGTCATATTAAATTTCAGAATTCCACTTTCATATGAACTTCCCACATTGATACCCCCAGTGGCAAGAAGAGTATTTCCATTGGTTGTGATTCCGCCAATTTCACTGAGATAGTAATTAGCGAGATTTGCACCCGTAATTGGATCTATTTTATCCACCCCGATGCCATAGCTAGCAACATAGAGATTGCCATCCCCGCCGAAGGTCATGTCGATTGGCACAACCCTCGATTCATAAGGAAGTCTACCAAGAGATTGACCATTAGTTGGGTTAAATCGTTCGATGTATCCATCGGGTGAACTTGCTCTTCTACTACTCACGAAACCCACATAGAGTGTCCCGTCTGGAGCAAAAGCTAGTGACCAGGGCCCTTGGCCGCTGGCGAGCGTGCCCTGAAAAGCACCAGTCGAACCGTTGTAGCGTGCAACATTTCCTGTTGGTGTTGATGAATTTGTGGACCCACCTGTATAGAAATCTGCCGCAGAGGTGGGGAGCACTCCGATAAGAAAAATAGAAAGAACTGCGCTAAGAGTGAGTATTCTTCGCATAGCTAGCCACCTCGAAGACTGAGTGCTGATACACTACACGAAGCAGTAAAAGTTGTCAAAAAAAGTAGAGACAGTCATTTCCTGGTTGCCTAAAAAACCAATTTGTCGCATGGGAAAGTATATTATTTCTACTATCATCTCATGCAAGAAAGGCATGTTGTCTGTCGGCAGTCTCAAACCACCCCATCTCAGACTTCCAACCGCAGTTGAATCCCGTCATCAATGCTCTGTTCACTACGTAAATTAGACACGGTGAGGCCGAGGAGTCTGACTTTTTGTTGATCGACTTCGAGGAGACTGAAGAGTGTCATGGCGATAGAGCGGATTGTTTCGATATCTGTGATTGCAGTTCCAACCGTTCGACTGCGCGTCAATTGCCGATAGTCGGCATATTTGAGTTTGAGGGTGAGGGTAGTGCCAGAAGCCCCATGCTTATCGAGCCTTTGCTTAAGCATGACTACCAACTTCTCTAGCTCAATAAGCATCAAATCTTGGTCTTCTAGGTCTTCAGCAAAACTCGTTTCCACACCCAGGGACTTGCGGATGCGGTTCGGATTGACTTCCCGCTCGTCGATGCCCCTGGCGATTCCATAGAAGTAATGGCCACTCTTACCAAAGTGACCGACCAATTCCTCCAGGGAACGCTCTCGAAGGTCTGCCCCTGTTTGGATACCGAGCTGCTGCATTTTTGCCGCTGTTACTGCACCAACACCGTGGAATTTGCCGATGGGTAGTGTCTCGACGAAAGCTGTTGCCTCGTCGGGAAGGATCACAAAGAGGCCATTGGGTTTATTGGCTCCAGAGGCCATCTTTGCCAAGAATTTGTTGCAGGAAACCCCGGCAGAGGCAGTTAATCCAGTCTCTTGATGGATGGCTGCTTTGATCTCTT
>JACMLN010000168.1 GCA_014379585.1 Gloeobacterales cyanobacterium ES-bin-313 | reverse complement strand
CAGACAGATCGCCAGGGAGTAAACTTCTTCGCCAGTAGCGCACCCTGGCACCCAAATCCGAATCGGCAAAGTCAAGGTTTTTTCGGCGGTGATCGCTGGTAAGACGAGACTTTTGAAGATTTCAAAGACTTCTGGATCCCGAAAAAAGGCGGTAACGCTGATTAGCACATCCTGGTATAGCGCCTGAACTTCCTCTGGATGTACTCCGAGGTAGCTTACGTAATCTTGGATCGATTCAAGTTGAAGGAGTGCCATCCGCCGCTGTAGCCGTCGCTTAAAACTTGGACGCTTGTATTGGCTGAAGTCCACTCCAGTGGCGGAGTACAAGATGGAGACGACTGCGAGTCTGCCTTCTTCAGTCTCTGTAAACACTTCTTGGGCAATGGTCGGACGAAGGTAGGGATGACGGACAACCCGAGCCAACTCAGCAGCGATTTCCTCTGGTGCAAGGATAAAATCCACCATTCCGGTGGCAGCGGCAGTGCGAGGCATTCCGGGAAATTGTGAGGACTCTTCGTCCTGGGCAAAAGCAAGTCCCCCTGCCGCCTTAATCGCTTTCAACCCCAGTGCCCCATCTCCATCGGTTCCAGAAAGAACAACGCCAATCGCCATGCTGCCAAGATCTTCAGCCAAGGCATAAAAGAAAGCATTGATCGGCAAAAAATGCCCACTTTTTGGGCGTGTGGAGAGGGTCAACACGCCATTTTGAATCAGCATTTTCTGGTTCGGCGGGATCACATAGACACAGTTTGGTTCGACAGCCGTGCCATTCTCCACCTCGATCACACTCATGCTGGTGGCTCTGCTCAAAATTTCGCTCAGCAAACTGGGTTGCTCAGGATTTAAATGCTGAATTAAGACAAAAGCCATACCAGTATCGACTGCAAGGGCACGCAATAATTTCGTGAAGGCTTCTAGTCCTCCTGCTGAAGCCCCAATGCCAACCACCGGGAAAGTGCTACCGTCCATAAGTAACTCAGTATTTGATGGCTTCGGCTGTTCAGGAGTATTTGCCATCAAAAATCGTCCGTAATCAACTCGTTATACTTTAATCAAAGCAAAACTTAGAAGCTTTGTAAAGTTTTTAATGGTAAAAGTTATTAAAATTGAGAGTGAGCAATCATAATTTTTGGATATTTGCTTAGAAAAATATTAGAATCAGTTCAGTAAGTTTTTTGGATTCAAGAGGTTTTGAGGCGAATAAAGCAATCTCATAAACGTCAAAAACGATATCATAATTTCCTCATTTTTGCTCCACTTTTAAAACTAAGTAAGTGACCTTAAATCAACTGAAGGTTTTTCGAGAGGGAAACATTTCTCTCGTTGCACCCCAGGGTATAAAGTTTTACAGGAGCGCCTACTGATCACCTTCAGCGGCTCCAGATTTAGCCGTGTCTTACCAGGTCAGAAACCCACGCACATGTTCAGTAGTCTGGTAGTCTTTGCCAACGATCGAGATCATTTGCATGCCAAAACCATGTTTCTGCATCTCCAAAACACCATTTCCGCATCAGCATGGCTGGGGTAATGGGCAATAACTGTATGGCTATAGGTCATAAATTCGATTCCTGCAGGGTGATTGATTTCTAACCCATTAAGAGAAAGAAAAAAGTAAGGATCATCCTGTACTGATCCTTAGCAGTTCACCATTCGCCTACAGGGGAAAACACAAGTGGTATGTTACTGGAAGGGTTATTACGAATACTACACAGTATTTTAAAATCCTGTGGTATTCAACTAACAAAGTGGATTGACTCTCTATGTTGTTCAACAACAGTTGAGATCTTTTCTGGATCTACATAATATCTCTTTGTCGTGAAATCTACCCTGGGAGGGTTTGATTTACTCAAGCTATCGCCTATTGCAAATTCCACTTGGAAAACTTTCGGTCTACTGTGTCGAGACCTCAAAGTGAACTTTGAAAATGTGGAAAGAGCCGATCCTTAAAACTGCTATGGCGAATCCGGTTTTTCCAAAAGCCCTGCGCACTTCAATTTCGATGCAAAACGTTACAGCGTCGCCTTCTCGGAATCTTCACTTTCCTACTCTAGGTTTGTTGTAGGACAGACATAGCTTAGATATTTGGAGAACAGAATCCTTATGAACGCACAAGTCAGCGACATGCCCACCCATCAAGATCTCAACATCAACGTGAAGACTGCGGATGAATCGGCAATGCTTGAAAATCACATTTCAGGATATCTTTGCCCTCAATGTCATGCAGAAATTCACTGGCATCTTGACGGAAAATATTGGCACGGAGAATGCTCTGGTTGCGCAATGGAGTTAAGTGGCAAAATTCATGATGCTGAGAAACCAACGGAGCTTCCTGCAGAGCATGTTTGCCTCAACATTCGCGGATGTTGAGCTGCGGTATTGTGTGTTTTCTCTCTTTTGAACTTTAGTGAGCGCATTGAAAGCACTTGAACCTGGCGATAATCGCGGTAGCTACTTCGGAAGAACTACTCCTGATGTACGGTAGCATTGTGAGAATTTTATCCTAAAAAATGTACACTTTTTGCATTCTTCTCAGTAGAGAGTAGGATGAGCTTAGGCTTGGATCTTGCCCGCCGATCAACTCGAATCATTTTGTAAGTACAAAAATAACAACTTATAGGATCTGAGCGTATGCGGATCTTACTTGCCGAAGACGATATTGCGTTGGCTGAATTGCTCGAAGCCCAACTTTCTGAGAAGCGTCACGGACACTTTGTCGATGTGGCAACAGATGGCGAAGCGGCTTGGGAGTTAGCCCAGATGCTGACCTACGACCTTGTCATTTCCCATGTGCCTTTGCCCAAACTAGATGGCATCGGTCTGTGTCGAAAGCTGCGATCTCGTGGCCACCAGATGCCGATTCTGTTGATGACCGCAAGGGCGAATTGCAACGATAAAGTGCTTGGACTCGATGCAGGCGCTGATGACTACATTCTCAAGCCCTTCGATTTTGAGGAACTCGCAGCGCGGGTGCGAGCATTGCTTCGTCGTGGCAACTCCGCTTGCTCGCCACTGTTGATCTGGGGAGAGTTACATCTTGACCTTAACAGTTGTCTCGTACACTACGGGGTATTGCCATTGCACTTGACTCCAAAGGAATACGGCCTTCTCGAACTCTTTCTGCGCCACCCAAAGCGCATGTTTAGTCGCAGCGAGATTCTCGATCACTTATGGGAAATCGAAGATCCACCAGAAGAAGAAACCGTCAAAGCACATATCAAGGGATTGCGGCAAAAGCTCAAGCGATCCGGCGCACCAGCGGACTTTATTGAGACAGTCTATGGACTAGGATACCGTCTCAAACCGCTGGCAGAAGTAGCTTACAAAAAGCAACGCACAGAAGTTGCGCTCAGTGAGTCCTGGGAACGCCTTCGTGAAAAGATCCTGGGGCGGGTAACGACCCTTGAGCAGGCGACCATTGCCTGGTTAGAGGGTTCGATTGGCGAGGAGTTACGCCAACAGGCATACCAGGAAGCTAACAAATTAGCGGGTTCATTAGGAATTTTTGGATTTATTGAAGGGGCACGCCTTGCCCAGGATATCCAGAGTCAATTGCGCTCAGAACTACGCGTGAGCGATCCAGGGCAGGTACTGCATCTTTCGCAATTAGTCGTTGCCTTGCACCGCGAACTCCAGATGGCCAGTCCAATGCCTTTAGTGGCTGCCAATCATGGAAAAACGTATACAAAGTTACTGATCATCGCCACGGATGTTGCACTGATTCAAGAACTTATTTCCATCGCTACAATGCAGGATCTGAGCACCCAAGTCGTCGAGAGCGCCGATGCCGCGCGAGAAGCGATTGCCGATCAGCGACCCGATGCTGTTCTTCTCGATCTCAGTCTTTCAGAGACCCACGGCCTAAAACTCTTAGCAGAACTAGCGGCACAAACGTCGCCGATTCCGGTTCTCGTTTTCGCTGTCAAAGATGGTCTTGCAGATCGCGTCACAGTTGCGCGTTTAGGTGGACGTGCCTTTTTACACAAGCCCCTTGCTGTTGGCGAATCAGCCACCGCAATCGATCAATTGCTGGCTCAAGTTGAGGTCAGCAAATCGCGTATTCTGGCTGTCGATGACGACCCCCAAGTTCTAGCCATGCTCAAGCAAGTGCTCGAACCCTGGGGTTTCAAACTGCGCACCCTAGAAGATCCTCGGCTTTTTTGGGAAGTCTTCCAGGGATTTTCGCCAGATCTGCTCATCCTCAACGCCGAAATGCCCCACTTTAGCGGTCTAGAACTCTGTCAGGTGATCCGCAACGACCTGCAGTGGAGCGCTTTGCCGATTGTCTTTCTGACCGCTCATACGGATCCAGAGATGACGCGACGCGTATTTTGTTCGGGAGGGGATGATTACATCAGTAAACCGATTGGCGGCCCTGAATTGGTCACTTGTCTGCTCAACCGACTAGAGCGAACCTGGCTATTGCGCAACATTGCCCGCAACGACCCGCTCACCAAGACCTTCAACCGCCGTCATTTTTTACAAGAACTTGAACAGTTTCTGCATCTGGCCAGACACTACGATCAACCGCTGTGTTTAGTCTTAATTAAGGTCGATGGCTTCAAAGAACTCAACCGCCAGCAGGGCAGTACTGTGGGCGACCAGGTGCTTCGGCAGGTTGGCAGTCTACTACTCAATACTTTCCAGGGAATCGATATTGTCGGGCGATGGGGAAGTGCCCGGTTTGTTCTGGCCATGTATGGTCTCACACGGCAGGAAGGCTACGAGCGTCTGGTGGAGGCCATGGAGAATCTACGCAAAGAAGGGTTTCTAGGATGCGATGGCAAAGCGCTAAAGATTACCTGCAGCAGTGGTTTGGTTCTGTGTGCCGAAGATGGTGACCAATTGCCAGTCCTTTGCCATGCGGTCGAACAGGCGCTTGAAAGTGGCCGTTCTACTGCACTTCGAAATCGACAAGAAGCCCTTTGATCTGAGCGAAATTCGATGTGGAGTCACTTGCATCGCTCACATTCAGCGCTTGCGTCAAGACTTAGGTGTGAATCTCGTCGGCGCTAGATATGGCGCAAGAAATTGCGCAATTGCGCGCGAAGCTCAAGGCATTCACACTCTCGCAGCATGATTAATCATTCCGCCGAAATCTTCAATGATTCCCAAAAATTAGTCACTGTTGCCAAGTAACAGTTGGTGTATTTTATTTTAGTTGTCTGAATACAACACGCATTTAAAAAAATGCGTACTATTCTATGCAACCAGACGGATTGTATTTAAATTTTTCAACAGTGAAGGGGAAGTATCAATTTCATGAATTCGTACTCCTAAGTTTTGCTGAGAAATGATATTTCCGTAGGGATTTTATTCGTGAGGCCAAGATGAAACCGATCGATGCTGCCTTCTGGGTGGACAATTTCTGCAATCGTGCTCTCCTCAACCTGCCTGTGTATGGGAGTGTGTTCAAAAACCGCAAATGCTACTGTGCAAACCCGCAATCTTCTCGGCTTTCTGTTGGACAGCGCAATCTCTCTAGAAAGTTGAAACATCTATTTCCCCAAGATGATTGACCAAATTCATTTTTCCCCCGAAAATTCAACAAATTTTGAACCGGAGCGCCTATGTGCTAGGAGGGATGGATCTTCTGTTTGCGTGAAGTAGGCTGGTTTAATCATAAGGCTCGGTGGCGTGAGGGGTTCCCTGTATGTCTAGTTACAAAAAATCTGATATTAATGAAAATGATTGCGATTCTTTTTTTTCGGCTTGTACAAGAAGAATGCAACCCGAAACGAGTCTTTAATGACTCTAGCGCTGACTAGTGTCTGTAAACTTGACGGGCTGCACCTGTCCCGAAAATTTGATCGTAGGCTAGCGAGATGATAGCAACAGAAAAATTGAGTAAATTTTCTAAATCTGCCCTAGAGTATAGCCTTTCACCACTTCTTCTTGTTCTCTGGTCACTTAGTCTAAGCTACTGTTTACGGCTGAAGACTCCTGACTGCTCCTATGCCTTAATTGCTTTTGCAATGCTTCTGAGAACATTTTTGCACACAGGTTTATTTGTCATTACCCACGATGCTATTCATGGCAGTGCTATTCCTCACAATCGATTTTTGAATGACAGACTCGGTGCCTTGGCAATTGGCTTGTACGCTTTCTTGCCCTATGAAATGCTTCGCAAGAAACACCACCTTCACCATCGCTATCCTGCTAGCTCTCAAGACCCTGATTACCACGAAGGAGATACCTCAAATCCCTATTTATGGTATTGGCGATTCATGAAAGCTTACCTGAAGGGGAAGCAGGGATTGATTGCAATTTTCGAAATTCTTGCAACCTACTTTATCCTCGCAGGGCTAGGTATTTCAATGGTGAATCTCTTGCTCTTTTGGTTGTTGCCGCTCGTATTTAGTTCGATGCAATTATTTTACTTCGGCACCTATTTACCTCATCGACGCACAGCAGTAAGGGATGTAACTCTGCATCGAGCAACAAGTAGTCAGTTGTCTGTATTTTGGTCATTATTGAGTTGTTATCACTTTGGCTATCACTGGGAACACCACGCCTATCCTTGGCTACCTTGGTATGCTTTGCCGACCTCTAGAGGGCAATTATCAACAGCCGCCGAACAATCGACCCGCCAAGTGGTTGGGATAGAGGGTCATCATTAAGCCCAATCTTTGTTGAACATGACCACGAGGAAGATCAACGGGCTATTCTTGAAAAGCTGAATTGCGAACGACCATGTTGCGTTTTTTGACTGCTGGAGAATCCCATGGCCCTGGACTGACGGTGATCGTCGATGGGATTCCTGGCGATCTGCCTTTGATTGCCGAAGATATTGACCGCGATCTCGCTCGCCGCCAAGTCGGATTTGGCCGGGGCGGTCGGATGACCATCGAAAAAGATACGGTGACGATCCGGGGTGGCGTGCGCCTAGGCCGCACCATCGGTTCCCCCATCGCGCTTACCCTCGAAAACCGCGACTTTAAAAACTGGGAAATTCCGATGTCCGT
>JACMLN010000167.1 GCA_014379585.1 Gloeobacterales cyanobacterium ES-bin-313 | reverse complement strand
TTGTTCAATCACTGGGACTAGCAAAAGCTTACTCACATGATGAATTATCCTCCAGCCCCTTGGAATCTCTATGGCAATGCTCTGCAATCTTTCCATTTAGTTGATGTGGAAAAAGCAAAAGCATTTGTGCCTAAAGATTTAGAGATTATTTCTGTACTGCCAGGTAAAACTTTGGGCTGTCTGTACCTCTCGATCTACGATGTGCAATCGACCCTGCGGTATCATGAGTTAATAGTGGTACCTGCAATGGTGCGATATAGAGACAAAGTTGGTGCTTGGATTTCTCATATTTACGTGGATGCTCTAGAGTCTGTAGCAGGAGGACGAAATATTTGGGGTCTTCCGAAAGAAATGGCTGATTTTACATGGGGTGCTCGCGATGTGAAAGTTGTCCAAGGCAACCATCTGCTTTGTCAATTTCAGTACGAGTCCTTTGAACTGCCGCTTTCGCTCTGGGCAAAATCTCAAGTGAGTGTCGATGTGTTTGGTGGTCTAGCTGAAGATATTCTGGTATTCCAAGGGGAGGCCGAGTCATGGTTGAAATGGATTCAATGTCGCCTGACGATTCCTTTTAAAAGCCCCTTTGCAGCGCTTCAATTAGGACATCCCTGGTTCGCAGTTCGGTTTGGCGATCTTCATCTCAAGGCAAATATTCCATCGGTTGCTGGACAATGGACGGGTCAATAACTGGAAATTTATCTATATTCACATTGACTTGTGAAATTCAAGTATCCGATGAATGCCCGCAAGGGACTGACAGTTCCTGTGGTCTTGCAATGATGGCAGCCTACGACAATTTTTCCATAGAATGCGTACTACCTAGTGATTCAGTCAGGTTTGCTTTGAGCCTTTCTGCCTTTACTACTCTTATCGCTAGACTTGAATTTTTAGTGTTTGGAGATACATAATACTCTTTACTTAACTCTTAACCTTGCAATAGTTCCTGAATCGTTCAACGGACATTGCCGATGAAAAATCATTATCCAGTTGTGATAGTTGGGGGTGGGCAGGCAGGTCTGTCGATCAGTTATTGTCTCAAAGAGCGCAATATTGATCACCTGATTCTTGAGAAGCATAGCATTGCCCATTCCTGGAAGACAAAACGTTGGGATTCCTTCTGTTTGGTCACTCCAAATTGGCAGTGTAAGCTCCCTGGATACGACTATCCTGGCCAAGATCCGAAAGGGTTTATGGTGAAGAATGAAATTGTCAGCTATATCGAAAATTATGTACGGTCTTTCAATCCACCCATTAAAGAAGACGTTGAAGTCTTGCGGGTGACGAAGGGCAATTCTGACAATATTTTCAGTTTAGAAACAACCATTGGCGATTTCACAGCGGATCGGGTTGTGATTGCTTCGGGCAGTTATCATGCTCCGAAAATTCCTCAGATCGCTCAACAGTTTCCTGAACATATTTTGCAGTTGCATTCTTCCGAGTATAGAAATCCGCAGTCTTTACCGGGCGGAGAAATCTTGGTTGTCGGCACAGGACAATCAGGGTGTCAGATCGCTGAAGATCTACACTTAACTGGCCGAAAGGTACACCTCTGCGTGGGCAGTGCGCCCCGCTCCCCAAGGCTCTACCGAGGCAAAGATGTCGTCGAATGGCTGGAGCAGATGGGCTACTACGATCTTTCCATCGATGACCATCCTCAGAAAGAGACAGTTCGGCACAACACGAATCACTACGTTACAGGCCGAGATAATGGCCGAGAAATTGACCTGCGGCGATTCTACTTGGAGGGGATGAAACTGTATGGTTCCTTACAACAAGTAAATGGCAGTCAACTCACCTTCAAGGAAAATCTCAAGCACAATCTTGATCATGCCGATGCGGTTGCCGAAAGCATCAAGAAGTCCATCGATAAATTCATCGAGAAGAGACAGATTTCTGCTCCGTTCGACGAACCCTACCTTCCTGTATGGGAGCCAGATCAAGAAATTGCTCAACTCGATTATGAGCAAGCTAATATCACCGCAGTGATCTGGTGTACTGGGTTTCGTTCCAACTTTAACTGGATCGATCTTCCTGTCTTCGACGACAAAGGCTATCCAGAACATAATCGTGGGATTACGAAGATGCAGGGCTTATACTTCTTGGGATTGCCCTGGTTGTATACCTGGGGTTCAGGGCGCTTTTCAGGAATCGCTCGCGATGCCAATTATCTCGCCGAGTGCATCGCCGAAAAAGCACAAATTAACGCGGTTGCCCTCGGTTCTTAATGACTCGCCCTATCGATTTCGCTAGGTCAGATCTTTGGAGGACGCGGCGACCTATCCTAAGTGTCAGTTCTCGCTGTTCTGTAGCGGAAGGTACAGGAACCCTAGGAGCCTACTTCTAAGCTGCAACCAACCAGTGAACCCTTGCCAGTTTTTTCGCAATTCAATCACCTTTTAGGAGACCATCATGCCTGAAGTTACCACCCCTGCCCACAAGCCCGGCGATTTTTTCGTCGATTACGAAGAAAAAGTCTTTCCTGATGTCAAAGCAGAGCCAGGAGAGAAAGCCCTGGTCACTTTTCATACCGTTGCCTTCGAAGGTTCTATCGGCCTTGTCAACTTGCTGACTGCGACGCGGATTCTGCGCAAAGGATTTGAAACCTCGATTCTCCTCTATGGCCCAGGGGTCACCCTCGGCCTTCAACGCGGCTTTCCGAAGATCGGCGATGGTGCGTTCCCAGGTCACCAAGCAATGAACGACCAGATCATCAAATTTATGTCCGAAGGGGGCAAAGTCTATGCCTGCCGCTTTGCGCTGCAAGGTCTCTACGGCCACGGCGAACCTTCGTTGATCCCTGGTATTACCCCGATTAGCCCCCTGGATGTCCTGGATATCATCCTGCTTCACCGCAAAGAAGGGGCATTCATCCTCGATACCTGGACTCTGTAGTCGTGAAAACAGTGCGAGCAGCAGCGATTCAACTCAGCCCGGTGCTCTTTAGCCGGGAAGGCACCACCGAAAAAGTGCTTCAGGCGATTGCTGCTGCCGCCCGCGAAGGTGCACAGTTGGTGGTTTTTCCGGAGACCTGTGTGCCCTACTATCCCTACTTCTCGTTTGTGCAGCCCCCAGTGCTCATGGGCAAAGAACACATGCGCCTCTACGAGGAAGCCGTGGTCGTTCCTGGCCCTGTTACTGATGCGGTCTCCCGTGCAGCCCGCTCTTACGGGGTGGTTGTGGTCTTAGGCGTCAACGAGCGGGATCACGGTTCCCTCTACAACACCCAGTTGATCTTCGACGGAGATGGCACCCTCGTACTTAAACGGCGCAAGATCACCCCGACTTACCACGAACGGATGGTCTGGGGCCAGGGGGACGGTGCTGGACTTCAGGTGGTCGAAACCCAGGTGGGGAGAGTCGGTGCCTTGGCTTGCTGGGAGCACTACAATCCTCTGGCCCGCTTTGCCCTGATCGCCCAACACGAAGAAATTCACTGTTCGCAGTTCCCTGGCTCTCTGGTCGGCCAGATCTTCACCGATCAAATCGAAGTAACGATTCGCCACCATGCCCTCGAAGCGGGTTGCTTTGTGGTCAATGCCACAGGCTGGCTTTCTCCTGAGCAAGTCGCCCAGATTACCAGCGACGAACAGTTACAAAAAGTGCTCAGCAAGGGGTGCAACACCGCGATCATCGGCCCCGAAGGCAATCACCTCGCCCCTCCCCTCACCGAAGGCGAAGGGATGGTAATCGCCGACTTGGACTTTACTTTGATCACCAAACGCAAACGGATGATGGACAGCGTCGGTCACTACGCCAGACCCGATCTCCTGCGCCTACAACTCAATGCTGCCCAGTGGTCTCTCTTAGAAAGCGCACCAAACCATGAACAAACAACGCTTGATTACGGAGTTGCAGTCCCACGGGCTGAAGTTGATTGACCAAACCTGGGGAACTGTGGGTCGTCGAGGTGGAGCAGGACCATCGGATCACCGAGCAGTGACAGTGGATGGCACGACTGTGATGGTTCCAATTTTTACCAGTAACGCCACGAAATCCCCGTTTGCAGTCCGGCTCGACGACCAACCCGGTAGCCAGATAGTGCTGGAGCGCGATGGTGCGGCTGTGACGACCATCAGTTTTCCGACCCAGCCGAACTTTTATGCCCTCAGCACCGCAGAAGGGATTCCTTACTGGAAAATTGCCCTACTCCACAGCAAAGATGTGCTGGCCACCACTGTGCTCCAGACCTGTATGCGCTACGGCCATCCAGAAACTTCTTGCCAATTCTGTGCTATCGGCCAATCCCTTGAAGCTGGACGCACCATCGCCCGCAAGACCCCTAGCCAACTAGCAGAAGTCGCTGAGGCAGCAGTGCGCCTTGATGGGGTCAAGCAGATGGTGATGACCACGGGCACTCCGAACGCAACAGATCGCGGTGCAGCTTACTTGAGCGAATGTGCGGCGGCGATCAAGCAGCAAGTGGACTTGCCGATCCAGGCCCAGTGCGAACCCCCGGAGGATTTTGTCTGGTTCGAGCGTCTGAAAACCGCTGGAGTGGACAGTTTGGGGATGCATCTGGAAGTGGTCGATCCTCTGGTTCGTGCCCAGATCATGCCTGGAAAGGGTTCTGTGAGCGTGGAATTCTACTTTGAAGCCTTCGCTTCGGCTGTGGCTGTCTTTGGTCGTGGGGAGGTGAGTACTTACTTGCTAGCTGGCTTGGGAGATGACCTGCCAGGTTTACTCGCCGCCTGCGAACGCTTGATTGCTGTTGGAGTCTATCCCTTCGTTGTTCCCTTCGTGCCGATCAGTGGCACCCCTTTGGCGGGCCACGCACCACCCAAAAGTGATTTTATGTTCGATCTCTACCGCCAACTTGCTGTTCTGCTTGAGCGTGGGAGACTCTCCGCCCAGCAAAGCAAAGCGGGCTGCGCAAAGTGCGGTGCATGTTCGGCCCTCTCACTCTTCGAAAACCGATGACAGAAATGCACTTTTCCCTAGTTCGTTCAGAAGCGGAACGGGCGGCCTACTTCGCTCTAAGACACGCCATTTTTGTCGAAGAACAGCAACTTTTTACGCACAGCGACCACGATGCCCAGGATGCGACTGCTTACTCGATCATTGCCAGTCTTCAAAATCAGGTGATCGGGGTCGTACGTATTTACGAAACAGAACCAGGACTCTGGTACGGTGGCCGCCTAGGAGTTCATCCAGATTATCGTCGCGTCTGGCAAGTTGGCCGTGGACTGATCTACAAGGCGGTGACGACTGCCCACAGTTGGGGATGTCACCGTTTTCTAGCGACTGTGCAACTGCAAAATGTCCGCTTTTTTAAGCGTCAGCACTGGGACTCCCTCGAAGAACTGATGATTTGCAATCAGCCCCACCACCTGATGGAAGCGGATCTAAACTACTATCCCCCGGTTGAAGAACCTCGTATTGCCCTTAGGGAAGCTTCTTGATGCTCAAAGCGTGGGCGCAGAGACTGAGACAATCGACTGGACTACTGCAAAAACAGGATATTCAGACAGTTTCCCGTTCTCCAGGTCCAGGAACGATTCGTTTAGGCGACGACTGTGCAGCAATTCCTGATGGCGATGGGTATCTACTGCTAGCGGCTGAGGGGCTGCTCCCTGAATTTGTTCAAACGGAACCCTGGTTCGCTGGTTGGTGCGCGGTGATGGTGAACGTTAGTGATATCTACGCCATGGGGGGCCGACCGATTGCGGTTGTGGATACGATCTGGAGTCAGGCTCCCGCTGTCGATCTTTGGGAAGGCATGGTCGCCGCTGCCCGTGCCTACGATGTTCCAATAGTCGGTGGTCATACCAATAGCCACAGCCCCTACGATGCGCTCAGCGTTGCGATCCTGGGCAGAGCGAAATCCTTGCTCACAAGCTTTGCCGCCCAACCGGGAGACTGCTTGCTCGCTGCTTTCGATCTGCGCGGCAAAATGCACCCACGCTATCCATTCTGGAATGCTGCGACTGCGGCGGATCCGATTCGATTGCGCGCAGATCTGGCAATCTTGAACCACCTGGCTGAAACTGGTCTATGCGATGCGGGTAAAGACATCAGCATGGGTGGCATTGTCGGCACTCTGGTCATGCTTCTGGAAACTTCTGGGCAAGCAGCGACTCTCGACCTCGACGCGATTCCCTGTCCCCCGGATGTTTCCCTGGAGTATTGGTTGAGTTGTTTCCCAAGTTATGGATTCTTGCTGAGTGTGCGTCCAGAGCACGTTGAAACCGTCAAGCAACTTTTTGAAGCGCGGCATTTGACCTGTGCGGCCATTGGTCAGATTCAGGCTGGAACACAACTGATCCTGCGTAAGGCAGAAGAATCTGTGGTTTTCTGGGATTTTGCAAACCAGGCACTGACGGGCTTTGGAGTAGAGCAGTGAGTCTTTCCATTGCCCTTTTGACTTACTCCACCAAGTTGCGCGGCGGCGTAGTCCACACCATCGAACTGGCTGAAGCCCTCCACGCCCTGGGGCAACGCGTCTGCATTTTGGCCCTCAACAAAGAGAATTCTGGATTTGCCCGCCTACCTGCCTGCGATTATCGCCTCGTCCCCACGGAAATCGTCCAAGGCGGTACAGATCAGTTGATCGCCCAACGCATCCAGGAATTTGTCCAGTATCTGAGTAACTCCGATGAACGCTACGATATCTATCACGCCCAAGACTGCATCGGTGCCAATGCCCTGAGCACGCTTCGCCAAGCCCGAAAAGTCCCCCACTTTCTGCGCACGGTTCACCACATCGATGACTTTACTAGTCCCTACTTGCAAGAATGCCAAGAGCGCTCCATCCGCGAACCAGACCGCTGTTTCGTCGTCAGCACTCAATGGCAAGAAGCACTTCAGCGGGACTACAGCATTCAGGCACTGCGGGTGATCAATGGAGTCAAAGCCGAGCGCTTTAGCCCCTTTAACGATGGCAGTGAAGCCGCACTGAAAAAGCGCCTCGGCCTTATCGGTGGGCCGATTTTTCTGACGGTCGGCGGCGTCGAACCGCGCAAGAATTCAATTATTCTCTTGCAGGCATTCTCCCTTGTCCTGGCTATTTATCCCCAAGCCCAACTGGTGATCGCGGGGGGCGAAACCCTCTTCGATTACAACACCTACGGGGATCAGTTCATGGCTGAAGCCGAGACTCTGGGCATTATCCCAGGACCAGGAAAATCTCTGGTTCTCACCGGAGTAATCCCTGAACCGAACTTGCCTGCTCTTTACCGCTGTGCCGACGCATTTGTTTTTCCTTCTCTTAAAGAAGGCTGGGGGCTGGTCGTCCTCGAAGCGATCGCCAGTGGCCTTTCCATCGTCACCTCCGATCAACCCCCATTTACAGAATTCTTGGATGCAGAACAAGCCTTCTTGATCGACCCCAAAGATCCTTTTATCCTTGCCCAAGGCATGATCCAAGCCCTGCAACCAGCGGCCAAACAACGCATTCAAAAGAGCCAAGCAGTGCTCTCCACCTACACCTGGAAGCAATCCGCTAAAATGCACCTGAATCACTACAGACAATTTCTAGGAGAAGTACATGCCTGAAGTTCAATTTGAATTTACCTGGCCAGACGGCACCAAAGAAACAGCTTACTCTCCTTCTTTGGTGGTTAAGCAATACTTTGAAGTAGGTCAGATCTATCCTCTTAAAGACTTTCTAGAACGTTCCCGCACTGCACTTCAGATCGCCAGTGATCGGGTCGAAAAAAAGTACGGCTATCCTTGCAGCATCGCCCTCAGGCAACTTAAACAGATTGAAACGACTGGAACCCAGTTTAGCCAGCATCAAGATCCCAAAGTCCAGATTTTGCGCTTTATCGAATATGAGCTGGACCCGAAAAACTGGACAAGTAGCTAAGTCATGATCTCACCTCCTAAACTGGTAATCAGAAGGAGCATCCCATAACACAACCTCGCAAAAAGTACAGCTCTGACTTTAAAGCGAAAGTCGCCCTTGAAGCCATTAAAGGTGAACACACAATTGCTGAACTCGTCTCGCGTTTCGCATTGCATCCGGTTCAGGTTTCTCAACGGAAAAAGGCACTTCTAGATGGAGTTCCTTCTCTCTTTGCTGGCAAGCAAATTAAAGAGGACAAGCAAGAAGTTGACCTCATCGACAACTTACGAGTGAAGCACTCACATGCCTAGAGGATTGGGTTCACTTCGGATGGTATCTTTTGCCCAATTTTGTGGATATTTACTTTGTTGCTCAGCAACAAAGTATCTTTTGCACTAGTGTTGTCTTAATACATACTATTTTAAGAAATTACTATACTATCTAGATATCCTGCATTCTTATCCACTTTCACATCTACTTACCTTTGTTTCAGTGAACGATATTCTCAAACAAGTCCAAGGATCATAAAACTCTATTTAGTAGAGGAGAGTATTTGATATGGAACCCGAAATACACAAGGGTTGGACAATCATTATCCGAGAGTCAAAGAGTGGATTTGCAGCACTTCTTGTCGATACCAAGGGCAGGAAATTTGAAGGAGCAGTGATTTGTACGCCTAGCGCGAAATCTGCTGAACGATACGCTCATAAAGCGATCAACTGGTCTGTTAAGCTCCAAGAGCAACGCGAGATAGCGGAGAATTCCTTACGCAATATTACACCAGAAGGTTTGACATTTCTAACATGCACCCAACCTTGAGCGCTCCTACTCATCTAGATCAGCCCCAAACTCGCATTTTGGTTGTCGAGGATGAGGAACTCATATACGAGTACTTGGTTCAAGTCCTCGAAAGTTCCGGTTACACTGTCGTCGGTACTACCGATACAGGCGAGGAAGCCATTGAGTGCACCCTTGCTCTAAAGCCTGACATAGTGATTATGGACATCCGGTTGAAGGGTTCTATGAGTGGCATCCAAGCAGCAGTGGCCATCCGCGAAAACCTT
>JACMLN010000166.1 GCA_014379585.1 Gloeobacterales cyanobacterium ES-bin-313 | reverse complement strand
AGTGGCTTGATACTTGGTGTTGCTGGGTTGCGCAGTCCTCTTCCCACGTTGCGGGCGGGTGCGCAATCACCACAGTTTGTGGACTGGTGGCACGGTAGGTATGACGCTGCGCGTCCCAGGCTCATGGCGAAAACCATTGAATTCAAAATTAAGAATTCAAAATTCAAAATTTTGAATTTTGAATTTTGAATTCTTAATTTTGAATTTTGAATTTCCCCGCGTGGTGACGCGGAATTGGAGACGGATCGGGAGAGGTTTGGGTTAGCGATGGGAGGAGAATTGGGTTTGGATGGCTTAGTCACACGGTATTAGACTTGAATCGTTGCTAAATCGGCCAAGATACAATCTGCTTCACTCAAATCGCTGGCTGGACTGATGCCACGGGTGACGGCGATCACGCCACCTGCGTAAGCCCGTCGAGCCACTTCAATATCGGCGGGTGAGTCGCCGACCATCAAGGTTTTACCCACAGAAACACTAAGCTTTTCACAGACAGCAATCAACGAGAAAGGATCCGGCTTTCCTCGCAAGCTGTCGGCTCCTTGGGCATCTAAGAAATAGCTTTTTAACCCATGGTGAGCGATAAAGGCTTGAACATTCGCTGTTGTATCGCTAGAAAGCACCCCAAGTTTCAGTCCTGATTGCTGAAGTCGCTGTAGTAAGGGGATTACATCGTCAAAAATAGGCATATACTCTAGGCGAGAAAATTGCTCTTCAGCTTCTTGGAAACTCTCTTCAGCGAGGCGCAATGCCTGTCGCCAAGGCAAACCCTTCTCGGCAACGAAGGCGGCGGCAGCGACTTCATTTTCGCGGCGGCTACCGACATTCATCAGGCCGTTCGGGTCGAGGCGATTGCGTTCTAGTCCAAAAGCGAAGAGTAAAGCGTCGGCAATCCCTGGCACTTTTGCGTCGAGGCGACGGGCGCGGCGTTGGGCTAAATTCCGAAGATAATCCGCGCCATCGCAAAGGGTGCCGTCTTTGTCGAAAACAATCGCCTCAATGCCTTCAAAAGTGGTTGTGCCGCAGCGGATCGTGGCCATGATTGCTCAATTTTGTCTACAGTCTTATTTTGTTCTGGTTTGGTGCGCTAGGCTAGAAAGATCCAACCTGCGTTCTCCCATGGCTGACGATAAATTCCGTAAGCTCCTCGTCGATAACCGCAAAGCCCGCTTCGAGTACGAGATCCTCGAAGTGTACACGGCGGGTATTGCCCTCGTTGGCACCGAAGTGAAGGCAATTCGGGCTGGCCGTGCCAATTTGCTCGACGCTTTTGCCCGCATCGACAAAGGCGAAGTTGTGCTCTGCAATGCTCACATTTCCCCGATGGAGAGCGCTGGTGTCTTCGGCCATAATCCGATCCGCACCCGAAAATTGCTGCTCAAGCGCCGCGAGATCAACAAGTTAATCGGACGGGTTGAAGAAAAAGGTCTCACCCTTGTTCCGCTCAAGCTCTACCTTGAGAAAAATTGGGTCAAAGTCGATATCGGGGTGGCACGTGGTAAAAAACTCTACGATAAGCGCGCCTCCATTAAAGACCGTGAAACCAAGCGCGAAGTCGAACGGGCATTGAAGCGTTAAGCCCTCATCTTTTCCTTTGCAGGCTGCTCTGATAGGCTCGTGCCATGGGTTCACATTCGAAATCATTGCTGATTGGGCTGGCAACGCTGCTCTTACTTGGTTGTGCCTCTGAGAAACCGAAAGATGGAACGATTGAGTTGACTTTTTGGCACGGTGCCAATCCACCACCGAACCGGATTGTTCTGGAAAAGCTGGTGGATCGCTTTAATCAAACCCATCCAAAAATTCGGGTACGGGCGATTTATGCAGGCGATCAAGATCAACAAATTCCGAAGATCTTGGCAGCAGTGATCGGTGGATCCCCCCCGGATCTGCTCTGGTACAACGCCACGCTCACGGGGCAATTGGTCAAGAATGATGCCCTGTTTCCCCTCGATCCGTTTCTATTCAAAGAACCGATTTTGGATCGGGTGTATCCAAGTTTGCGGACAGCAACCCGTTATCGCGGACAGACCTGGTCTATCCCCTTCGACACCAACAATTTGGGTATTTTCTATAATCGCCGGATCTTTCAAGCTGCAGGGATCAAGACGACACCTCGTACCTGGAAAGCGTTTCTGGCCTTAGCCCGCAAACTCACGGTGGATCGCAATGGCGATGGACGACCTGAGCAGTATGGGTTTCGTTTGCCGCTTGGCAAGGGGGAATGGACGGTTTTTAATTGGCTCGCGTTTTATTGGGGAGCAGGTGGGCAATTGCTCGTCAACGGTCAACCCCAGTTCGATAGCCCAGCAGGAAGAAAAGCCTTGGGCTACTGGCGAGACTTTCTCTCAGCACCGAAAGGGGCAAGTCTCTCGCAACCTGAACAGGGTTACGACTTCACCGATTTTTTTGCAGGACGCGTGGCCATGCTGATCAGCGGCCCCTGGACTTTGGGCGATTTGACCGAAAATAGTATGGACTACGGCACATTTGCCCTTCCCATGGGCGATGTTCCAGCGACAAGTGTTGGGGGTGAGCAGTTGTTCTTGTTGAAAACCACACCAGAGCGACAACGAGCAAGTTGGGAGTTTGCAAAGTATGTTTTAAGCCCAGAGTTCCAGACAGCTTGGGCAACCAAAACAGGCTATTTGCCAGTAACCCCCGAAGCAACAAAAAGCCACAGCTATCAACAGTTTCTCTTCAAGCATCCACAACTGAAAGTCTTCGTCGAACAGTTGCCCTACGGTTACAGTCGCCCCCTCGATCCCACCTACGCACAGTTGTCGGATACCCTCGGTCAAGCGATTGAGCAGGTGCTTCAAGGCATGAGCACCCCTGAGCAAGCTCTAGCTGCTGCCCAACAAGAAGCGCTCTTGATCGTCCGTAGCCAACCAGGGGACTTCAAGCGTTAGTTCGGGGGCAGAGCGTTTTGAGTCTTGGCCGTCGAAGCGTAAAACAATCCGCCCAGGAGTGCCGCAGGTAGATTTGCGAATACACCGAAAAGTATAAAAATAGATGAATCGACTTGGCCACTGTTTGCCATATTCAAGTAGTAAGCAATCGCCAAAACAATGGAAATTCCTGTCGAGATCGATCCTGTCACCAGAGCATGTTTCATGTAGTCCTGGCCAGCAGTACGGGCACTAAAGTAGCCACCCATGGCGGTAAAAAACAGGCCACGCACGAGATTGGCTGCATAAAACATCGTCCAATGCTCTGGCCCCATCCACCACATCGACCCAGCCATGAGATTCATCACAATCTCGGTGTTGAACGTGCCAGAAATATCGACGGCTGATCCAGTCAAGATCGCTTTGAGGTTCAGGGGACTTTCTTGCTTGGAGCGCTCGATGGGAAACATAGGATGTGCCAAGAGATTCTGCAATTGTAGGCGACGTACCTCACTAGGGTGAAAGTTCCCCAGGTGGATCTGGCTCATTCTTTATATATTGGTACGGGCCACTCCGCGATCCCCAGGTCTGTGCTCCGGTTTCGCAGTTAAACCCCTGATCGAGGGTGAGAAAACGCGTTGCACTGAGGACAAATTCGATGTGGACATAGCTCGCATCGGTTTCAGAAATTCGACATCCCTTCGCCTCTGCCATTTCTCCTCGGTAGGTTTCCCCTTCTTTGGTTAAGAGGATGCGACAGCCTGGTAAATGGACGAGATCTGACAGGGTTAAAGTCTTCAGGCGTTCGGGGTCGGCAGCGGATCCTGCCCAGGCTTTTTGATCTTTGAATTTGTAGTTCTCTAGGCGCAATGGATCGGCGAGCAACTGGAGGATGCGGCTGCGATAAGGAACATTTGGTAGGTGTTCGCTGTTCTGCTCGGCAAAGAAGCCGATGCCTGTTTCAAAAAGATGATCGAGAGGAACATAGCAAAGGCGGACTGGAATAAACCAGACCGGTAGTTCCATGGCCTGTGCCCGACTGCTAAAAGTGCCAGATAGCCAAGTGCGAATCGTTTCGAGATCGTTGGCCATGCTGAAGATCTCCTGTATATCGCTGCAATTGTAGTCGTTTGAAATATTTTGCGAAAAGGCTCCGTGCTACGCTCTTTCCGATGTGCTGAGGGGGAGCGTGAAAAAAAGATTATTGGTGGGGTGTGTAAGTTTTTTGGGTTTTGGAGTGTATGTCCCCGCTTTTGCGCTACCCACAGTTCAAGAACTTCGTAAACCCAATACTGCAGCGGATCTGGTGAGTCAGGCTGCACCACCGTCAGGAATCGATGAAGGGGAACTGCTCCCTCCTGTCACAGTCACATCCACCCGCACGCCTGAGCGGCTTTTTGATATTGCTCCAGCGACTACTGTGATTACCCGCAGCCAAGCGCTTGAGCGCACCCAGACAGATCTTGCAGATCTGTTTCGTGGTGAGGTCGGTGTCTTTGTGCGAGCCACGAACCCAAGTGCAGGTTCTCCGGTGATTCGGGGTGTGACAGGCCGCGATGTTCTGCTGCTCGTGGATGGTTTTCGCCTCTCTCACGCTTTCGCACGACCCAACGTCCAGTATCAAGGATTTGTCGATCCCTATTTTCTTGATCAAGTTGAGATCGTCCGTGGCCCAGTCTCCACCCTCTACGGTTCCGATGCCCTCGGCGGGGCAACCAACGTCTTGACACCGACTTTTCAAGAAGACCAGCCACGCTTCCGCTTGCACACCGATTACAACAGCAACCCCTCCGGCAGTAGTACCTATTTGCAGGGCAGTTTTGGCAACAAGCAGTTTTCCACCATCGTTGGCCTAACCTATAGAAGCTTTGGTGACATCACGATTGGCAGCAACTGGGATCCGAAAGTTAATTTTCCGAATATTGGCACGACGATCGGGCGCAGTGGTTACGAATATTTCAGTGGCAATTTGAAAACCCAAGT
>JACMLN010000025.1 GCA_014379585.1 Gloeobacterales cyanobacterium ES-bin-313 | reverse complement strand
TGCTTGGGAAGCCTATCGAACCGCGCGTTCACAGAAGTTTGATTATCTGGAAGCCCCAGAGAAACGTCCACGGTTCGTGCAGACTTTTTGCACATCTTACTTGGGACATATTCTCACCCTGGTTCTGTTTATTTTGGTGCCAATTATGGCCAGTGGCGGAGCCAGTGCGAGCAAGGGCAAAAGTGGCAACCAAGCCAAAGGACAGCGCGCTGCTGCCCCAAAAGCCGACAGTCCGGCTCCATTCACCTTCGATATCGTCACTGCTCCTGGCAAGATCGACGGTTTCGACAAAAAGAATGAAGGCAAGCAGCAGGCCAAAGCTCAGGAGAAGAAAGTTGTCTCGCGAAAAATTGCCCGTGTAAAGCCTAAGCAAACGAATGGTTCCGGTGCAGCCAAAAGTGTCCAACAGGCCAAAGCGGATCCTGGCAAATCAAAAGATACCCAACAAGCAAAGGGTGGCACCCGCTCTTACAACGAGTACCTGTCTTACCGCTTGCACAGTTCGACTTTGAATGAGACTTACTTCGATGCCCTACCCCCTGGAAGCTACACCGTCGTCGAGTACACCGTCGATGCCGATGGCACGATCCACGATGCCCATGTGATCTACGAAAGCACCACAGCGCCCCAAGAGGTTGCTGAGATGGTGGTTGCCACCGTGAATGCCTTGAATCCTGCCCTGCCCATTCCTGGCGAACCCCATACGCTGAAGGTGACTGAACTGTTCTGGAATTCCTCCGATGATCCAACCATTGGGGCACCAGGAACCCTCGAACACAAGCTCAGTCAGTTGCCCGATGGCCGTTCGATCACGGTCATGCCCTAGGCGAAGTGTTGCGTTCTGTGAACAAGCGGCTGACAACCATAGCCCGTGGGATGATAATTCCCGTGATCTGATTGAAAGGGTGACAGCATGGCGATTGAACGGGGTGCCAAGGTGCGGATTTTGCGCAAAGAGTCCTACTGGTTTCGTGAAGTTGGAACAGTGGCCTCTGTAGACAAGAGCGAAAAAACCATTTATCCGGTCACGGTGCGCTTTGAGAAAGTCAACTACTCGGGTCTCAACACCAACAACTTCGGCGTGAGCGAACTGGAAGAAGTCGAAGCTTAAGTGCCTGAACTTCCCGAAGTTGAAACCCTGCGTCGCGACCTGCTTGCCCACTTACCGGGCGAACAGGTCGTTTCTGCTGAGGTTCTCCGCGCTGCATCGGTTGGCTACCCAAAGCCACCAACGGTTTTTTGTGAGCAAATGATCGGCCAAGTGTTTACCGATCAGATCACCCGCCGAGGGAAATATTTGCTACTGCACCTCGCAGCAGGCGCAAGTTTGGGGGTACATCTGCGCATGTCAGGGCGGCTGCTGTGGCGATCTGCCGATCTGCCCCTCGAAACCCACCTACGGGTGCGCATGATCATGGCGAGTGGCTACGAGTTGCGCTTTGAAGACATGCGTGTGTTTGGACAGTTATGGCTGATTCCGGCTCGCACTCCCCCAGAACAAATCATGACTGGGTTAAAGCGGTTAGGACCAGAACCCTTCGACGAGGCTTTTAGTCCTAAGTATCTGGCCGAACAATTTCGCGGGCGCAGCCAACCGATCAAAACGGCACTCCTCGATCAGCATTTGGTAGCCGGGATCGGGAACATCTACGCCGATGAATCTCTCTTCATCTCTAGGATTCATCCCTTGACTCCTGTGCGGAAATTAAGCCTAGATGCACTGGTGCGCCTGCATGGGGCGGTCGTGGAGGTGCTTGCCGAGGGGATTGTCCAACGGGGAACGACCCTACGTAACTACACTGACGCTCAAGGTGTCAATGGCAACTACGCTGGAACCGCTTGGGCCTATGGCCGCAAAGGTCTACCCTGCCGTGTCTGTGGAGCACCAATGGAACGAATTCGGCTTGCGGGTCGCTCCGCCCATTTCTGCTCGATCTGCCAGAGTCTAGAATGATGCACAATGCCGGGTTGATTTACTGTTGCTGCGCCCTATGACTGCTAACTTCTTAACGTTCAACCAATCCAGTGTCGAGCCGAAGGCCAGTGCCTGGTTTCGATTTTGCGCCTTTCTCCTCGATGGAGCCGCCTCCATTGGACTGGGTTTTTTCACCGTCCAGTTGCTCAATGGCTTTTTGCATTTGGGCGATTTCGTCCTCGGTTGGTCGATTATTGCTTTCAGCTTGGTCTTTTTCTTGCTCAACGAACTGCTTCTGCCCCTACGCAACGGCCAAACCTTGGGCAAATACTTGGTCGGTATTCGGATTGTTCCCGCTGAAGATCCCCTCGATGCAGTTACCTTGGGGATGCTCATCAAGCGGAACCTGTTGGGGTATCTCCTCAGTTCCCTCTTGCTGCTCGGTTTTGTTTCAGCGCTCTTTCAAGCGCAAGGCCAAGGCTGGCACGACCGTTTAGGGGAAACCCTCGTCGTCGATGATCCGCGCCGCGCCGAAAACAATTTGATCCCCGCGATTATTTCGTCCATTTTTCTCCATATCCTGGTGGCAGGTGCAGTCGCACTCTTGGCGCTTCTGCTGCCCCTGATTTTGAAATATCTCAAGCTGCCATTTCCAGACTTGGTCGCCAAAGAAGTTCCACCACCGCCTCTGGAATATGTGCTGATCGACAAACCCAATAAGCTTGGCACCCCAGCTGAGAAGCCTGTCCGCAAGGCGAATGTGAACTCCAATGCAGGCGGAGAGAGAAAGCCCGAAAAGAGGGCGGATACGGGTACAACTGGGCAAACAGCCGCCGAACGACCAGCCAAGACCGCACGCCGAGTTGCTCGCCGCTCGCCTGCACCTACCCTTCGACCTGAGCCTCTTGATACTCCTCAGCCAGAACCGCAGCCCCAGCCAGTTGTTAAACAGCCAGAACCGGTTCCCCAAGAGCCAGCCCCAGCCAAACCTGATCTGCTTCCCCAACCCAAAGCAGTTGCTCCTGTCGCTAATGCAAAACCTGCTGAACCGGCTCCAAGAAAGCGTCGCACCCGCTCAAGCGCAGTCGGTGGTGGCTCGCCTTCCAGTTTGCTCGGTGGGACTGTTACGGCAAGCAGTAGCCGCAGTGCAGGGAACGGCGGATTTGGAGACAGCGGCGACTTTAATCCAGACCGCAACGGCCCTGGTCAAGGTGTAGATGCAGAGCAGGATGTTGATTTTGGCCCCTACATGGCAGCCCTCAAGCGTCGAGTCCGACGCAATTGGATCGCGCCTGAATCTGGCAATTCTAGGCGCACTGTCTTGAACTTTATGGTTTCTCGTGGTGGCGGAGTGAGCAGATTGCGGGTGGTTCGCTCCTCCGGTTCCTCCTCTTCGGATCAAGCTGCGATGGACGCTGTCCGGCGAGCAGCCCCCTTCGGTTCTCTACCTGGCGCTTACCGAGGTGACGGTATTGAAATTAATTTCACTTTCGATGTCAATGTCTTTGGCGGCGATGTCACGGACTTCTAACCATGGATAGCACCAGCTTTTACATTGCTGGTCCGCTCTTTAATGCCTATGAGCAGGCGTTTCAGGCCCAGATCGCCACAGCCCTTGCTCCCTGGGGATCAACTTTCCTGCCCCAACGCGACGTTATTCCTTCGGGGGATATTTTTGCGCAGTGCTGTTCAGGGGTCGTCCAGAGCAAGATTGTGATCGCCAATCTTTCCGGTGCTGATACGGATTCAGGGACAGCCTTTGAAGTGGGTTACGCCTACGCCCTCGGCAAACCGATCTACGCGATTCGCAGCGAACTCGCCTTCAATTTTCCAGATCGGATCACCTACCCGAACTTGATGCTCAAAGCCTCGACGATTCTGCTGCCCAGTCTTGCAGCCCTGCTGGAGCGATTGCGGATTGACTTTCCGACAGGGGTTTAGGCATGCCAAGTGGACGCACCCACGACCGGATTACGTGGCTCAGTGCGCCGCTCGCTATCGGAACAGCCCTCGTCCTCAGTGCAGACTGGCAAGCCGCCCTCGCCTGTGGAAGTGCCTATGTCTTCAGTGGTTTGATGTTTGGCGGCGATCTTGATATTCATTCGGTGCAGTATCTGCGGTGGGGGCCAGTGCGTTGGATTTGGCTTCCTTATCGCCGATTGATGTCGCACCGATCCCCGCTTTCTCACGGGCTCGTGATCGGCACGGTCGGACGGCTGCTCTATCTCATGCTCGTCGTTGGCCTGTGTACGGCGGCTATTGCCTGGGTAGGCCACTGGAAGCTCCATCCAGAGGGTCTCTACCCGTGGATACGCACTCACTGGTTGCTTCTCACCTGGATCGCCCTCGGCCTTGAGGCAGGCGCACTCAGCCATTCCCTGAGTGATTGGATCGGCAGTCGGATTAAACGCTTTCAGAAGCGCCGTTATGCCCGCCGTGGCCAAAGATAGATCGCCCCTGAGATCCAAGTTAGGGCAAGAGCCAGCCAAAAAAGCGCCACCCCTCCTGGCCAATTCAAGATCAAGACGGTCACTGCGACGATCTGAACGACAGTTTTGGCTTTGCCCCAGAGATTCGCCCCACTAATATTCGTCTGATTTACCCGCCAGCCAGAAACAGCCAGTTCTCTAGCCAGGAGCAAGAAAACGCCCCAAGCTGGGATCTGGTGTAATTCCACCAGCATGATCAGGGGAGCGAGCACCAAGAGCTTATCGACGAGGGGATCGAGAAATTTCCCCAGATCCGTGACCATATTCAGTTTTCGGGCAAGATAGCCATCGAGCCAATCCGTCGAAGCGGCAATTAAAAAGATCGCCGCTCCCCAAAGGCGACTTTGAGAGGTAACGGGTGCCTGCAATAGAAAAAGCAGAATCGGTACCCCGAAAAGGCGACTAAAAGTGATCCAAGTAGGCAGATTCACTGTTTGCTTCGATAGGATGGGAACGTTTACCAGTAAGCGATATTGACAGCCAGGATGCAAGCTCCATGGAATCCCTCAAAAATCTGTTGCCTAATCGCAATTTCACTATCTCGCCCCAATTGCTTTTTGTTGGCCAGTTTGCCCTCGTCTTTGGTGCCTTGACCCTCGGCGTTCTCTGGCTGATTACTCCCCCGCCAAGTCCACTCAGCCAAGTCCAGACGGTGGCAACCACGAGTCGCTCCACGACTGCCCCGACCTTGCGTCCTTCGGCCCCAGCCTCAGAAGTTTCCGATCCAGAAGAACAAGCGACAACACAGGCAAGTGAACCCCCAGCACCTGATCTAGAGTCCGCCGCTCCTACCCCAGAGGCCATAACACCCGTTGTTTCTGTGCCTACGACCCAGACATTCGCTGCACCACCGCCTTATATTCCTTCGACACCTTCCACACTGACAAAAACCCTCGCGCCCCCCGAAGAGTTGCCGGAATTGATCAGCTTAGCGAGCAATGGCACCCAAAAGTTCGCAGTCTTGCAGTTAGGGAATGCTGTACAAACTGTCGGTGTTGCAGACCGCATCGGTTCTTGGCAAGTGCAACAAATTCGCAGTGCACAAGTCATCATTCAACAAGGCAAGCGCACATTAGTTCTGAGTTTTGGTGGCTCGACGCGCACACCCTCAGCGACTAGTTCCAATAACAATGCCCGCCCTACACCCATATTCCAGCCCCCTAGCGAAGAAAATCGGGCACCACAGCCACCCCCACAGCCCCCACAAGTCGATAACAACCCCGACGGCAATCCAGAAAATGAAAATACGATCGACCGCTAAGTAGAGTAATTGGCCTAAGATAGGCATGTGAAAAATTTGAATATTGGCAGTGACAACGGTTATTTCTAAATCCGATCTGGCGAATCGTCGTCAGCAGTTCCGTCGGGAACGCCGCAATATCCGCCTGCTCGGTCTGTGGCGCTTTTTCCTTGCCATTGCCCTCGCTGGAGGAATGGGATGGGCAAGCCAGCAGCCACTTTGGCAACTTAAAGTTCCTAAGCAAATTCAGATTGTTGGCAACCAACATCTGGAGAGCCAACAAATTTATCAAGCACTTCAGTTGCCACTGCCAATTGGCATCCTTGCCGTTGACCCAGATCATCTCCAGAAGGCTTTGTTGCGCGATCTGCCATTGCGCTCCGTTCAAGTCCGTCGCCAACTCTTGCCACCAGCCGTCTTAGTTCAAGTTGAAGAGCGTCAGCCTGTTGCTTTTTCTCCTAAGCCAAAAGGCATAGGTGGATTCGTCGATGAAGCAGGCGAGTGGTTTAGCAATAAACAGTATCAAAACTTTCAACGCCCTAGTTTGGAAGTCTGGGGATTCCAAGCAGAAAAAGCGGAAATTTGGCGACAGATCTATCCAGAAATTGCCCGTTCAGCAATTCACACCCAGATCGTCGATCTTCGCGACCCTGGAAATATCAGATTGCGGACTGAATTGGGAGAAGTTCACTTCGGAGCGTTCACCACACAATTTTCAACACAGCTACATCTGCTTGACCGGATGCGTACCATGAAGAGCTACTTCAAACCCAACAATATTGCTTTTATTGATCTACGCAGTGTCCGTGCACCAATGGTTCGGATTCGTCCTAAATTACCTTGATCAAAACACTACTCTTTTGGCGGTTCCCGTTTTAGGATAAGGCCAACTGTCAGGATCGTTTCGAGGGAGATGCTACTCATGGGTATATTTGATCACAGTCGAAATGAAAAAAATAATCTTTCTTCCTTCTTGACATCAAAAAGTCAGGTAAGATTAAACGAAGTTCAAACAGGTTCCAAGCGATCAATGTCTCCCCAACCGAGCATGCGATTAGACGAAATTGTACCTAGCAGTGTGGCACTCATTAAGGTTGTGGGTGTCGGTGGCGGTGGCGGCAATGCCGTTAACCGTATGATTGCCAACAAAGTTCTCGGTGTGGAATTTTGGGCGATCAATACTGATGCTCAGTCTCTCACCCAATCTGATGCACCCCAGCGCTTACAAATTGGCCAAAAACTGACCCGTGGTCTCGGTGCTGGCGGAAACCCAGCGATCGGTCAGAAGGCCGCTGAAGAGTCTCGCGATGAAATTCTTGCCGCCTTAGACGGTTCAGATCTTGTCTTTATTACCGCTGGCATGGGGGGTGGGACTGGCACAGGAGCTGCTTCTGTAGTTGCCGAGGCTGCCAAAGAAGTCGGTGCCTTGACAGTCGCTGTTGTGACCCGTCCGTTTTTGTTTGAGGGCCGTCGTCGGGCAACTCAAGCGGACATGGGCATCGAAGCTCTCCAAGGTCGTGTCGATACACTGATTATCATCCCGAACGACAAGTTGCTCTCTGTCATCTCGGATCAAACCCCTGTACAAGAAGCTTTCCGCATCGCCGATGACATCCTACGTCAGGGTGTTCAAGGCATTTCAGACATCATTACGATTCCTGGACTAATCAACGTCGATTTTGCCGATGTGCGCACTGTGATGGCCGATGCAGGTTCTGCCCTAATGGGGATCGGCATGGGTTCTGGCAAGTCCCGCGCCCGCGAAGCCGCGATGACCGCAATTTCTTCACCTTTGTTGGAGTCTTCCATCGAAGGAGCGAGTGGTGTCGTCCTTAATGTCACAGGTGGCAACGATCTCACCCTTCATGAAGTGAACGAAGCTGCCGCCGTCATCTTCGAGGTTGTCGATCCGAACGCCAATATTATTTTTGGAGCCGTGATCGACGAAAAGTTACAAGGCGAATTGCGGATTACTGTGATCGCTACAGGCTTCAATGGTCAATCACCTCAAGCAGCAGCCAAGCTCAACAAGAGCAAACCCGTCGAACCGCCTGTAGACAACGGCAAACCACCAAGCATGAACGGTGCCAATCCAGCCCCAACACGTCCAGCAGAAGACACCCTCGACATTCCCGACTTTCTGCGCCGCCGCCGCCCTCCCCTGAGCTAAGTATTTGGGAAGAGTTGCACCCCATCGTCCAGTACGATCTGCTTGTCTTGTATTGGGCAGGGGTTAGGCGTGCGGATTGCGTTATTAGCTGGTGGGGATTCACCTGAGCGTGAAGTCTCCTTGATGAGTGGAAAAGCCGTGGAAGCGGTTCTGCTCCGTCTCGGTCACACGGTCACAGTCATCGACCCCGGCCCCGATTTGCCGATCGATCTACGCAAAACTGCCCCAGAGTTTGTCTGGATCGCTCTCCACGGTGACAAGGGCGAGAACGGTGTCCTTCAAGGCTTACTGGATTGGATGGGGTTGCCCTACAACGGTTCTGGGGTATTGGCCAGCGCCATAGCCATGGACAAAGTCATTTCCAAACGGCTTTTTTTAGCTGACGGCATTCCAACACCGGGTTATCGAGTAGCAACAGTGCCTCCAGACTTGGAACTGAGTAGACAGTGGGTAGCAGACTTGGGTCTTCCTCTCGTCGTAAAACCTGCAGATGGCGGATCCACCGTTGGTGTCACCATTGCCCAAACTACGGATCAGCTGGCTGGAGCGATTGCTTTATCCCTGAAGTATTGTCAGCAAGTCCTCATCGAACAGTACATTTCTGGTCAAGAGATTACCGTGACCATGCTCGACGACCAGCTCTTACCTGCCATCGAGATCGTTCCCCAGGGCAGAGAGTTTTACGACTACGAAGCCAAATATGCTCCCGGCGGCTCTCGTCATCTCATCCCTCCCAACCTTGAGGCATCGATACTTGAAAGGGCTGTGGACGCGGCCCACCGTGCCTGCAAAAGTTTGCACTGTACTGGGCTTGTCCGCGCCGACGTACTCATCGACTCCAGTGGAAATCCGTGGGTTCTCGAAGTGAACACCCTGCCAGGGATGACGGCCACTTCGCTTGCACCGGAAGCAGCGCAGGCCATTGGCATTTCCTTTGAACAGTTGATTAGTCGGCTCCTCGAAAAGCGTTAAATTTTACTCTTCGACGCGCATGACGTGGCTGAGATGTTGGGTTGCTGCTTCTACAGAGGCAATCGCCCGCTCGTAGGGCAAGCGGGTGGGGCCAAGCACGCCGATGGAGCCAATCGGGACATCATTGCGGTAGTAGTTCCCAAACACCATTGAGCAGAACTGCATCGGCTCTAGGGGGTTCTCAGCGCCGATGCGCACGACGATGCGACCCATCGGATTTTGAGAATTCATCAATGGTCCGATGCGTTCGCGCTCATCTTCTAAAAGTTGGACGATTGCCTGAATGCGTTCTGGCTCGGCAAATTCTGGTTGTCTGAGAATCTCACCGACACCACTGACATAGAGTTGAGCAATCGGTGGTTGTAGCACCTGCTGCAAAAGAGCGACGAGCTTATTGAGAAATTCGGCGTACCAGTGAAATTGATCGCTGCCTTCCTCAGGCTTGATCTCCGATAAGTGGCGGCTTTGCAGTTGAATATTCAGATAGTTGTTAAGGATTTCTAACTCTTCGGCCATTTCTGGATGGGGCAAATCGAGCAAGAAGGAACGGGTCTGCAAAGCATCTGTAATCACGATCACCATGGCGCGTCCTTCGCCAAGGTTGACGATTTGCAGGTGGCGTACGGTCACTGATGCACTTTGGGGTGCTGTGATCATAGCGACGCAGCCGCTTAAAGTTGCGAGGAGGCGGGTTGCACTGTGGAGCAAGTGTTCAAGTTCTTGACGGTTGGCAAGATTTTCTTGCAGAGCCAAACGCATCTGTTGAACAAGCTCAGTTGGGGGGGCGAGCAACTCATCGACGTAGACCCGATACCCTGAATCTGAGGGTATGCGCCCTGCCGATGTATGGGGTTGAAACAGCAAACCCCAACTTTCTAAAGCCGACATTGCATTGCGAATTGTCGCTGGGCTGAGCCCAAAGTTGTACTGCTGGGTGAGCATTTTAGAACCGACGGGTTCTGCCGTATCGATATAACTGCGCACTGTTGCACGCAAAATCTGGCGATAACGCCCAGTTAAAAAGGGATGGGAGTTTTTGAAAGGAGCATTACCCACAGCAATCACCGTGAACATCTGTTGAGACTATTAAGTTCAATTTAAGCCCTCCGTCAATAGATTTGGGATTTTAAAAGTACGATTTGAGTGATTTTTGGGACTTTGGAAAAGTTTTCAGACAAATCTGCTTTTCTGAATAGCGCAAATAGCCCAAAAATGTTAATTTCTTTGGATAGCTTTACGAAGTTCACAGTGTCAACACTTGGTCGAAGTTTAAGCCACAGCAATCTTTATCATTTTCAGACACAATGTTTACACAAACTCACCTGTCGGCTTTATCTGCAGATAGATCCACACTGCTAGAACGTATCCTGACTCTAGTACACCCTACGACCAAGCTGCAATGTTGATTCAACCATCCAAACCAGCAAAACCCAGGGACTGGCGACACGATTTTGGAGAGCCTTTACTGGCGATTCGCCTCTATGCCCAGGTACTACAGTCAGAACCTGATATCGACCCCAAAATGCGTCAAACCCTTCTAGAAGCGATCGACGAACAAGCGTCTGCGCTTCAACAAAGGTTAGAGGAGACCCTCGGTGAAGCCCTGTCAGATTCTCATTGTTGAAGACAATCCCAATTTGCGCAGTTTGCTCCACTGGCAACTGGTCAAAGCTGGCTATGCAACCCAAATGGTCGGAACCCTCGCGGAGGCAAAAACACTGCTGCAAACTTACCAGCCTGACCTCGTCGTGCTCGATCTACAGTTGCCCGATGGCGATGGCATCGATTTTTGTCGTTGGTTGCGCCAGCAGGCCGAAGTTTATATTTTGATCCTGTCCTTTAGAGGCTCCGAAGGCGAAAAAGTGGTTGGCCTCAAAGCAGGAGCCGACGATTACTTGGCAAAGCCTTTCGGGATGCAGGAGTTTTTGGCACGCACCGAAGCCCTTGCCCGTCGCATCCGCTCAAAAGTTCCGCCGACGGTCTTGCAGTTCGGCGCCCTGGAGATTGACCCAGTCCAGCGGCGGGTAGTTCTCGAAGAACGGGTGATCGACCTCACCCCCCAAGAATTTAGTCTGCTCTACGTTCTCGCAAGCAATCCGGGAACAGCCTTCAAGCGCGAAGAATTACTACGCCTCGCGTGGCCAGAAGGCATCGATAACCCGCGCACCGTGGATACCCATGTTCTGACTCTGCGCAAAAAAATTGAATTCGATCAGCGCCATCCTCGCTATATCCAAACCGTGCGCAGCATTGGTTATCAGTTTCATACCGAAGGACAAGCCACTTGAGCACCGTGCCAGCCTAAAATTAGGAAGGAGTTGCGGATACCCGGCATGGGCCTGTTATTAAAAGGTTTTGAAGTTGAAATGTACACTGGCACCCCTGCCGGAGATGTGGTTGGCTTATCCCACCAGATCGTCAAAAATCTTGAAGGGTTCATGCGCGAACCAGATCAGCGCAATGTTGAGTACGCCACTGCTCCGCTGCGCAGCTACGACGATCTGCTCTGCGCACTTCTCGAACCCCGTGCCCGCCTGCGTCGCTACCTCCAGACCCTTGGAGATTACACTCTTTTACCCAGTAGCACCCTGCCTCTGGCTGGTTCTGACCATTTTTTGCGTTCTGATCCCGGCAATCCCTACCACGACCGCATCGAATCCGCCTATGGGACACGGGTGGTGACCTCAAGCATCCACATCAACTTTGGGATCGACGGCAACGAAAATATCCTCAAAGTCTGTCGTCTGTTGCGCGTCGATGGCCCGGTTCTCCTGGCACTGAGCGCCTCATCACCCTTCTTCGATGGTCGAGCTACAGGTGCCCATTCCACTCGTTGGCTGCGCTTTCCACAAACTCCAGAGTACGTTCCGCTCTTTACGAGCCACCGCCACTACATCGAATGGGTTGAGGAACAGTTGAAACTGGGGACGATGTTTAATGTTCGCCATCTTTGGTCGAGTGTGCGCCCCAATGGGGATGAGCGCCCCTACAACATCAATCGCGCCGAACTGCGGATCAGCGATTTAGTGTCTTCGCCCTGCGCCCTTTTAGGCATAACTGCTCTGTTTGAAACTCGGATTGCTGATCTTTTGGCAGGCCGATTGCCCGATCCTCTCGATGGCCCCTTCACCCCCACGGAACTCGTCGAGATCACGATCCAAAACGAAAAGGCCGCGGCCCTCCATAGCCTCGATGCGGAGTTGATCGATTGGCAGACAGGACAGACGCGAACAGCGCGGGAATGGGCAGCCCAATGGCTAGAAGCAGCAACGCATGTTGGCAAAGAGATGGGCTTTGCGCCGTATTTGCTTTCCGTCCAGAAAGTACTGAACGAGGGCAACGAAGCAATGCGTTGGCTAGCTGAATATGAATCTGGAACAGATCTACGAAAGATCGTCCAAGAGTCTGCTAGGCGTATGGTTCTTGAAGAAACCGATCTGCGCGAACGTCTATGCTGCGCTGACCTGCTCGGCTAAGCAAGCACTAGTTGGGGCAAGTGTACCTGCTGTACCTGGGGCACATAGCCCAACAAGGCCGCTGCCGATTGGGCAAAAGCAACTGGATCCCCAGAAACAAAGAACTGGTTGCGGGATTCAAGATCGTTCATCAAAAGTGGTGCAAGTGCTTCAACTGCTGCAATCGCTGGATTGAGGCGGCGAACAGTCTGGGGCAAAAGCAGATCCATCAAGGGATCGAGATGCGGATAGTGCGTACAGCCATAGATCAACGTGTCGATCCGGTTGTGGAGCAAGGGTTGCAAGTAGGCACTGGCAACTCGGCGGGTTTCTAGATCCAAGATGCGGCCACTTTCGATGAGAGGGACAAAGGCTGGGCAACCAACTTCCCACACCTGAGCTGTTGCGGACCATTCAGCGATGGCGCGTGTGTAGGCGCGGCTTTTGGCAGTCGCCTCCGTCGCAATCACACCGATGCGTTGCCCAACCTGCGCTGCGCTGCGAGCGGCAGATTGAATCAGGCCATGCAAAGGCAAAGCAAATTCTGGGGCAACGGTTTCCAACGCGAGCGCGGAACTGGTGTTGCAGGCCATCAAGACGCGATCCACGTTTTGGCGCGAGTACCACTGCATAATCTCGCGGACAAACTGGCAGATCTCTAAACGAGAACGGCTTCCGTAGGGGAGTCGGGCGGTATCTGCGAAGTAGATTACGGCCTGTTCTGGATGTCTTTTTTGTACTTCGCGCAGTACGGTTAACCCACCCACCCCACTGTCAAAAACACCAAGAACCATTGCTTCTAAATAGGAGAGTGAGCATTCATCATCCATCCAATCAGTGGCCGAGAGTTCAAAAATTCCTCCCTCAAGGGTAGATTTTTGGCAGTTCTGTGGGTTTCTGTATTTCCACTCCCTGTCACAGAAGGGTAGCGAAATTTTGGGAGGGTGGAGTAACGTTATAAGGCTTTAGATCAGGTCGTTTTTAGATAAATGCGCAACTTTCAAATCGTTTCACTTGCCTTCACTGCTTCAGTCGGTGCTTTCCTAGCGGGTTTTTGGTTTTTCCGCCCTGTATTGGGACAAGCTTCCTCTCCTAAATCCCCCCTCGGGGCAAGTATGGTCAACGCCCCTTTACCAGTTCCGACTGCGATCCCCCAACCGGCTGTACGCGTCCCTATCCCTGTGTGGTTTCATGGAAAACGCTTCGAAGGGGCAAAGATCGATGAAAAAGTGGTTGCCCTCACCTTCGACGATGGCCCATGGCCGATTAGCACCCTCAAGATTCTCAAAACCCTACGGCAAAACCAGATCCGGGCTACCTTCTTTTGTCTTGGCTACGCGATTGCAGAGCATCCCGAGCTTCTGCAGGCTATTTTCGCCGATGGGCATGTCCTCAGCAATCACACCTGGCATCACCGCTACCGACGGATGAGCCGCACAGAATCCGCCGCTGAAATCGACAACACGACTGCGCTGATCAAAAAAGTAACAGGAGCCGAGGTCAACTTATTTCGACCACCGGGGGGCATTCTCAACAACGGTGTCGCCGCCTATGCCGCCCGAAAGGGATACTCAGTGGTGCTTTGGACGGTAGTTTCTGGAGATACATTCCGAGGAATGACCCCAGACCGCATGGCCAACAAAGTGATTAGCTTGGTACGCCCTGGTGGGGTTGTTCTTATGCACGATGGTGGTGGACATCATCCCACCTCGGTGGCGCTGCCCAAAATTATTGCGGGTCTCAAAAAAAGAGGCTACCGCTTTGTCACTATCCCGGAACTGATGGATCTTCAGCAAGAAGCCTGGCAAATGGCAGATCTAAAAGAATCTGCCCGTCGTTTTGCACTCACAATGCCGAAATCCCCACCTACTGCCGTAGGTCAATAAGCGCACATTCTGCGGGCTGGTCGATCTGCTCGTAGAGGGCATCGACAATTTGTTCTGAGGCCGGCGGATTCACAGCATCGAAGAGCAAAACCCAATGGCGGTCAATACCGAGTTTGCTGCGCACAGCTTTAAAGTTGTGTGATTTGACCAAGCTCAGTTCGTTGAGGGCATTGCGATCCCGCGTGGTCACTTCAACAGCTACACGAATCGGGTTGCCTTCGATATTTTCGAGGGTCAAGATGCAGTCGATCAAGACGAGATCCAGCCAAGTTGAGGGATCTTGCAGATCTTCACCGCGCCGATCCGCTTCTTCGACGCGTTCGGAGAGCCGTTGGCGAATCGCTGGGCTGAGGATGCCCACGGAGAGATTTTTGAGATACGCCTTGTCGGTCAGCCGCAATTCGCGGGCTGTGCGCTGAAACCAGAGTTTACTTTGGTAAGACATGTATTACCTTTCCAGTGCGAGCAGTCGTTTTGGGGGCGACTGTCCGAAGGACTGGAAAATCGCTGCTTTTCTATATTAACAGTGACAGTGGCGGAGGTGTCACAGCTGCGCCGTGATCGGCGTAGTTCTTCCCGTAGTCTCAGATTAACTGCAACGCCTGAACGCCTAAGTACTGGCGTTCAAAGGAAGACCTACGATGCGCCTTGATGACACTGTTGCCCAATGGCAAAGCCTCGCCGCCGATGAACCGCGCACCCGCGCCTTACTTGCTCAGATTTTGGTTGCCAGTACGCCCCTGATTCGCCAATTTTTCCGGCAAATCTTGGCAGGGGACAGTCTTAGCGAACTCGAAGACCTCGTCAACCGTACCTTAGAGCGAATCAGCCGCAAGTTGCCGACCTATGATCCGGCTCGAAGCACATTCAACAGTTGGCTGAAATACCAATGCGTGCGTCCTGTCTTTAAGCAGCACCTCACCGAAATTGGCTACCGCACCGTCCGCCTTGAGCCGTACATCGATTGCTTAGAGGAGCGCCTGAGTGGAGAGAAGCGGCCTGCCACCCACATCATGCATCGGCTTGTCGATGGCTTGAGTGTCGGGGAAGCACGAGCAGAACTGCTGCAGATGCGCCAGCTCCACCAAAAAGGACGCCTGGTGATTCTGCGTCGGGATCCAAGACGGGTCACCTATTCGCTCAACTTGCCCGCCATCGAAAATACGGTTCATGAAGAAGAGCTGACTGGTTCCGTCGCAGGCCAGCCTCGATTTGGCGAAGATCTTTTACACAGCAGCTTGCAGCGTGGACTGGCGCACTTAAATGAACGGGAGCGCACGGCCATTGTGGGCGTTTACTTCTTGGAGCGTTCTCGCCGAGAAATTGCTGAAGAAGTGGGAGTGAGTGCTGCGCGGCTTGGCCAGGTGATCCGTCAAGCGTTGCACCGTCTTCGCGAAGTCTTGGGAGAAGAATTCGCCCACTATCTCGCCGATTAAAGGCTAGAGTTCTTCTTGCACATTCAGGCGGGGTGCGGTTGGTTCAGGCCCACCGGACTTCGCCCACTGCAAAAAGTTTGCTTCAAGAGATTTGCCAAGTCGATCCCGTAGTAACCACAAGAACCCTTCAAGGATGGTGCGTGCACCACCCGTCAGCACTGGGTTGGGCATCCACGCCAAAAACGGCGGAGTCGGAAAGGATGCCGATGCTTGTGCCCAGCCTTCCATGGGAGTGCGGCCTTCAGCATTCGTTTTTTCTAACGTGGATAAGTTGGCCTGAAAATCGAGTTTGAGATTTTGGACGAGCCAGGGATGGCCAACAAGTTCGTAGTCGATCAGCCGCGCCCAAGCACTGCCTTGGTCGTCGGCGCCAATCTCAATTTCAGCGGTCGGTTCGAGGGATAGACCCATCCAGACCAGTGGGAGCATCTTGAGGCGAAAGCGATCTGGGCCAACCTGCGTGATCCGCTCACTTGGGAAACCACTGCGCAAAAGGCGCTGAGGGTTGCGCACGTAGAGACGTACCTGCTCCGGTGTCGCTGGCAAGGAAACCTTCAAATTTGCCTGTGCAGATGCCTGAATACTCATCTGTGTGTCTCCAAGTCAGGCTTGCGCCTGCTGAATGTATTAGACCACGGTTGTTCCGCGTGCTAGGCAGAACTTTACAATGTTGCAGTTTGTTCACACTCATTATGACCTCGATCCCGCATATTGTCTGTATGGGCAATGAGGAGAGCGATGAGCGATTGGTGGCAGGTCACAGTTTCAACAGATTTAGAGGCCGCAGGCACAGAAATCGAAGAAATTCTTGGGTGGCGTTTGAGTGAATTGTGTTCTGGTTACTACGTCACCGAAAGTCGCCCAGACTGTCTAGAACTGCGGGGCTGGCTTGATAGCAAGACCGAACTGACCGTGCTTGAGACATTTCAAACGCTTGTTCACGAGGTCGATCCCAAAGCGAAAGTGGCTTGGATTGCCCAGACGGAGCAAGATTACGATGCCACTTGGAAACAATTCTTGAAGCCGCGCCTTGTCGGTGAACAATTTTTTATCTGTCCTCAGTGGATCGAGATGGCCGTGCCTGGACGTTTACTGTTGCGCACCAATCCTGGCATGGCCTTCGGGACAGGCGAGCACCAGACGACCCGCATGTGTTTGGCGGCTTTGGAGTCTGTCGTCACCCCAGGGATCAGTGTCGTCGATATCGGCTGCGGTTCGGGGATTTTGACTGTGGGTGCTTTGCTGCTTGGGGCAGGCCATGTTTGGGCCGTGGATACCGATCCTTTGGCGGTGAGTGCCACCCTCGAACACCTGGATTTGAATCACTTAGGAAAATCGGCGACGGTTCTTCTCGGTAGCACCGAGGTGATCTCTAAGGCTGCCGGAGGGATCGTCTGCAATATTCTCGCCGAAGTGATCTGTGAGATCGCTCCAGAACTGGCTCGCCTCGCTCAACCTGGAGCCTGGGGGATCTTCAGTGGATTGCTGATCACCCAACAAGCTAGCGTTCAAACAGCCCTCGAAGCATTTGGTTGCGATGGTTTCACGGTGTTGACCGAAGGGGATTGGGCTTGTCTTATCACGCACTTTCCAAGTCAGCCCTAACCAATTGCCGCCATCGGTTTAAGCCAATTCCTGAAACCCAGTCAAGACGGAAACGAACCTCAGCCAATCTTCGGTTTGATCGTGATCCCGTTAGTAGAGAGCCTTGCAACTTTTTTGGGCGCGGAGTTTGTCGATCGCCTGCTTGTAGGTCGTGCGATCGGCGTAGGGATGCTCGACTTTGCCTGCGTCGTTGATCTTGAGATAAGGCTCGACGATCTTCTCGCAGTTTTTGGCGAGGTCGAGATCGACGAGGACGCTAACTTCATCGATGCCAGCGCTTTTTCGCTCTTTGAGGGCGTACTTCGTCACCGCAGCCACGATTTCATTGTCACTCGCCTTCGTAGGAACGCTGGCGTAGACCAATTGACGAGAGAGAGCGGTAGTACTCATGCTGCGGGTGCGCAGAACCGTAATCGGTACTTCACTGGCCATCGCCTGAGGTTCAAGGCTAAGGAGGATAGCCAGTCCGAAGACACTGAGCATAAACTTGTTTTTCATTCTTGGCTCGCTTGCTCGGTGCGCAGTTGGCCGACGATGCCTTCTAGCTGTGGAACGTCAATTTGATAGACCGTGTTGCAAAAGTGGCAGGTGGCCTCAGCGCCACCATCTTTGTCGATCATGTCCAGCAGTTCTTCTTCACCCATCAGTTTCAGGGCACGCAACACCCGGTCTTCAGAACACTGGCAGTAAAAGCGGAGCAATTGGGTTTCTGGGAAGATATGCAGATCCCAATCTCCCAAGAGTTCTTGCAGGATCTGGGGAATGCGCTTGCCTGCGCGCACCATGGGCGTGAAGCCTTCGATCTTGGAGATGCGCTCAGCAAGGGCATTCGCAAGTTCTTCATCTTCTTGGCCATCGGGGCCAGGCATCACCTGCAAGAGCAATCCTCCTGCCGCATCGACCCCTTCTGCATTGACAAAGACACCAAGCATCAGCGCGGAAGGAATCTGTTCGGAATTGACCAAGTAGTGCAGAACATCGTCCCCGACTTCCCCAGAGACCAGTTCCGTGGTGCCCGAAAACGGGTAGCCAAATCCCAAATCTTTGACGACGTATAAAAAGCCATTTGCTCCAATGGCCCGTCCGACATCGAGTTTGCCTTTGCTCGATGGAGGCAGTTCGACCTGAGGATTGTTGACGTAGCCCCGCACGGTTCCATCGGTGCCCGCATCGACGAAGAGGCCACCCAAGGGGCCATCCCCTTGAATCCGCAGATTGACGCGGGCATTTTCTTTTTTGAGGTGAGACGCGAGCAACAGGCCAGCGGCCATGGCGCGGCCAAGCGCTGCTGTTGCCACGTAGGAGAGTTGATGCCGTCTGCGCGCTTCTTCTGTGAGGCGCGTCGAAAGGACACCGATTGCCCGGATCCGTCCATCGGCTGCTGTCGCCCGTACCAATTGATCCGCCATTGTGGAGCGTTCCTTTACATTCGGTTACTTTTACTATTCTGCCTCTTCGGGCGAGCTTCCCAAATAGGCCGCGATCACTTGGGGGTTCGCCCGCACTTCAGCAGGCAATCCATCGGCGATCTTTTCGCCAAAGTTCATGACGACGACCCGATCCGAAAGGCGCATGACCAGACCCATATCGTGTTCGATCAAGACGACTGTCACCCCCCGTGCCTGAATGCCCCGGATCAAATCCACCAATTCTCCAGTCTCTTTCGGGTTCATGCCAGCGGCGGGTTCATCCAGTAAAACCAGTTTGGGATCGGTGGCGAGGGCGCGGGCAATTTCGAGGCGGCGCTGATCCCCGTAGCTCAACGAGGCAGACTGCTGCTTCGCTTTTGACTCCAAACCGACAAAGCGCAATTCTTCGTAGGCGCGCTGCAGAATTTCTGCTTCTTCTGCCCGACCCAATTTCCCTGGCAAGAGCGCCGCCCAGAATCCGCCTTTGGTGCGGCTGTGGCGACCAACCATCACATTTTCGAGGGCGGTCATACTGCCAAACAGCCGAATATTTTGAAAAGTCCGAGCCAAACCCGCCTCGACAATCTGGTGGGGCTTCAGGCCAATCAGCGAACATTGCCCAAGAGCGGCACTGCCTTCACTGGGATCGTAGATGCCTGTCAACATATTAAACAGCGTCGTCTTGCCCGCCCCATTCGGCCCGATCACACTCAAGATCTCGGCGGGTTCGACAACAAACGAAACATCACCGACAGCCACCAAGCCCCCGAAGCGCTTAGTGAGTTTTTGGACAGTCAACAGTGGCAAGGGCGGCACCCACGAACAACTTCCTGATTTTATCGCCAGATCTTACGAGCAGAGAGGAACAGTAGCGCAATTTTGACCCTATTTGTAGGGTTGCTCCTTGGAATGTCGTCACTTATAGAGCTTTGCGCATATATACAAACAAACTATTAAAGTTTTGCAACCAAAATTTGCGTGCCTAATGGCGTATCTTCGCTCGCAAGGCATCGATCCTGATAATCTGCCTTCAGGTTAGGCCGATTTACTTGCGCACTGTTTTCGCTACCCTCGTCGTTTAAAGCTCAGGTAAGCAGGTGATGCGTTTGCGGATTGGATGGCAGTAACGTGCGTAAGTTGCGATTGAGATTGGCCATTTCGATGGCGTTCATTCCGTACTCCCAGCCGAGATTGTGCTTGATGCCTGCCCGTTCGAGGGCTTGTTGCATCGTATCGGTGGTGAGCACGCCGAAAGTAATCGGAACGCCTGTCTGGAAAGCGAGGGCTTGAATTCCCTTAGCCACTTCGTTGGAGACATGGTCGTAGTGGGAAGTATCTCCGCGAATCACGGCACCAAGGCAGATGATGCTGTCGTATTGGCCGGAAATTGCCAGTCTGCGGGCGACCATCGGGATCTCGAAGGAGCCAGGAACCCAGGCGTAGTCCACTTGGTGGGAATCGGAGCCGACAGCGATGCCGTGGCGCTTCAGTGCGTCTTCACAGGCAGCAAGCAGTTTTAAAGAGATCAGATCGTTAAAGCGGGCGATGACGATGGCGAACTTGAGGTCGCTCGTGTCGCTAAAATGGCCTTCAAAAACAGTCATGGGTTCCAGTGAGACGTACTTGATCTAGTTTGTCAGAAGAAATTGTGCGGTGGGGAAGCGGCTGGCTGCGTTTACTTGTCCATTTTTTCGGCAGGTTGCTCCCCTTTTGCCTCGTAACCCATGCCATTGCTCTCGGCGTAGCGATCAAGAAAGCGGCGTAGACGTTGCCACTGCACGTCGTTTATGAGTTCAAACGTACATTCGGCACGGGCAAGATTGTCGTCATTTTTATAGAAAAATTCGAGCTTGCGAGGAGTAACCTGAATATCCCCTTCTTCGTCGTTGAGAAGCATGTAATCTGCGCCGGCGGAGAAACTGCGCATCTTTTCCATGGCATTCACCTTCTCGAAGATGAACATGATAATCCGATTGCCAGTGTCTTTGCCTTTGCGCAACTTGATTTCGCAAATTTCTTCTTTAATATCTTTCAAAAATTCGACGGTTGCCATCGGTGCCCTTCTCCTAATCCGCGTCTATCCACTTTACGTCAAAGCGTCCGTGGAGGCAGTAAAGCCCCCACGGACGCTCTTAGAAATCAACTAGACCGTGGCAACTTGCATGGCTTGCTTGAGGATGGCGGCTTTATCCGTCTTCTCCCAAGGCAAATCCAAGTCTTCGCGACCTAGGTGGCCGTAGGCAGCGATGTCCTGGTAGAATCGGCCACCACGCTTGCTGGGCAGATTGCGCAGGTCGAAATCGCGGATGATTGCAGCAGGCCGCAAGTCGAAGTGCTCGCGAATCAAGAGCATTAGGGCTTCGTCGGAGATCCGGCCTGTGCCGAAAGTTTCAACGAACACGCTCAAGGGGCGGGCAACACCGATTGCGTAGGCGATCTGGACTTCGCACTTCTCAGCCAAATCAGCCGCCACGATGTTTTTGGCGACGTAGCGGGCTGCGTAGGCAGCAGAACGATCCACTTTGGTGGGATCTTTGCCAGAGAACGCGCCGCCACCGTGACGGGCATAACCACCGTAGGTATCGACGATGATCTTGCGTCCGGTCAGACCAGAATCCCCTTGGGGACCACCGATCACGAACTTGCCCGTTGGGTTGACCAAGATACGGGTTTGCTCGTCTGGTTTGATATCGCTCTCTGCGAAGACCGTACCGATAACGTGAACCACGAGGTCATCGTGGATCCGCTTCTGCACTTCGCTGTTTTCGAGGTGGTGCTCGATGGTCGCTTCGTGCTGGGTCGAGATCAAGATCGTGTGGATGCGCACGGGACGATCGCCAGCAGCGGTACGTTCGTACTCCACAGTCACTTGGGCTTTACCGTCGGGCTTCAAGTAGGACAAGGTGCCGTTCTTGCGCACTGTCGCAAGGCGCAGGGTGAGACGGTGGGCCAAACTGATCGGCAGGGGCATCAGCTCGGGGGTTTCTTTGCAGGCAAAGCCGAACATCAACCCTTGGTCACCAGCACCGATGCGATCCAGTTCTTCTTCACTCAGTGAAGCTTCCTGGGCGCGGCTTACGCCTTGAGAGATATCGGGGGACTGCTCGTCAAGGGCTAAAAGCACAGAGCAAGAATCGCAGGAGAAACCGTTGCAGGCATCGGTGTAGCCAATTTCGCGGATCTTCTCGCGGACGAGTGTGACGAAATTGACGTTGGCCTTAGTGGTGATTTCACCTGTGACAACGACCATTCCAGTATTCACGACGACTTCAGCGGCAACCCGTGACTGGGGATCCTGGGTGAGAAGCGCGTCAAGAATAGTGTCAGAAATTTGGTCGCAGATTTTATCCGGATGTCCTTCAGTGACGGACTCCGAGGAGAACAAATAGCGAGACAAGGCGACTCCTTTGAATGAGTAGAGTATATTTGTCTCTTGCCTTGAAATCATTGCAGTACGGGATGCATGACTTATCTTCCGATTCACGATTGAACCGCAGGAATTGGCACCTCTTTCAGCTTGTGACTGACTGGTTGCCGTGGCGTCAATGGGCCTGTTCCCTACGCCTGCTCTAGATAAGTCAAGAGACTCGTTCACCCTATCACTGGATTTTGACGAGTGTCAACTCATGTTAAGCAAATGCAGTTAAATTACGCAGCCACACGTTTTAGGTTTCAGATAGAAATTTCTTGGGCAAAGTAGAGGCGCTTGCCAAGATATTTTTCTGTACGTTTCAATAGGGACGAGATTGAGCCCGTTAGCCAGGTCGGCTGATCGTTGATCAGAACCCGCTGTAATTTCTGCGCAAACTGGGCGATGAAGGGTGAACGGATCAGCATTGGCCTTCCCGCGAGAACGACCAAACGGATGTCCGCAGGCTGGGCTGTGAGTAAAGCTTCTGCTTGGGATGTCGCTTCGGGGCGATCAAGAAGCACAAAATCCGCCGGATGGCTCGCTTTGAGCACTCCCAAACGAGGAACCCCAAGCAGATGGGCAGCATTGCGCGTCACCATGGCCAACAATGCCGAATCGCTCAACAGTCCACGCAGCCCGCGTAGTTCTGCCATCAGATCGACACTGCCACTGGCAGTTGAGTCTGTACCGAGGGCAACGGGAATATGAGCCTTCTGCAAGGACTCTATGGATGGCATTTTCCCATAGAGAAACTGATTGCTGTGGGGGCAAAGTACGACCCCAGACTGTGCTTTTTGAACCAGCACAATATCGGCGGACTTCAAAGCAATGGCGTGAATCAGAACGGTTTGGCTTGTAAGTAAACCTGCTGCTTGTAATTGCGCGACTTCTTGATAGCTTCCAGGATCTATCCCTTCGCCGCAGTGAACGAAAAGCGGTGCATTTTGAGCATTCCAGCCCCATTGCCCTTTCAATGTACTGCCCGGTCGATGTAGCCAGCGATAGGCCGGAACTCTCACAGGCAAACGAGAAAGCCGCCAATGCCCACGGTCATGATGCTGAACGGTGGTCACTCCACTAAGCAGATTTCGGTAAGCACCCCAAAGTAGTCTCTCCGAATAGGACAACTGCCAAATTTCTTTAAGCGGCGAACTTTCTGGGTGATAGATATGTTTTCCCCAGTCCTCACTATTGGCGTAGGGAGGCGTGCCGAGAGGCGGTAAAAGATCGAGGCCGAGATGGTCGTGGGCATTGATCAATCCTGGCAGGAGCCAGTAAGCTTTGCCATCAAAGAAATCTTCTGTTTGGCTGTTGGGAAGTGGCTGCAATCCAACAATCCGACTACCTTCAACCGTAATCGTTGTCAACCCATCGTCGATGCGCAGATTTTTGATTCCGAATTTCATAAATTGGCCATTTGCGCTTGCAGCAAGGCGATCTCTTCAAGTCGTTTACGAAATTTAGTTCGTGTTGCGAGATCGTGGAGGTTGTAGACAGGAATATTGCGAGCTTGGGCGATAGCAACAGTGGTTCTCGTGCTGCCTTCAATTTGGCCTTGGTCGTCGATGGAGGCATAGCAAATCACGTAAGCCGAGGGGGTTCGCAGGTCTGCACCGAGCACCTGATAGATGCAGCGGGTGTGGGCTTTGCGGGCAAAATCGTTGTAGTTTTTCCACTCGGGATGTAGGCCAGCAGCGATGCCGATCGCTTGTTCTGTAATCTCTCGCTCGGTAATCACGATGCCGTTGGAGTAACCACCAGCGTCTGTGTAAGGGGAGTAGACTTCACGATGTTCAGTGGCTCCAGCCGCAAAAGCTTGATCTGCCCCTTTATTCGCTCCCGTCCGCAAAATCATTCCCGTTGTTGCTAAGTATTCGGCGAGGGAAATAATGAAGGCACAAATATCCGGTGGGGTACGGCTAGAGCCGACACCTGTGTAAAAACGTGAACCCGTATCTAGAAGTTGAGGATGGCTCATACTCCGCCGTTGCGTGCCGATATTACGTATTTTCTACGCTGATCAGCCAGAAATTTGGTTTTCTTCGATTTGTCTTGCTTTTCAGAGCTTGGACATCCGAGTCCAAAATCAAAGCCGGAAATGGGTGGGTTCAATGCGCCCTAGCCAGCGGATGGCGAGGAAACTCAGTCCAGCGTAAGTTGCAATCAAAGCGATCAACGAAAGATCGGATCCTGGCCACTCTACACCAAGCCCTTCTCCTAACCAAAAGCTGCCGAAACTCAGGAGCATCACCCCAGCGCTGAGCTTGATCGCAACGTCAGGGATGCGCTGCATGTGTCCGTGCAAAAGTACAGTCGCGATCACGGTGAGGCAAAACGCCAGACCTGTACCCCAAAGTGCTTCAGACCAGGCATTTGAGGCTAATCCAAGGGCAACAACAGCCAAGGCGACTTCAAGAGCTTCCAGAGCTGCACTCTTCGTCACAATCAGAAAATTGGCATAGCTAAAACCTTTGCTCCCGCCCTGCAAAGTTATCCCCTCAGCCAAGAGCGGATCGTCTGCAACCCAACCAGCGTGTTTACCTTGAACTTGGCGGAGCACAGATTTTTTTGTCCATCCCCAGCCAAACCAGAGCAAGATACAGCCAATGATCAACTGCAACCACTGGATCGGTACTGCCTGTAAACTGCTGCTAAAGAGAAAACTGAGTACACCAATACCCATCAATCCGATCACGGAACCCCAAATCGCCTCGCGTCTATAGCCAGAGCGGGAAATGGCGTAGGCAATGACTGCGACTTCGAAAAACTCAACACTGGCCGTTCCCAATGCGGCAAGCAGTACTCCGATATTTGGCATCGCTAGAACCTTCCTATATCGACTTGACCCGCTAGATAGTTGTAGCTTACGAGTGCTATTTGAGGTTCTTGCTTTCAATCCACAGATTGGTGCGTACTGTGTCAAGTG
>JACMLN010000165.1 GCA_014379585.1 Gloeobacterales cyanobacterium ES-bin-313 | reverse complement strand
TTATTCTTCGCGGATACCCTTGGGGATCGGTGTGCGTCGGAGGTTGTCGAGGCTGGGGTCTGGGGCATTGCGGCAAACAAGGTCGCCTTGGTCGTTGGTTTGGCAGTCAATAGTGTCGTTGGGGGGTGGTTCGTCTCCCTGGGTGTTCTCGATGGTGGGCGGTGTTGGGACAGCAGGTTCGGGGATGACTGGTTCATCGGGAACGGCAGGAGGGACTTGGGTATCTGGAAGGCCAGGGGCTTCAGGGAAATCTTTGGAGGGCAGCTTTGCCATGGCTCTGCCCATGAATTTGCCCCAGACTGCAGCTGCGAGGCCGCTGGTGCCTCGGGTGGGTGAATTGTCGTCGTTGCCGAGCCACACACCAGCAACAAGTTGGGGGGTGTAGCCGACGAAAAGTAAATCTCTGTGATCTTCGGTCGTGCCTGTCTTGCCGGCGGCGGGTCGGTCAATATTCGCCCGTCGTCCTGTGCCATCGGTGATCACCGCCTCAAGCATGTGGGTCATATTGGCGGCGATTTCGGGGGTGAGGGCATTGGTGGTTTTTGGGGTGGCGCTGTACAAAACCTGGCCGGATCGGTTCAGAATGCGCAGGATTGCTGTCGGTTCGACGTGGGTGCCGTTGTTGGCGAAGGTGCCGTAGGCGCTGGTCAGTTCTAAGAGGTTGACGACGGAAGCACCGAGGGCCATGGCGGCTCCGTGTTGTAATTCACTGTGGATGCCCATGCGACGGGCAACGTCTACCACTTTTTGTTCGCCGACTTTGACGAAGAGTTGGACGGCAATGGTGTTGCGGGATTCTTTGAGCGCGTCGGTGAGGTGCATCTCGCCAAAGTAGCGGTGGTCATAGTTTTTGACTTCGTAATTGCCAATGCGTGTCGGTTTGTCAGTGTAGGTATCGTCGGGTCGAATGCCACTTTCGAGGGCGGCGGTGTAGACGAAGGCTTTAAATGTAGATCCCGGCTGGCGCATCGCTTGCACCGCCCGATTAAATTGGCTCTTTTGAAAATCCTTGCCGCCGACCATGGCCCGGATTTGTCCGGTGATGGGGTCGAGGACAACCATTGCGCCCTGGTTGACCCGGTAGCGTCGGTAGGCGTTGAGAGAATTGGTGATCGTATTTTGGGCGGTATTTTGAAGGACAGGGTCGAGGGTGGTTTCAATAATCAGACCTTCAGGAAGGGCGCTGCTACCCAAAATGTCGGGGAGTTGGGATTGGATGTAGGCCGCAAAATAAGCAGACTGGGTGGTGGTTTGATAATTTTGGGGATCGAGGCGAATGGGCTTCTTGCGCAATCCTTCGTAATTTCTGGTATTTAAGTAGCCAACTTCGACAAGATTTTTGAGGACGACATCTCGACGCTTTAAGGCCAGTTCTTTGTTGACGAGGGGCGAGTAGCGGCTTGGGGCTTGGGGCATCCCAGCGAGTAGGGCGGATTCAAGAAAATTGAGTTTCTCGACGCGCTTGTTGAAGTACGTGAGAGAGGCATCGGCCACTCCGTAAGCCCCTGAACCGAAGTAGATCTGGTTGAGGTAGAGCGTCAGAATTTCGTCTTTAGACAAGTCCTGCTCAATGCGCGCCGCTAAGATCATTTCTCGGAGTTTGCGCCAGATGGTGCGTTCTTGGGTCAAAAAGAGATTTCGGGCAAGCTGTTGGGTGATGGTTGACGCGCCCTCGCGCACCTCACCTTTTTGGGCATCGCGGACGAGTGCCCGCACAATGCCAAAAAAGTCTACTCCCGAATGTTCGTAGAAGCGGCGGTCTTCGGTGGCGACAATCGCTTTGCGCAGGGTTTCTGGAATCTGCTTCGTGGTGACTTGATGTACTGGGCCATGGCCACCGCTGTAGATCAGCGATCCATCCATCGCTTTGATCTGGAGGGCACTCCCCGGTCTCAAACTGCGGATCTGGGCAACGGAAGGCAGATCCCAAGTCAGCGAAAACCAAAGTCCTGTTAAGGTAGCTGTCAAAATCAGTACTGAAGCAAAGGCAACTTGCTTTTTGTTCTGCCCCAACCATCCCAATGGCCCGAAGAAAGATTTCATGCCTGCCTCGGAAAAGAAATATCTAGGCTCACAAAAGCAGCCCGCAGAAGGTATTCCTACTTTAACTTCTGGATGAATCTTGCCTTGTTTTTCTCAGTCGGCTTTACAAAATATTCTCAAGAAAAGCAAAGCCGATGGGTCTTAAATGTCTTATGCTGCAGTGCGGAGTACAAGGTGCTGCGTACTGGTAGTACAAGTCTTTTTCGTGGCAGCCCAAAAGGTTAAAAAACCATCTGGGCACTGGAGTCCAGATGGTTCTGTCAATTTATGCGGTCTCTCGGCGTGGGCTATTGGCTTGGAGTCGCGGAGGGAGTCGTATTAGGCAAAATGCTGACTGTAGTAATCGCAGACTTGTTGCCACTCTTGGCCAAGGGATAGGAAGTTAGATCGAAACCGCTTAATGTCCTAATGTTGCGGGGGGCAGCGTGAACGGAGACAAGTGCCATCCCACTATTAGGCAGAGCACGCAGGGGAACAGTCAAATTTTTATTCGTCCCGGAGCGCAAGGGGATGTAGCCAAGAACATCACCAGGTTTGCCACCGATGCTTTCGCGGACGACTAACCAGCCGACTTTGGGCGCATCAACTTGCTTGACAAAGAATTTGCCATCGGGAACTGCTTGGTCTTGAACATCAATCAGCGAGGCGTCAGGGCGGGGGACATTACCCATTGTTGATGTCGGCGGAGTTTGCATCGTCGTGGATGGCGAAGTCATGGTCGGAGTAGACGGTTGCATCGTCGTGGATGGCGAAGTCATTGGGTTTTCTTGAGCATTTGTGGGGATCTGCGCAGCAGCAAAAAGGCTGGTAGCGAGCAGTCCGCAAAGGACGAAAGTGTTGCTCTTCATTGGAAAAATTCTCAAAATCTTGACAGTTTCATGATCGGATCTTCGCAGTTTAATTACCTCTATCTTGAGCAGGTAATGCAAGTAAAAGCTGCTCTCTCCTCAGAAGGATCGTCTTGTGACTCAATCCAATAGATACGAATAGCCACTCAGGTTTTGGCTCATTATGGTGATCCGTGAAGCTGTGCTTTTCGTATGCGATTCGCGACGTATAATCAGGCAGTCCGTCCCAAGCCTATCTCCAACGAGAAAAATAATGAATTCCGAGACACCGTTTCCCATCGATCTTAGTGCGTATCAAGCGCTCACGCTCGATCCGGCCATTCCGACCCTGACAGATGCGCAGCGGTCTATTCTCAAAGCAAATATTCAACTTTGCCGCGATGCGATCATCTTTTTTACGGCGACAGGGGCAGCAAGAGGCGTTGGCGGTCACACGGGTGGTCCCTACGATACCGTTCCTGAAGTCGTTATCCTCGATGCCCTGTTTCGTAGTGGGCCTGACCAGTTCGTGCCGATCTTCTTCGACGAAGCTGGCCACCGGGTCGCAACCCAATATTTGATGGCGGCCATCTACGGCGATTTGCCCGTCGAACAACTGACCCAATACCGCGCAGCCCATGCCCATCTGCCTGGACACCCCGAACTCGGCTTGACCCCTGGGGTGAAGTTTAGCTCTGGTCGATTGGGACACATGTGGCCTTATGTAAACGGTGTCGCCATCGCCAATCCCGGCAAGACGGTATTTTGTCTTGGCTCCGATGGTTCACAACAAGAAGGCAACGACGCAGAAGCTGCACGTCTAGCTGTTGCTCAACATATTAATGTGAAGTTGATCATCGACGACAACGATGTGACCATCGCTGGACATCCTTCCAAGTATTTGCCCGGTTTTACAGTCGCCAAAACCCTGGCTGGCCACGGATTGAAGGTACTCGAAGGCGACGGCGAAGATGTAGATAGTCTCTATGCGCGGATCTGTGAAGCGATCGCCACCCCCGGGCCCATCGCTGTGGTCAACAAGCGTCCGATGTCCGTAGGCATTGAAGGACTCGAAGGCTCCACCCACGGCCACGACGTGATCTCGGTGAAACTGGCTCTGGCGTACCTCGAAAAGCGGGGACTGACTGCGGCAGTAGATTACTTGAAGCAGATCCAACAACCCAAAAACCCCGACACCTTCATGGGTTCAGGCAGCAAGTGGGGCTCAAATCGCAATGTCTTCGGTGAGGCAGTTGTGGCGATGCTCGGTGCCATGAGCGAAGTAGAGCGCAAAGCGAGTGTCCTGGTGATCGATAGCGATCTCGAAGGTTCCTGCGGTCTAAAGATCATTCATGAAAAACATCCAGAAGTCTTTATTCCTTCCGGGATCATGGAGCGTGGCAACATTTCAGCTGCGGCTGGATTTGGTATGGAAAAAGGCAAACAGGGCATCTTCGCCACCTTCGCTGCTTTTCTAGAAATGTGCATCTCTGAGATCACGATGGCGCGGTTGAACTACTCCAACTTGCTCTGCCACTTCTCCCACTCCGGCATCGACGATATGGCCGATAACACCTGCCACTTCGGACTGAACAATTTCTTTGCAGACAACGGTCTAGACGATGGCTACGACACCAAACTCTACTTCCCCGCCGATGCAGCCCAGATGACTGCCTGCGTCAAAGCCGTGTTCCACAATCCGGGTTTGCGCTTCATCTTCTCGACCCGCTCCAAAACCCCCAATATTCTTGATAGCGACGGCAACGATCTCTACGGTGGCGATTACACCTTCGTTCCCGGCAAAGACGAACTAGTGCGCGAAGGAAGCGCTGGGTACATCGTCAGCTTCGGTGATGCCCTTTATCGTGCTGCCGATGCTGTGGAGCGCCTCAAACAAGAAGGCATCGAGGTTGGCCTAATCAACAAGCCCACCTTAAATGTGATCGATGAAGAAATGCTCGCCAAGATTGGCGCGGCTCCTTTTGTGTTAGTGGTTGAAGCCTTCAACCGCCGCACCGGTCTGGGCAGTCGCTTCGGTTCTTGGTTGCTTGAGCGGGGTCTGACTCCAAAGTTTGCTTTCCTCGGTACCCACATCGAAGGTTGTGGTGGACTGTGGGAACAGTATCCCCATCAAGGTCTTGATCCGGTGAGCATCGTGAGCAAAGTGAAGGAATTGCTCAAATAGATGCACTTATCAAAGTCTGGGTGCAACATGCTGCGCCCAGACTTTGATCTTTAAACATCTTCAGCGAAGAGCTTCCTGGTTTCCAGCACGTGGGTAGAGCGTACCTAGACGATTTGATCGCCTGGGTATAGGGTTTTCGGTGCGAGGGCAGTTTCGTGAATTGGCATCCAATCTCCAAATGGCTGCGTATTCTTTTTAAGCGTCCCACATTCACTGCAAAGGCAAGGCATGACGACCTACACGATTCAGCTCGTTCTTCCGGCGGGTACCAAAGAGATCCAGTGCGAAAGCGATGAATATATCCTCGATGCTGCCCTGAAAAATCGGATCAAGTTGCCCTATTCCTGCAAAGCAGGGGTTTGTGGTACTTGTACTGCACATCTTGAAAAGGGCACTGTCAATCAAGATGAGCAAGAAATCCTTGACGAAGATGAAATCGCCTCAGGGTCTGTTCAGTTGTGTGTTGCTTATCCCACGGATAACTGCGTCATTCGTAGCCACGCACGGGTGTGAACCAATCGATATCAGCTTGTTCCATGGCATCCGACTCCAAGCAATTGGAGCCGGATTTTTTTGTGAATTCTAAGTAAACGGAATTCTGTTGAGTAACGATTTCGGCTTTCTTCATAGACTCAGGCGTAGAATAGGGCACAAAAGCGGTTTAGGGCAATGGTTTCGCACATTCTGTTGGTTGAAGATGAGCAAAAGCTAGCCCGATTCGTGGAACTGGAATTGACCAGTGAGGGCTACAGCGTCAGTGTGGCTGGCGATGGTATGGCTGGCCTGATTGCTGCTCGCGAATCGAAACCGGACTTAATCTTGTTGGACTGGGAGATGCCCGGTATTTCAGGTTTAGAAGTCTGTCGGCGACTGCGCAGCACAGGTATTCAGGTGCCAGTGATCTTGCTAACGGGGCGCAGTGCCGTTGCGGATCGGGTCGTCGGCCTCGATGCAGGTGCAGACGATTATCTGGCCAAGCCATTTAGTATTGAAGAACTATTGGCCCGCATTCGGGCGCGTTTACGCTCTGTTAAAGATGAAAAAGAGACCTATAAACTCAGTTTCGAAGACATCTTTATCGACCGCCTAACCCACGAGGTGCATCGAGGCAAGCGTGCCATCGAATTAACTCCTAAGGAGTTTGACTTACTCGTTTACTTGCTCAATCATTCCCGACAGGTTGTCAGTAAAAATGCGATTTTGGAGCGAGTCTGGGGCTACGACTTCATGGGTGATTCCAACATCATCGAGGTCTACGTGCGCAGTCTGCGACTCAAGCTCGAAAAAGAAGGCGAGAAACGCCTGCTGCACACGATCAGGGGTGTTGGTTACATCTTGAAAACTGACTGACCAATTCAGCCTGTAGGTAGATGGATGCTGACTGTCGTTTTCGTTTCTGGGGTTGAGGAAATCGTGATCTTGCCTTGATGCGCCTCAACGATATTCTTGACGATGGCGAGACCCAATCCGGTTCCGGCCTGTTTCGTCGAAAAAAACGGCTCTGTCAAGCGCATTAATGTTTCAGGCTCAATCAGTTCACCACCATTGTTGATACTGATTTCGACGCTCACAGGCGAAGACCAGTCGATCCTCCAGGCAATCAGGTCGCTACGATTCACTGCTTCACACGCATTGCGACCAATATTGATGAATACCTGTTTGAGCTTATCTGGATCTGCTTGGAAGGGTCTGGCCGAACCGATAGTGGTGCAGGACATTTGTTGGCCTAAGGCTTGGAATTCTTCGACTGTCTGACCCACCAAATTCTCAAGATCGACCGGAAACTGTTGTAGATTGTCGGGTCGCGCAAACAGCAAAATCTCTGACATCAATCGCTCTAGGCGGTCAGTCTCTTCAATGGCAAGACCGAGGCGCTCTTTGGAAAGTTCGGGCAATGCGATCTTTTGGAGATGGCGCAGTACCCCACCGATGGTGGTAAGGGGGCTGCGAATTTCATGGACAATCGAAGCTGAAAATTGGCCGATGGCTGCAAGACGCTCTTTCTTGATCAGCTGTAATTGTGCATCGCGCAGTTGTTGGGTGCGTAGTTCGATTTCTGTTTCAAGATTTTGGTGAAAGTGGCGTTCACGCTCGTAAAGAGAATAGTTATCTAAACTAATTGCGGCTCGCTCAGCAAACATCTCAACGATCTTTAATTCATTGGCCTCAAACTTTCGAGGCTGCCGATGTAACGAACAAATGGTGCCAATCACTGCATCTTGAGAAGTACGTAGGGGGACACCGAGGTAGGCACGATAGCCTACTGACATTTTCCCGAATTCTGGCTGTTTCTGTATGTCTTCAATGGCAAGAATCTGGCCACTGGAAACTACATAGCTCGTTACTCTGCCGTGGAGAGAGCCCTCCAGTACGCCATCTAAGTCAATACTGCTCGCCAATACTTTTTCGTTACTTGTATCACATAAAGTTACTACTGACCAGTCGACACGCAGCAACTCGCTCACCCCGTCAGCGATCATCTTGAGGTAGTTGGAAAGGTCTGTAGTTCTGTAGCTCAGGGAATGCAGGATTTCAAGCAATCGCTGTGCATTTGGCCAGGAAGAAGGCGTTGGGGTAGACATTGTCATTCACTAGCTGAGTATTTGCTGAATAATTTGGGAGTACAGGCTAAAAAATACATAAATTCCTCTTCAGCTAATCTTGCATGGATCCTGGTGTTTTCCTCAGGGAGTGCTCAAACCAGTTTGACATCCTGTTAAAAACACAGAAGGACTACGTTATGCCTCAGGGATGCACGAATCGCCAAATGGCAACGAATCTCTATAGAGAGTATCGATCTTTGGTGTACTGGACAGCCTATCCACTGCTTAAAAACGCCCAAGATGCGGAAGATCTGACCCAGGATATTTTTCTAGGACTCCTCCGCAACAACCAGTTCAACCCAGAACGGGGTTCGATTGTTCATTTTTTGCGCACGATGACCCGTTGCCGTGCCATCGATCGTTTGCGTACCAAGGGAGTGAAGCAACGTGCCCATGAACGCCTCGGCACGATTCTCTCAGAACCAATTGCGTCCCCCCTCGACCGTGCTGTTGCTGCAGAGCGTGCCGAACAAGTGCACCAAGCAATGCCACACTTATCTACCCACCAGCGTCTCGTTTTGGAACTTGCCTACTTTAATGGGCTGAGTCAAACCCAAATCGCTGGCCATCTGAAGACTCCTTTGGGGACGGTCAAAAGCCGAGTGCGCAACGCGCAACGCGTGCTACGCTTTCACCTTGCAGCCTGTCGATAGTGCGCTTCGCGCTTCAGCGTTGCAGGATATCAATATTTCGGTAGCCACACCGAAAGGTGGCGATGTAAGCAGGTAAAACGAGGGCAATGGCGCGGTGCACGGATTATCTCCTACAAAAATGAACCTACACAAGGTGTACGTAACTGCTCCAAAAATGGATTAAAAAGGCTTAATCCGAAATTTTTGGTGATGTTTCCGCCTGTATAGCGCAGGAGTTGCAGGGCGTGAAGCCAGAAAATCCGATTGCCCCTCCCCAGCATCGATTCGCCAGACCGCGCTCACCTTTGCGGAGATTCTGCAACGCAACTCGTCATTGCCTTCGGCAAACACTGAGGGTACTGCAAGTGGCTATGTAATTTCACTGAGTATTGGGTACCTATGCCGATGCTGTTTTCGTGAAAATTCTGGATGCTTCTTGTTATTCCTACTTCCCCTAAATGTTTTTTAGTGATGTTATAAATCCTTGCCTATAAAAGCTAGAGCTCTCTTCTATCAGAGTTTCTAGAAAATAGTCTGGAATTTTTTAATCTCCTTAAGTTTCTTTTCTGGTCTAAAATTTTATTTGCTTTTATCAAAAGTTATGAAAACTAACACGCTAAAAGTTCGCGTGATTTCTACCGTGTTTATACTGATGAATTTTCTCCCAAGCAGATCTGCTGTTGCTGAGGAGCCATGTGCAGATCTGAGTGGGCAGGATAGGCTCTCTTCGGAATATCTCAATTTGATCCGCTCTGCTCCAGTTCCCTATGCGCAGCGCAACGGTTTTAGCCACGATCAACTCGCTCCATCCCCACCCTTACATTGGAATCCGCACCTCGCACGAGTGGCACGGCAAAAAGCGCAGAGTATGGCTCGCTATAACTACTTTGCGCATACCCAACCAAATGGCTTAGGTCCCAATCGACGCCTCGTGATGTCTGGCTATCCTCTGCCCAGGGACTATCCTCTCGATTCTCAAGCGAATACGGTCGAATCCCTTGCTTCAGGTGCTTCTAATGCCAATGAGGCGATCGATCAATTAGTGATCGATTATGGCGTACCCGGTGCGGAACATCGGGCTCACCTGCTCGCTACCGCCCGTCCCTTTCGCAGCCATACAGAGGTGGGCATCGGTATGGCCTGCAATCCAAGAAGTACATATATATACTACTATGTGATTCTGACCGCACCCCCGATCCCTGCTCCACGTACCGCCCGCGCAAACAGTACCCCAACTCGATTGAAGACACGGTGAAACCAGTAAGCTGATTTCAATCCCTACTAGGGCGAGCACGGTGTCACCTTCGAAGACCACGATGGGTATCGAATCGTCCTGTACAACGACCAGTGGCCACGGCTCTCAGCAAGCGAATAGCCAAAATTCATAACTTATACTTATAAAACATGTCAAAAATTTTGTTACAAAAACAACATAATTTTTTGTTATGTTTGATTTGAACATTTTAGTGTAACTGGTAAGCATATGAAAAATATGTGGGCAAGTCGGCGCAACAGATTTACTGCTTTGGGAAAACTACTCGGAGGCACTGGTGCCCATAAAGATGTTCAACCCCAATTTTCCAACCAACAGATTCTATTGTCTTGGGCTGGAGCGATCGTTGGTATCGGCGCTCTTGCGTATTTGAGTCTTGGCACGGGTTACCCGCTGGTCATTGCGCCTTTTGGAGCGACGAGTGTACTGGTGTTTGGTGTCCCTGATAGTCCGCTAGCCCAGCCACGCAACGTCTTGCTAGGCAATTGCCTGAGTGCCTGTATTGCAGTTGCCCTCGTTGCTCTATTTGGGGCACAGCCTTTGGTGATGGCATTAGCCGTGGCGACAGCGATTGCAGCCATGCAATGGACGCGATCTGTTCATCCACCGGCGGGTGCTGTGGCTCTTGTTGGCGTCATGAGTCATGCCTCTTGGCCATTCATCCTGGCACCAGTATTTTGTGGGTCGTTGGTCTTAGTCTGTTGCACTTTTGCTTTCAGCACTTTTGCACCTGGACGCACCTATCCGAGGCACTGGTTTTAGAGCACTAAGCTGGACAGCCGTCACGCACACCGCTCAGGTCGATATCTATAGATATTTCCGGCGAAGGTTTTGGATCTGCAAAGGTAAAAGCGTAGGCAGTCTCCCGGTGAACCCGAAGATATTCAAGGCGCTCTTTGGCTGCTTCCAGACTGGGAATGCTTCCGGCGGGAACCCACCACAGGACGTAGTAAAAATCTTCCATGCGCTCGAACCAGTCTCGGCGCTGTCTCATCACCGCTCCATGCATTGTGCGGTAGACGAATTCCCGCAGGCTGCCGAGATCTTCCCAGACGGAGAAATTGACGATGATCCGATCATCTTCGTAAAGCTGAATTGATGTTGCATCCCCCGCTTCGGTTTTCAAGCGCCAGACAAAACCAGGGCTGAATTCGGCAAGGGCATTGATTTCATCGAGCCGAGCAACAAAGCTTGCCATCACGGGTGAGTCAATCTCGCCCTTCATGCGCGCAATGTTGAGTTGGGCGAGGTGATACTGCATTCGACGACACCTAATGAAATAACCCAGTCAAATGTAAACTTCACTGCCTATTTTGGGCAAGGAGGAACTTGAATGCTGAGCAGTACTCTGTGCGAAGTTTATTGGAGAAGAAAATAGGAGTGCAAAACCCTTGCGCCTCCATCAGAGTTTGCTGCCTTATGTCTTTTACCTCGTTGCTTGACGAAGTTCGCTGTTGTACTATTTGCGCGGAACATCTGCCCCTTGGCCCACGACCGATTCTCCAATTGCATCCCCAAGCCCGCATTCTGATCGCATCCCAGGCACCTGGCCGAAAGGCGCATGTCTCCGGTATCCCTTTCCAAGACGCAAGCGGCGAACGTCTGCGCAGTTGGCTAGGTATCAGCTCCGAAAACTTCTATGATCCCCAGTGCGTGGCCATCCTACCGATGGGCTTCTGTTTTCCTGGTACTGGCAAGGCAGGAGATCTGCCACCACGTCCAGAGTGTGCCCCTGCTTGGCGTGCACAATTGATGCAACCTCTTCAGCATTTGCAACTCACCCTAGTCATCGGTCAATATGCGCAGGCGCACTATTTTCCTGATACACGGGTATCGGTAACGCGTACAGTGCAGGCTTGGCGGGAACACTGGCCAAGTATTATGCCATTACCCCATCCCAGCCCGCGCAATAATATCTGGCTGCGTCGAAACCCTTGGTTCGAGGAAGAACTGCTTCCGCCTTTACGGATTCGCGTCGAATCAGTGCTCAAGACAAAAGGCTAACGGCTTTGAAGAGCCTATCCAAAAAGGCTGTCGGTTCAATGTAGACGACCTGCAATTGTGTTTGCTTCTTAAGCACCACTGAGTCTTTTCAAGAGATGATCGCCAACCCGCAGGGCATTGGCGATGATCGTCAACGTCGGGTTGACAGCGGAACTCGAAGGAAAAAAGCTGCCATCGACGACGTAGAGGTTATCGACATCGTGGGTACGGCAGTTAATATCCAAAACAGAAGTGGCAGGATCGGTGCCAAATCGGCAGGTTCCGCACTGATGGCCGACAGCTTGAAGGGGGATGAGGGTGCGTGGATAGATGCCAAAGGGAATGACATGCTCAGCTTTCTCGACGGCTTTCAGAATATTGATCCAACGCTTCAGCAATTGATCGCGGGCTTCGATGTTGTTCAGGGTATAGTCCACCTGGATTTTGTCCTTTACCCAGTGGATGCGGTTTTTGGGATCAGGCAAATCTTCTGTCTGCAACCACCAGCCTGTAGTGCGTTCAGCAATTTCCTCTAGAGCAAATCCGGGGGAGAGTTTTACAAAAGGGGCGAGCAGAGCAGGGGCTTCAGCGGGGAGCATATCTTTAAGGACATTTCCCGTGTTTTGTACCAATCCCATCGGATAAGGAAAGTCCGGTGCCCCCCAATAAAAATCGCTGACGGCTATGGTCTTTTGGTAGACCGCCTCGTTGGGGGTTGGGGTCAAAGAGACGAGCGCGACGGTCAAGTGCTTCATGAAATTGCGCCCGACTTGATCTGAGCTGTTGGCAAGTCCCTGGGGATGCTGTTCGTTGGCAGACTTGAGCAGGAGCGCGGCGGAATTGAGGGATCCACAGGCGACGACAACAATATCCGCCGTGTAGGTGACTAGACCATCGACTTCTGAAACTTCTACTCCAGTGACTTCGCGACCTGTCTGACTGGTGAGCAGACGCAGGACTTGAGCCTCGGTTTTCAGCGTCACGTTGTTATGGGCGATGGCGAGACGTATCCCGTCGATCTCGCCGTCGGCTTTTGCTTGGACAAGACAGGGAAAGCCATCGCAGGTATCGCAGCGAATGCAGGCACTCAAGGCCCGATCCACTTCGTTGAGTTTGATGCCGAGGGGCAAGTGAAAAGGCTGGAGTCCCTGCTGTTTCAAGCCGTCAGCAATCTGAGCCATACGGGGTTCATGGCTGACCGCAGGAAAGGGATAGGGTACGGAACTGGGTGGCTCCGTGTGGTCTTCGCCCCGCTCGCCGTGCACTTGGTAGAGTTGTTCGGCTTGATCGTAGTAGGGCGCGAAGTCGCTGTAACCCAATGGCCATGCAGGTGAGATGCCGTCTTTGTGGGTGACTGCCTCAAAATCTCGTTCTCGCAGACGCAACAGGGCTGCCCCGTACACCTTGGTATTGCCCCCCACCCAGTAGCCCGTAGCGGGCCGAAACGGTTTTCCTTCTTTGTCCTGCCACAGGTCGGTGGTGTGGTAGCGCTCATCCTGGTAGACCGCCTTTGCCTCCCAGTTCGCTTTTTCGCGGGGCAAATAGGGGCCGCGTTCCAAGATCAGAATGCGTTTGCCGCTACTAGCGAGGTGATAGGCAAGGGTGCCACCCCCAGCGCCAGTACCGATGATGATTACGTCGTAGCGCTCGGTTGCCATGGAAACTCCTGATTTGATAGGACGACTTAGGAATATACGGATACTCAGGCACGCTGGGTCAGTTCGGAGGGGGTTTCTCCGTTTGCATTGGAGAGCGCCTTCTCTGATTTTAAGCAAGGTGATTCTGCTCGATGTTATTACTTGATAGGTCACAGAGGGCGAAGAGGTTTCAGGTGCAAAAGAAAAAAACGACACAGCGCTTCCGTCAACTCGCGACAGTGCTTTTGATCGGGGGGGCGATTGGGGTTGGTGCTGGCTACTGGCTCACAAATTCCTCAAACCCAAGTGCTATTTCCACTCCCGTCGAGACCGCCTCAGTCCCCGTCGCCGCCGAAGTAGCTGCGATCCCAACGGATCCAGAAGGGATCATCTCGAACGTGCGTCTTGGTCGTGTTCCGGTGATTATGTACCACGATGTCGTTCACAAAAAGCAAGTTTGGTTCGATACGACGGAGACAGAGCTTCGTGAACAACTTGACCGGATCCGCGAAAGTGGTGCAACACCAATTTCCATTCAGCAACTTTACGACCACCTCCATGCAGGTGCAGCCCTTCCCCCCAAGCCGATTCTGCTCACTTTCGACGATGGCTACTTGGGGCATTTCGAATATGCCTATCCACTACTCAAGGAATACAATTATCCAGCCGTTTTCTTTGTGCATACCGCCTACATTGGGGTGAAGACGAGCAAAGAACACATGCGTTGGGAACAGCTTGAAACCATCGACAAAGAGGGTCTCGTTGCCATTCAATCCCACACGGTGAATCATCCCGACGACCTGCGACTGATCTCCGATCTTTCTTTGCAGAACGAGATGACCAAGTCAAAGCAACTCCTCGAAGAAAAGTTAGGCCATCCAATCTTGTACTTGGCCTATCCAACGGGAAATCAAGATGAACGGGTACGCAGAGCCGCCATCGACGCAGGCTATTTGATGTCCTTCACCATGGATTTGGGCTACGCCGAACAGTCACCAAGCATGTTAGCTGTCCAGCGATTTATCGATACGCGCCTCGAGTTAGCGCTGTCTGTGATGGATGCTGCCCCGGATACGACTGTCCATCTCGATGCACCGATCACCAAACATGAAGCGACCTACGGCCCTGCCCATCTCGTCTGGGTGAGCGGTGGTAATCTGACCACCAACCATGCCAATGGACGCTTTCCAGTTGGAACATTTGTCAAAGAAGCAGCAGCTACGGCGGGGGTCAACGGTGGCTTCTTTGCGATGAAAGCGCTCCACAGCGACAACAGCGACATGGTTGGCCCGTACTTAGCCAAAAATGAAGGCGTTTATACCCCTGGCAATCCCGACTTCGACAAGTCTTTGCGAGGACGGCCAGTGGTGCTGATCAGTCCGACGGGAATTCGGTTTGTGCCCTACAGCCCAGAGGCTTTCAGCAGCCTTGAATCTGCCCAGGTCTACCTGAACGATCTCACGGATATGTTTGTCGCCGGGATTTGGCTTGTCAACGACAGCAAAGCGTTGACCACAAAGCAAATTGCTCAGTTCAAACTCAGCAACCACGCGGAGTTTCGCCGTCGGGCTTTTCTCGCCATCGACCAAAAAGGTCTTCCCGTTGTTGGTGGCACTCTTTCGAATATTAATGCTACTCAGTTGGCGAAAGGTCTCGCAGCAGCAGGAATGCGCGAATCAGTGCTTCTCGATTCAGGTTTCTCGACTTCGTTAGTTTACCAGGGCAAGATCTTGGTCACTGGGCACACCGAAAAGAGTATGCCCAGTCGGATTGTGCCCCACGTTATCCTTGTCCATCCGTCCGTGGTTGCACCGACGACAGAAAGCACCCCAGAATCCGTAGGGGCACGCTGATGCGTGCCCTGCCTAACACGTCGCATGTCAAAAATGGCTAATCATCTTCATAGGCGCTGCTAGTGCTGTGGTACCGTCCCTGGTAGCCGTAGGCTCCAGTATTTTTGTTGTAGCCAAAGTCGCGATTGATGCCATTTACGTAAGCACCATTTGGGCCATTCACGGCCCGAAATCTAGGCGTCACGACACCAGAGCGACCATTTGCCCCTTGGAAACCCTGGACACGGGAGCCACGATAGGCACTGCCGTAGGGGGTTTGATAGAGAGTTCCACCAGTAAGGGTTGGGCTTGTTGTCACTTGTGCTTCTGCAGCGCTGGTAAGCAATGGCGCACCGAGTAGGGACAGAGCCAATACAGGGGCAAGCATCTTGTTCATAGACATCGGGAAACTCCTTTGTGCAAAGTCTGCGTTGAGGAAAATTGTGGTTTTCAGGACAAAAGCGAATGCGGTGCACTGCTTTATTCATCCACATCAACAATCTACAACGCTTAGTAAGTTCAGGAATCCAACAAACTTCACAACTATACTAATGACCATAGTCACCAATAGAAATCTCTCCAAAGGAAGACGTATTATCTCCGGATGATTGCGCCTATTATGCAAAAAACTCAATTCAAACTTCCTCATTTAATGCGCGACTATTATCATCGATTTTTATGGATTAAAAGTGGATTTATAGAAAAACAAATTGCGCTAAAACGCAAGTTTCCCTCAGCGCTTGTATACCTTTTCGCCTTTTGATTAATTACAAGATATGTCGGGGTAAACGATGCTGCCCCGACATCTGCGGATACTGATCAAACTGCGCATTATTTCTAGCTTGGTGAATTGCGATAAATAGGGCGAACAGCACCAAAGGGCAGTCCCCTAAAAGATGATTTGCTCGTCAAACTCTATTCGGGCTATGTCGTACCTTTGCCAACGGTTCTGGCTGAATTGCAGCGCCACCGCAGTGCCCACCAAGAGCGTCTTGCCTAGAAAAGAAATATTTTGAACAGCCAGAGACTCTGGATGATCAAGCTCGGTTTGTCTACATCACCCCGCGCAGCGGTGTATATGCCGAATCGGCTCAGGTCGCCTGGTGCGATGAGACAATCGCTTTTTTGGAGCGCAAGGGCATTGCGGAGGGCGTACTAGGATTGATCTGAACCTTGGGGAAGGAATTAAATATGGGGCGGGATCTGCGGACATTTTTGCAACTCCTCGAAAATCGTGGGCAGTTGCGTCGGATCAAAGCTCCGGTGAGCACAGACTTAGAAATTGCTGAGATTGCCAATCGCATGTTGGCCAGCGGTGGGCCGGCTTTGCTGTTCGAAAATGTGAAGGGCACCAGTTACCCCGTGGCTGTGAATTTGATGGGGACGGTGGAACGGGTGGTCTGGTCTATGGGATTGCAAGATATTCAGGAATTAGAGGGTCTCGGCGAAAAGTTGGGTAAGCTCCAAAAACCCCGCCCTCCCCGCAGTTTGCAGGATGCCATGGACTTTGCACCGCTGGTGTTCGATGTGCTTAGATCCCAGCCCGGTCGGGTGCTGTTTGGCCCCGAATGCCAACAAGTGGTGGAAGAAGGTGCCCAAGTTGATTTGAATCGCATCCCAATGATCCGTCCCTACCCTGGCGATGCGGGTCGAATTTTGACCATGGGTCTTGTGATTACCAATGACCCCGAAACAGGCACCCCCAACGTCGGCATCTACCGCCTCCAGCAACAGAACAGAAATACAATGACCGTTCACTGGTTGTCGGTGCGGGGTGGGGCAAGACATTTACGTAAGGCCGCAGAACGGGGTGAAAAATTGCCGATTGCCATCGCTGTCGGTGTCGATCCGCTCTTGATCATGGCTGCTGCTACACCGATTCCTGTGGATCTTTCGGAGTGGGTCTTCGCTGGACTTTACGCCGGAGAGGGTGTGCAGTTGGCCCAGTGTCGGACTTCGGATCTCTTGGTGCCTGCCCACAGCGAATTTGTCCTGGAAGGCACGATTACCCCCGGGGAAGTGATGTCCGATGGCCCCTTCGGCGATCACATGGGCTACTACGGTTTGGCGGAAGATTCGCCCCTCGTCAAAATCCATACAGTCACCCACCGGGAAAACCCGATCTACCACACCGCTTTTTCGGGTCGTCCCCCCAAAGAAGAAGCGATGATCGCCATCGCCCTCAACCGGATCTACACCCCACTGCTGCGCCAACAGGTGCCCGAAGTCCGGGACTTCTTCTTGCCCATGGATGCCCTCAGCTACAAGCTCGCCATCCTTTCGATCAAAAAAGCCTATCCCGGTCAGGCGCGGCGAGCGGCTCTCGCCTTCTGGACGGCTCTTGCTCAATTCACTTACACCAAATTCGTGGTTGTGGTGGATGAGGAAATCGATATTCGCGACCCCGCTCAAGTCGTCTGGGCAATCGCCTCAAAAGTCGATCCGCAGCGAGACGTGTTTATTATTCCCGACACGCCGTTTGATTCTTTGGATTTTGCCAGTGAACGCATTGGTCTTGGAGCGCGCATGGGCATCGATGCCACCACAAAAATTGCCCCAGAAACCGATCATGCCTGGGGGGATCCACTGCGCTCCGACCCAGCCGTAGCAGCCCAAGTCAGTCGGCGTTGGGCAGAGTACGGTCTCGGCGATTTGCCCCTCAAAAATTTGGATCCCAAAGCGTGGGGCTACAGCGGTTGATGGCCACACTTAAACCAGAACAAACCCAACGCGCCTACAACATCCTGAAGTGGTCCTTGGTGGGGCCACTGCTGAACGGCGTTTTCCGCATCCACGTCAAGGGCATCGAGCAAGTCCCCAAGACTGGTTCATTCTTGCTGGTCTGTAATCATGCCAGCAACCTAGACCCGGTCATTGTCGCCCACTCTGCTGCCCGCCCTGTCGCCTTCATGGCCAAAGAAGAACTGTTTCGCGTTCCGATCCTCAAAGATGTGATTCGTACATACGGGGCTTTTCCGGTCAAGCGCGGAAGTGGAGATCGGGGTGCATTTCGGGTCGCCCTTGAAGCCTTAAGCGCAGGCTGGGCAGTCGGAATTTTTTTAAATGGCACCCGCACAGAAGATGGCCGCATTCCTACACCACAACTCGGTGCAGCCATGATCGCTGCGAAAGCCGGAGTGCCTCTGTTGCCAATGGCGATCTGCGGATCTGAACGGATCCTCCCCAAAGGCAAGACCATACCGAACCTCGCTCGCCTCCAAGTCAGCTTCGGTGAGGTGATCCCCGCACCACAAACTGGCGACCGCGAAACCCTACGTTCCGTGACCCAGCAATGCACCGAACAAATTCACACCATGATCGATCTGCTCCTGGAGATAGAGCCAAGCGCCCCTGAGAAATTTTTAGAATGACTACATAGCATAGTTTTTTTGTAAAGCGCCTGAATACAGGTTGACTTAATCTTTAATTTTTGTTAAAAAAACTAATATAGCTATTCAAGCTTTCCGCATCAGTTTTGCAGGGTATCGGGAGATCACCAATGTCAAGCTCCGTAAACGTAAATCTCACTGTCAACGATCAAAAGCGTGGTCGCCCAACCCAAGCCTCCCTTGAGGATTCCGTAGGCCAGTTTCTCCGCGAGATGTCTCGATACCCCCTGTTAACTGGCGAGCAAGAAGTGGAACTTGCCCAGGTGATTGCGGCTGGGGGGTCTGAGGCAGAACCAGCCAAGCGCCGACTTGTGCGGGCAAACTTGCGCTTGGTGGTTTCAATTGCCAAGAAATATCTCAATCGGGGCGTGCCTTTTCTGGACTTGATTCAAGAAGGCGCGATTGGCTTGATGCGGGCTGCTGAAAAGTTCGATTTTGAGCGCGGCTATAAATTCTCGACCTACGCCTACTGGTGGATTCGCCAAGGGATTACCCGCGCCATCGCTTCTCAGTCCCGCACTGTACGACTTCCTGTGCATATGGTGGAAAAGCTCAATCAGGTAAAGCGGGTTCGCCGCGAACTTACCCAAGAGCATTCCCGCAAACCGACCAAAGCTGAGATTGCGGAAGCCCTTGAACTGAGCATTGAGAAACTCGATGAAATTCTCGATGCGGGTCGCCGCACTCTCTCTTTGCACATCAAAGTTGGCAAAGAAGAGGACACAGAACTCCTCCAACTGATCGAAGATCACACAACCACCTCACCGACCGAGATGTTGGATCACGTTCTGCTTGTGGAGCAAATCGAAGGACTCCTGCACCTTTTGACCCAAAGAGAGCGGGACATTATTGAATTGCGCTTCGGTCTCGCCGACGGCAACACCTATACCCTTTCGGACATTGGCGAGATGTACAATTTGTCCCGCGAACGGGTGCGTCAGATTCAAGCCAAAGCGATGCGCAAGCTCCGCCATCCTCGCCGTCAATCACAACTACGGGATTGGGCAGAAGACTAAGTCGTGCCTAGGGGTGCTGAACGGGGCACAGGGATGGCAAAATAGGGCAATGGAAGATCTGATCGTCGAGGAATTCATACCTGACGAAGCTGAGTTGCTGCTGGATGTGGAGGCTCTGCTCGAAGACCTGTGGGCAAGTGATGTCAACAGACGCATGTTAGCTGCCCGCGCATTCTCAGAAGTCCAAGAGGAACGGGCAATTCCAGCCCTCATTCACTTGTTGCAGGACAACTGCCCCCTAGTCCGGGTCAGTTCGGCCTACGCCCTTGGACGCAATCCTTGCCCAAAGATCGTCGATGCTCTGATTGCTGCGTTGCGTACAGACTGGAATGGTTATGTCCGCAAGGGACTGATTTGGGCGTTAGGCAACTGCTGCGACAGCCGTGCCTTTGAACCCTTGGTCGATTCTTTGGCCACCGATATTCCCGCTGTTCGTCTTTGGTCAGCAAGTGCCTTGGGGCAGTTAGGGGATTTACGCGCTGTTCCTTACCTATGCACTGCTTTGCTTGACGACCCACTGGCTGTTGTGCGCAGTAATTGTGCGTGGGCGTTAGGCCAACTAGAATGTATAGAGGCGATCCCGACTTTGATCAAAGCCTTAAAAGACGAAGATCTAAGCGTCCAACAGGATGTCCACGAAGCTTTAGAACGGCTTGGTTACAACGAACTTGAAGGAGATGGTGTTGATGTCTTTGAAATCCCCGGAACTTGATCCACTGCTTCTCCTTGCCGTCGCTGGCCTTTCTTTGACCCTCGAAGCGAGCCTCCGTCTCGCCGAAGCTGCCAATCAACAACTTCTTGCCCTCAGTGCCGACAGCAAAAAAATTCTCGGTTCTCGAATCCTGCCTGAACGCGAAGTTTAAAACCAATAGCCATCATACACATCTTGAAATCCATACCGGTTTCCGCATATTTTTCGTTTGTATCTGCGATCCAGCGATAGCCACCTGTGCCAATGATTTGAATATTCAGGCAAATCAATCAAGTACAAAATTGGTCGTGGATGCAGTTGGCTACTTCAAATAGGGTATGGGTAGTTGGGGACACAGCCTGATGTGTCCCCAACTTTGGTCTTGGCCATCAGGGACTAATTTGAGCGCTCCCAGAGGCGTTTGATTTCTGTCAAGATTTCAGGCTCGAAAATCGGGAGGGTATGCACGCTGAGTTTTGACTCTGCTCCGGGAATATTCTTTTGCCAGGGGCTATCCGACACGTTGGGCACATCGCCATTGACAGGCCGAAAACCGTAGCGCACAAAGGTCGCCTGCTGCTCACTCTGAGTCAAGAAATCGAGGAAAGTACGGGCGGATTGGGCAGTGCGCTCATCGATACTACGACGGACAATCGCTGCAGTGGAGACGGTTTCAACGGTTGGATCTAAGTAGTAGATCTGGTAAGGCTTGCCTTGGGTCGTCGTCGATTGAGACCACCGATGGAGGGCGATACTCTCGTACACTATGGCAATGTCAGCTTCGTTGGGTCCACGGGCAATAAATTCTTGGAGCAGAACATCTGTGGATCGTGGTGGTTGGTAGACGGAGCGCTTGACGAGAGCGATCAGGTCACTGGCACTTTGATCGTTGAGGGTGGCGATACTGAGACTACCCGACTTGGATTGGGCAAAAAGTCCGAGAGTGAGTTGGCCACTGTTGGATCGGGTTGGATCCGTGATCACAAAGTCGAAACTGCCCCAGCTTGCGTTTCCACTGAAGTTCGCCCAATTTTTTGCTTTCAGGGCGGCTTCGAGGCGATCCCAGCGAAACCGACCATCGGGAAAGAGCACTTTCCCCCGCTCCGGCCAAGCGATGGCCACGAGGAGGGTTTTGGTGATCGGCTTGGGAGCATTGTAGAAAGGGTCGCTACTATTCTGAGCACGCCAACGGGCTTCTAATTCCTTCAGGATCTGGCCGTTGGCTGGAATGATCACCGCCGGATTGAAGTCGTTTTTGTCATCAATAAATTTATTGACGATATCCTGGGAGCCTTGAAATTGCAGGTCGAGGCGTAGTTCAGGGTGAATTTTTTCAAACTGTATCTTTAACGCCTGCAACGGTTCTTGCAACTCGGTACCACTGACGATGACCAGGGTGCGCTGGGTGCCAGGAATGGGGGCAAACGTCAGGGCAACGGCTGCACCAGCAATACCGAGGGAGGTCAAGAAGCTACGCCTGTCCTGGGTCGTTTTTGCGGCAGGGGCGAGGCCAGGATCGCCGACGAGAAGATCGACACTTTCGCTAAATGCCGTGAGCTGTTCATCGAGGGATTGCAGTTCTTTGACTTGGGGAAGGTCGGTGGTGCGCAGGCGGTTCTGCATCGCCTGCAGAGTGCCTGCGGTATCCAAAATGAGCGTATTCAGACTTGTGACTTGGGCGACTCGGGCATCTTGGCCTTCTTGGGCAAGGCGAATGTTGCGCCGCAGGCTGTCTGCCAACTGGACAAATTGGGTGCGGGCGACCCCGCTACTTTTACTGGCCTTCGCTTCAACACCCTGCAATTGTTCGCGCAGGTCATCGAGAGCCAGCAATGAACCGCTGCCTTCAAAGCGATCCGCAAGTTGGGCGACGCGAGTGGGCAAATCCTGCACCCGACTGCGGGCGTACTGAACGATCCCTAAGGCTTCCACTTGGCCGGGGGCAGTGAGTAGTTTTGTTGCCTCAGCGTAGAAGCTGTCCGCTTTCGTAGAAAGTTCCAAGGCGCGTTGCTTGGCTGCCTCTAGTTCCCTGGCCAGTTCTGGATTGGCCGTCGGTGGTTTTGCCTGGAAAAAAGGAGCAAGGCCAAAAGCGACAACGAGGGCGACAGGGAGGGCAATCCAGATCGAGAGATCGAGAAAGCGGAGTCCAAGGAGTAACAGCACACTAGCAGCAAACACTGCCAAGGGAGCGGAGAGAGGATTCACCCAGCGCATCGCTAAAACTCCACTTGCAGATCCGCCATCAAGCGGTTGATTGTTTCAGGATTGCCAGGGGCAAAGTACCCACCGTTCAATTCCGCAATCTGAGTAAGGGCAGATTTATTAAAATCGCCGTCATTGCCGTAACCGACTGTAAAAAAGGAAATCCGTTCGTCCGTGGAGAATCCGCTCTTTTTCAGTTCTTCCCCTAAGGCCTCCAAAGAAATAGCGGAGCCTTCGTCGTTGCCGTCGGTGAGGATCAAGACTGCATTGATCGCCTCTTTGCGCAGATGACCACGCAGCCAGTTGCGAGCAAATATCGCTGCATCGTAGAGGTGCGTGCCCCCCTCTGCCTGGAGGTTGCTGATGAATTGTTGACCCCTGGCACGGCCTTGGGGGGTGCCGTCGATCACCACAGGTTCGCGAATTTCGGTGTCAAAGTCGATCAAGGCGATCTGATCTTTCGGCCCTAGGGTATCGACGTAGGTCTGCAAGGTTCGCTGCACCGCTGCAATCTTGTCGCCTTCCATGGATCCAGAAGAATCGACGACAACCACCACCAAGGAAGATTTCTTAGCGAAAGATAGCCAGGAGGTGAGCATTGCACTCACCACCGCCGGACTAGGAGGCCGATAGGAATCGTACTTCGGTTCGGGAAGCACTCCGTAGGCCGCCGTAAATTTATCGCCGAGGGGCACACCAGGCACACCAGGGCGCAGTCCCAGCTCAGTAGCAATTTTCTGGGTTTCAGGTGTGCGCAAAAAGTCAATAATCTGCTTGGCTGCCGCTTTTTCGTCTGCACTCACCCAGGGCGCATTGGGCAAAATTATTCGCATATTCGAAGAAAATGTAGACTTCGGATAGACCGCCTGGTAGCGGGTCTGATCTGTGGGCAGAGTGCTATTGGCAGCGATCACCGAAGATTCGTACACCGAGCCGACCGTCGCCCAGTAGGGACCATTTTTGACCATCGCCTTGGCCAGACTATTTGTTGAAGCGCCGTAGCGGGTCACTTTGCTCTGTACTTTTTGGATATCAGCTTGATAGCGCTGCACATCCGCCACGCTCAAGTCTTCAGGCCGCTTGCCAGAAACCGAAGCGAATTGAGCGACCAGGGTTTGTAAGCCAGAGTTAGAGCGGGTTGGAGCCGTTTGCACGTAGTGAACAGTGAGGGCTGGGCCAGCCGGATCGATATCTTGGTGGGTCTTGGCAGTGACCAATGCCTTGTAGGGATCCGCGACTTTTTGCAGTCCCTTCGCGACATCGGGCTGCGCCATCAAGACCATCGGACTGTTAGCGATCAGTGGTGCATCGGTGATCGCCGGAATGTAATTCTGGCCAGGGAAGAGCTGATCAATTTGGTAGATCAGTTGGCTTTGATAGATCTCCCCGTCTACAGAGATCAAGGTCGGAAATTGGGGATCGTCGGCCTTGATCGTTCCGGACTTCAATTGATTGGCAAGCGTCGTGACCGATGTCACCACATCCCCACTGCCTTCAGGGTTGCAGGTCGCCTGAAAAGGCTGGCCATTGGCGAGTTTTGGGCTTTGGGCGTTGAATTTGGCAATGGCTGCTTTGCAGAAGTCACCCAGGGCACTACCGACCCGCAGTTCGACTTGAAAACCAGAAAAATCAGCAGGCGCGTCGCTGCTACAGCTAGCGAGGAAGAGGGCGGTTAACAGGACAGCGAAGTACTTTCGATTCCGCATAAAAGTCCCTTATTTACTTCTTTGTACCATTGCAAGGCATAGCCCGGACAGGGTGGACTTTCACCGAAGCGCATTTCGAGCTACGCTAGCTGAAACTTTTGGGCGTTCTATGCATCTCAATGGCTTGGACTGGGCGGTGATCGGCATCTACTTGGCGATGCTTATCTCGATTGGCTGGTCCCTCCGCGCCTTCGCTCAAAAAGGCATGGAGAATTACTTTTTGGGGGGGCGCAATCTTCCGGGCTGGCTCAATGGTCTGTCCTATGCGAGTACCTGCTTGAACGCCGATGTTGCTCCGTTCTACTGCGGTTTGGCGGTGGCAACGGGGGTCTACGTCGGTTGGTTCTACATTGCCCGCTTCGGCCTTGCCCTGATTATTGGCGGGGTGCTCTTTGCTGCTTTTTGGCGACGACTGAAAATCTTTACCTCCCCCGAATTTTACGAATTGCGCTTCCAGGGCACAGGAGCGAGTTGGATGCGGGGTTGGATCGCTTTTCGCTCTTCGTTTATTGCCATCGTCGCGTGGACAGGGGCAGGGTTATTAGGAATGACCAAGGTCGTCACTCCGATTTTTGGCATCGACAAGACAACAACGTTGCTCATCGTTATTCCGATTATTCTTGTCTATCTCTACTTCAGTGGTTATCTGGGTGTCGTGATCACCGACGCGGTGCAATCTCTGTTTATCCTGCTCGGTAGCGTGGTTCTGCTTGTCGCTGTCTTATTACACTTCGGTGGACCTGCGGGGCTGGGTACAGCACTCCAGGCCAAATTTGGGAGTCAGGTACTGAGTAGCATTCCACCCGTCAACGATCAGTTTGTCTCGTTAATTTCTGTAATCGGTTTAAGTTTTGGTACTTCGATTGGCTACGGCGGCGATGTCGCGCCCTTAGGTGGAGCGATGGAAGGTCAACGCATTCTTTCGTGCAAAAACCGTCGCGAATCGGCGCGCATGTACGTCTGGACCGAAGTTGTGCTGTTTATCTTTTTGTTGGTGATTACCTTGCCAGCCCTCGGTGCCATGGTGATCTGGCCTGAATTTCGCACCGACCCCACTGCCGATCGAGAAATGGTCTATGGTCTGTTGATCGGCAAATTCATTCCCAGTGGGCTGTTGGGCATGGTGGTCGTCTCGATTCTCGCCTCGCTGATGTCCACGGTCAGTTCTAATTTGAACTTCGGTGCTCAGGTCGCAGTCAACGATCTGTATCGCCGCTACATGCGCCCCAACTTACCTGATGCCCACTATTTAAAAGTGGGCAAGCTCGTCACGGTCTTGATCTTGGCGCTCTCGTTGGGAGTCGTCTTCGGGGTACAGTACCTTCTCGACATTGCTGTCTTTATGCTCGGCATCAGTGCCGCCGAATTGCCAGCAAACTGGGCACAGTGGTGGTGGTGGCGCTTCAACATTCAAGCGCGTCTGACGGCTTCGATCGGGGGACCCTTGATTTACTTGTTGGTGAGCAAAGTACTCTTGGCAGGCCAAGATTATGGTCTACAGATTCTCGTTTCCATGGCTGTGACAACGATTGCTTGGGTCAGCGTTGCTCTTTTGACGAAACCTGACGACGAGGCAACTTTGGTCAATTTTTATAGCCGTGCTCGTCCCCTTGGCATTTGGGGGCCGATTGCGGCCATTGTGCCAGTACAGCCCAGTCAAGAGGCGGTTATGGCCCAAGAAGAATAGTTTCTCTGTATACTCGCTGGAAATACCCTGAACTCTGCCCTATGCAAATTCGGATAATGGAATTTGATGGTTCCTTCGAACTGGAATCCGCCGCCAAAGAAACCCTATTTGCCCTCCTCCACGGCTCGACTTTTCGTCAACAAGTCAGTACAGGGGCACAGTGCAAAGATGTCACTTTCTTGGAACTACTTTTCCAGCCCGTCCCTTACAGCACAAATACGCCCCACGGTATGCCCAGAGCTTTTGAACCATACCACAACAGCGAAGACTACTTGGTTGTGAATGTCCCCGCAAATTTCATATTCCAAGCGCGCATTTCTCGGCCTTCTCGCCTCTGTGCCATCTATCGCAAGGTGCTGAGAGACTAAGGCTGCTCGTAGGACCAGCGCGGATCGACTTGTAGACCTTGGCGTTCCCAGCGCTCTTCGAGGTGCTTTTGTTGCGAGAGGGCTTTGCGCAGGGTGCGCATCAGTTCTTGCAGTTCTTCAAGGCCAGCGTGATCTGCTTGGACGACAGCGGACACCGTCTGCCGCTCCAGCACCCGCAAGAGCGTCTCGTAATGGATATGGGCTGGTACTGGAATCTGCATCAACGCTTCCCCAACAGTGAAATAACCGCTTGTGCAACATCCGGCTGGCGGAGCAGCGATTCGCCAACCAACACAGCCCGCGCTCCTGCTTCACCGACTGTCGCCAGATCGGCTGGACTAAAGATGCCCGATTCGCTGACGACTGTAATCCCTCGCTGCACTAACTGCGTCCCGCGTTCAGCAATCAGGGCACGGGTCGTCTGCAAACTGACGTCAAAAGTGGTTAAGTCTCGATTGTTGATTCCGATCAATGTCACACCTTCGATAGCCAGTACGCGGTCTAACTCTTCGGAATCGTGGACTTCGACGAGAGCCGTCATTCCTAACTGTTCTGTAATGCGCAGCAGGTAATTGAGGTCTGTATCGCTCAGAATAGCAGCAATCAGCAAGATTGCATCGGCACCATGGGCGCGGGCTAAGTAGATCTGGTAGGGACTGAGGATAAATTCTTTGCACAACACGGGCAATTCGACAGCCTCTCGTACCAGGGTGAGGTCGCTAAAACTGCCCCCAAAAAAAGGTTTGTCCGTCAGCACAGAGAGCACATCAGCGCCCCCAGCCGCGTAGGCAAGGGCAAGGGCAGCCGGATCGAAGTCTTCGCGAATAATGCCACGACTAGGCGAAGCCCGTTTCACTTCGGCAATAAGGGCAACGGGATGGGGAGAGCGGCGCAAACTGCCCAAGAAATCCCGCACAGGCGGCGCAGAAGCAACCCGTGTCCGTAACTTCGCCAAAGGTAACTGGTTGCGGCGGGCCTCAATTTCTTTTTCTTTCGCCCAAACGATTTTTTCAAGAATATTGCGCGGTTCTAGATCCGACCCATGCACCTGAAACTGCAAAGGACCGACATCTACAGGGGGTTGGTCAGGGCGACGACGAACTTTCACAGGACTACAGCCAAGATTGCCCACATATTCTGGCACGGGTGCTTGCTTGCCCGCTAACGCTTGTCCGCTTGTGATCCAACACCAGAAAGAATTGGGAGGACAGTGAGAAAGGGTAAGGTAAACCAAAATGTCGAGCCTTTTTGAAGTTCGCTCTGTACACCAATGTTGCCAGCCATCAACTGCACAAGTTCCCGACAAATCGCCAGACCCAAACCTGTGCCGCCGTAAGTACGGGTTGTGGAAGGATCTGCCTGCTGAAAAGATTGAAAAAGTTGGGTCTGAATATGTGGCGAGATGCCAATCCCTGTATCTCGAACTTTGAAGTGGATGAACACTTGTTGGCCATCGACTTTTGCAAGGGTAATTTCGACGATGATCTCGCCTGTGTGGGTGAACTTGATGGCGTTATTCACTAAATTCATCAATATCTGGCGCAACCTCACAGGATCGCCCTGAACCTGCTCAGGCACATCGGAGGCAACATGACACGCAAAGGAGAGTTGTTTGCGTGCGGCTGCATCAGCCCCCAAAAAACAGCACTCCGCCACCACTTTTTTGAGTGAAAAGTCAATACAAGCGATATCGAGTTTACCCGCTTCGATTTTGGAGAAGTCAAGAATGTCGTTGATGATGGCCAGTAGCAGCTCGCTGGAGGTCATCACGGTCTCTGCGTACTCGCGCTGTTCTTTTGTGAGGGGAGTGTCGATCAGCAACTCTGTCATGCCAAGAATTCCGTTCATGGGTGTACGAATCTCGTGACTCATATTGGCGAGGAAGAGACTCTTGGCCTGGTTGGCTTGCTGGGCTTGCTCAGTCGCTTCGATGAGCGCTGTTGTCCGCTGCTGGACGAGGAACTCTAGGCGCTCGTTCAATTGCCGCTGTCGTTCAATCTCGCGTGTTTGGGTTCGAGCGCGCAGGTGGGTAAAGGCGAAGAAACTGGCCATGATGCCTAAAGCATACAAGCCATAAGCCCAAATCGATTTCCATGGGGGTGGTGTAACGACGATGGTGAGCACTGTCTCTTGGGGATTCCAGATGCCATCACTGTTAGTCCCGCGCAAGTGAAGCCGATACGTTCCTGGGTTCAAGTTGGTATAAGTCACATCTCGTCGGTTTCCAAGATCGATCCATTGATTATCAAAACCTTCTAGTTTGTAGGTATACCTATTCCTATTGGGTGCTGTGTAATCCAGAGCCGAAAACTCGAAATAAATGACAGTATTCTTATCGTCCAAAGTCAATGGTTCTGATCTTGAAATTGGGGGTTCTAGACTTTCAGGCTGATTGTTGACTCTGTAGCTGGAGACAATGACTGGAGGAATGTAAGCAAAATCAACAACTTTCTCGGGATAAAAACTATTCAACCCATGAATGCCACCAAAATAAAGCTGCCCACGGGAAGATCTAAATGCAGATCCAGAATTAAATTCGTCATCTTGCAACCCATCGACTTCAAAATAATTACGAAATTTCTTAGTCGCCAATGAGAGGCGGGAAAGCCCATTCTGGGTTGAGAGCCAAAGACTACCTTGCTGATCATCGACAATTTTGTAGATAATATTGCTAGGCAATCCATCTTCTACAAAGTAATGCGTGAAAGCCCCTGTCTTCGGATTCATTTGGTTGAGTCCTTTCTCCGTCGCAATCCAGAGTACGCCGTCTCGATCTTCAGAGAGCCCTAGGACATTGTTATGGCTGATCGTGTCGTTTTTTTCTGCTTTATGTTGATAGTGAGTAAATGTTTGTGTATCCGGATTAAAGCGGTCTAGGCCACTTTCTGTCGCGAGCCAAAGGTTCCCAAAGCGATCTTCGTAGATCGAGTGGATAGCGTCGCTGATAATGCTCTTTGGATCAGCAGGATGATGTTGGTAGCGAATGAATGAGCCTGTCTGCGGATCGAAGCGGTTCAGACCGTCATGGCGCGTGGTCACCCAGAAATTTCCACGATGGTCTTCATACATTGAGGTGACAGCACTACCACTCAAACTTTTGGGATCGTTTGGGTTATTTTGAAAATGAGTGAATCGATTGCTTTTCGGATCAAATCGATCCATGCCGTGGCGACGGGTACCAACCCAGAGCGTCCCTCTAGGGTCTATATAAACGCTCAAGACTAAGTTATCACTCAGGCTGTCTGGCCTCTTGGGATCGTGACGGTAGGAGGTAAATTTTTTGCCATCAAATTTGCATAGCCCACCACCATTACTCGCGATCCAAATGGCACCGGATCGATCTTCTCCAATCCCCCAAAGAAAATCGTAAGGCAGGCTATTTGTTTCTCCCTCTTGATGGCGATAGAGCTGAAATTTGGGTGGTTTGAGATCGAATTTAATCAGTCCAGAGTTCGTACCGATCCAGAGCATTCCGGATCGATCCTCCACGATTGCGTAGATATTGTGATAGGCACTGAAACTGTAGTGTGAAAAAATCTGAGTTTGCACGTCGAGGCGATTCAATCCTTGATCTGTCCCCACCCAGATCTTGCCTGTGTGATCCTCGTAGATCGACAGGACTGTGTCGTAGCTCAGCGACTTTGCATTCAGTGGATCAGCTTGATAGCGTTTAAAGTGTTGGCGTTTGGAGTCAAGGCGATTGAGGCCAGCATCGGCAGTGCCGATCCAAAGTGCTCCGGAGCGATCTTCGTAGAGGGCAGTAATTAAGTTACTACTTGGACTGTCTGGGGTACTGCTCGGATAGTGGATGAACTGTTGGCGCGTTGGCTCATAGCGATCGAGACCACCTGTACTACCAATCCACAGCACACCGAGATGATCTTCCCAGAGTGTTGAAACGAAATCCCCGCCTAAGCTCTCTGGCTGATTGAGATGATGGAAGAAATGAGTAAAAGTCTCGGTGCGCGGGTCGAAGCGGTTCAACCCACTGTCGGTGCCAACCCAAAGAGAACCGTGCTTGTCTTCAATAATTGAGAAAATATTGTTGCCGCTCAAGCTACTCGCGACTGAGGAATGATGGACAAAATGGGTGAATTTTTGGGTGCTTCGATCAAAGCGCCATAGACCATTCTTAGAAGCAAGCCAGAGTCTACCTGAGCGATCTTCGTAGATCCGGCTGGTACTTGTGTAGGAACCCTGCTTCCCGTCGCCAGTACTGAGTTTGTAGTCTGTAAAAGTGTAGCCGTCATATCGGCTTATTCCTTCATTCGTGCATACCCAAATCAAGCCAATACGATCTTGGTAGACACATTTTGTCTCGCCAAGAAGTTCTTGTTTGCTGGGAAGCGGCTCAGAGGCAACTTCTGCATACATCGCACTTGCGAAGCAAAACCAAAGCAAAAGGGATAGGCAAAATTGCTTAAAAATCACTTGTAGAGAGGTTGTCTCTTGACGAAAAAACATGACTGGGTAAACAGAGAGCATCCACTCAGTTAGCTTACCCTAACAACATAGGGGATCAGCTGTGGAGTCTACTGGAGATTAGGTTGACAGCGTCAACAATTGGCAATTTGCTCTGTTCACGGGTCAGCAAATTCCTCAGGGTGACCATGCCCTGGGTCATTTCATCTGGCCCCATGATTACTGCGTAAGAGATGCCTTTTTCGTTGGCATAGCCCAACTGCTGTCGCATTCCATCTGGAGAGAATGGAGCATCGTTGTAACCAATTTCAGTCCGCACTCCAACTTTTCTCAATGCACACACCAGTGATAAAAGAATTAGTTCTGCACCTGGATCTGTAAAACGCAGTACCAGCACTTCTGTATTGCGAGGAATCTGTTGGAGCAGATCCAGATGCTCCATGGCTGCGAGGAGGCGGTCAAGGCCAAAGGAGGTTCCACAGGCGGGCTGATCGACTAAGCCACCAGAAAGGGTTGAGATGAGTCCGTCGTAGCGGCCTCCTGCTCCTACTGAACCAACTGGCGCTGCAGTGACTATTTCCCAAATCGTGCCTGTGTAGTAGTCGAGGCCACGGGCAAGGGAGAGGTCAATTTTGTAGTGTTGGCCATCGACTTGGAGCGCTTTGAGGAGACCTAGGAGCTGTTGCAACTCAGCAATGCCTGTGGAAGCTGTTTCAGAGGCTTTAAGAAGCGCACCAGCTTCGTCCAAGAGTTCCGCTCCATTCCCTGACAGCTTGATTACGTTGAAGAGTTTTTCGATTTGATCCTGCTCCAAGCCTTTTTCGTGCAACTCACTTTTGACGGCCTCGACACTCAACTTGTCTAACTTGTCGATGGAACTGAGGGTGGTTGCTTCTTTGCTCTTTGGAACGCCTGCCCAGGAAATCAGACCAGCCAAAAGCTGACGGTGATTGATCTTGATCGTAAAGTCTTGAAAACCAAGGGTTTTGAAGGCTTCCACGGCGAGGGCGATCAGTTCTGCTTCGACGAGGAGGCTGGTGGCACCAACGACATCGGCGTCACATTGGTAAAATTCTCGAAAACGGCCTTGACCGGGGCGATCCCCCCGCCAGACAGGTTGAACCTGGTAGCGCTTGAAAGGACGGGGCAAACGGCGCAACTGCTTTTTGGGATTTTTGGGATCGGGGAGCATCTCGTCGCCGTACATGGCCACGACGCGGGCGAGGGGAACTGTCAAGTCGTAGCGTAGGGCGTGTTCGAGGCGCTTCCCTGGCTGCAGGTTTGCGAGAGAGCCAGAGTTGATAACTTGGTAGATCAGTTTTTCGCCTTCCTCTCCGTATTTGCCCGTTAGGGTTTCGAGGCGTTCGATGGCTGGAGTCTCCAGAGGTTCAAAGCCGTACTTGCGAAACAGAAGCTTGAGGGTATCGATCACAAACTCGCGGCGAATCATCGTATCGGGCAAAAAGTCCCGTGTGCCGCCCATAATGCCTAAAGATTCCATCGTCGCTGCGCCCAAAAACTACTTAATCCAGGATAAGCGGACAGTGAAAGCCTTTTGTTACCGCGAGATCGCTATAATTGGGGGCAAATCCTGGGTGCGTGGCAATGTATCAGCCAGTTAACTACAACCCAATCTTTGGGCCTGAAATTCGCTGCCCCCACTGTCGGCAGTCTGTCGCAGCCCTCACCCTGACGGATACCTACCTGTGTCCCCGCCACGGTGCTTTTGAAGCGGATCCCCAGACTGAAACCCTGGTACATCTGCAGTCCGGTCGGCGTTGGCGGCAGTGGGAAGACAACTGGTTCCGCCAGCACACCCATCCCGATGGCATTCGCTTTGAGATTCATGAAGAATTGGATCGACTTCACACCCAAGGTTTTCGAGCAACGCGGGTGGTTGTGGCAGAGCGCTATCGCGAGCTGATCAGCACTTTTTTGGAGCGCACTACCCCATGGCGCGCCGAAGATGCCAAACATCGCCTCTACGGATTGCCTGTGGATTTTAGTGGAACTGAAGATAACGATGGGCGTTGGGCCGTGATCAACTTTGAATTAGTCAAAGAACCCGGACAACCTCTCAAGTACCCTTACTTCCGACTCTTCGACTAGGGAGGGACTGTGGAAGACCCGCGCACCCGGCAGTGGCAGGTTGCCCTGGTTTGGGCGTTCATCATCGTCTTTGTTTCTGGTCTCCACCTCGCTCCCCAAGGCCGCCTTACGGCTGCTTTGCTTGCCCTTGGCGCAGGGGTGTATTTTGTTCGTATTCTTTTGAGTGCTCCAACACCCCTAACAAACGATCCGCTCTATCGTCCTCGGGTTTCTGTCCTTGTAGCGGCACGGAACGAGGAAGCAGTGGTTGAGCGGTTGGTGGCGAATCTCTGCGCTTTGGACTACGAGGATTTTGAAGTTTGGGTGGCTGACGATGGGAGCACCGATAGCACTTACCGCAGGCTCGTCGAAGCGGGGCGTAATCAGCCACGATTGCAGATTCTGCGCCGTCCGGAAGGCAGTCGTCCTGGCAAGTCGGCTGTGCTGAATGACCTGGCGGCCAAAGCAAAAGGTGACATTTTGGCGGTCTTCGATGCGGATGCCCAAGTGGAACCCGACTTTTTGCAGCGCAATGTCGCTTTGTTTGCGGATCCGGAATTGGGCGCTGTTCAGGCGCGCAAAATGATCGTCAATGCCAAAGAGAACTTTTGGACGCGGGGTCAAGCGGCGGAAATGCTCCTGGATACTTGTCAACTGCAACAGCGGGCGAGCCTTGGGGGGACTGCCGAACTGCGGGGTAACGGTCAACTGGTTCGAGTCGAAGCGTTGCGTCTCGTTAAAGGGTGGACGGAAACAACGGTGACGGATGACCTTGACTTGAGCCTTAAACTGCCGCTTGCCGGGTTTAATGTCCAATTTGTGGCGGAACCCTGCGTCTTTGAAGAAGGGGTGACCACTTGGGAAAGTCTTTTTCGCCAGCGTTCTCGTTGGGCTGAAGGGGGTTTTCAGCGCTACCTCGACTACGCTGAGGGCATCTTTGCGAATCGCATGGGTTCGGCCAAAACCTTCGATCAACTCTTCTTTGGCAGCATTCAATACTTGATGCCCCTCGCCGCTGTCTGGGATCTTTTCTTCTCGTTACTCGGTGGCTACACACCACTGCTTACCCCTCTAGTACTTGTTGCTACGCTCTTTACAGGTACAGCTTTTTATCTTGGGCAGCGCCAAGCAGGTGTGCCTAATCCTAAAGCGGTGACAGAGAGTGTTTTGGGCACTGTTTATTTTCTGCATTGGTTTCCGGTAATTGTCATCAAGATGGCCAATATGGTGCTTAAACCGAAGCGCTTGGTTTGGGTAAAAACAACCCACCAAGGGGGTTAAGTGGGTTTGTATTGATCTTATGGAGAGCGCGAACTTTCGCTTTCGCCATATTTCTCTCGCTCTCCAAAAGATCCAAAACATTTGCGGGCAAAGCGCACCAATCTTCCCGAATTTAGAATGTCAAACTAAGGCCAACCCTAAAGTTTGCTCCAACCCCCGGAAAGCCTGGATAGACCTGATATTGGCGATCGAGCAAGTTGTTTAACTGGGCATTGATCGACAAATTTGCTGTCACAGGAACCCTCAATTTAAGATCCAGTGTTGTGTACCCCTGAAGCGTTTCTGTGTTGGTATTATTCACAAAAGTGCTACCAATCGTCCGCAGGAATAATCCAGCAAAAATGCCCCCTGGTTTCTCGTAGGACAATCCAAGGTTAAAGCTATCTGCCCCGACGAAGGCTTTCTCTTTGTTCACTTCCACTGGATTTGTACTCGCCAGAATGCGCGGATCTACAGCGGTGTAGTTGCTCGTTAAGTAAAGATTGTTGCCCAGTTTGACGTTGAGGGCGGCTTCAATCCCTTGGCTACGGACTTGGCCAAGATTGGTGTAGGTGCCCGAAGTAAAATCTGGGGAAAAGACAAAGGCGATATTGTCCTGGATATTGTTGATGAATCCAGTCACCCGCAGTAGACCAAAATCACCCAGGATCTGGTCAATGCCGATGTCGTAGGTATCGCCGCGTTCTGGGCTGAGATTGGGATTGCCATCGAGATTGAAAAAGCCCCGCAACTTATAAAAAAGTTCCGAAACGAGAGGGGCACGAAAACTGCGGGCATAGTTGGCGCGAAGTGTCGTCGTCTCTGAAACTTCCCACTTCACCCCAATACTTGGCGAGGTGGAACTACCGAAGTTGCTGAAATCCTGGCGTACACCCAGGTTCAGCCGAAAGTCAGGGCTCAGAGCAATCGCATCTTGAACGAAGAAAGCCGTTTGACTGACACTGCGGTCGTAGTTGGTATTGGTCAAGCCACTGAAATAGTCGAGGGTCTGATTCAACGCTTTGACTTGGCGGTAGTCGATACCGTAGGTGAGGTTTTGGTTATCCGTAATCTGCCAGTTGTGCTGAACCTGCGCACCCAAAGAAGTACGGGAAATTAGATCTTTGGTACCAAAGCTGTCTGGAGCATTAAAGCTGTAGTTCAAGACATCCAAAGAGAGGCGCGCGGTCAACAGAGAATCTTCACCGTTCCCCAACTTGGCTTTGAAACTGAGGTCATTGAGCAAATCCCCCGTGGTCTGGCGGGTATCGGGGGTGAGGGAGTTGAAAGCACCGATGCTATTCGGATCCGCCGTTGGTACCCCTCCCGGCACCCCCAACTCTTTGTTATTCCAGAAGGTATTGAGTTGAAGATCTTGGCGGTCATTGAGCTTGAGAGCCAACTTCCCATTTAAGTTGTTGTAGAGAGCATCGGCATTCTGCCGCGTTGCACTCGTGCCAGGAATGGCGAAGGCAAAGTCATTTTGGCTTCGGATACGCCGATAGCCGAGTATCCAGGAAAGATTTCCCCCTTGCCCACTGGTTTGGAGGCTCTCCTCATTCAGGCCAAAACTGCCAAACGCACCTTGCAATTTTGTTCGAGGTGCTTCGCCCGCAGGCAGGGTAACAATGTTGATCGTGCCCCCAACCGCGTCCGCGCCATAAAGGGTGGAACCACCCCCAGGTGTGACTTCGATGCGCTCCACATTGTCGGTGGTCAGGGTCGAAAGGTCGTAACCACCCTGAAAACCGATGTCGTTAATCGGGCGACCATCCAGCAAAATCAGGACTTGGGCACCGCTTGAACCCCGGATAAATTGGCCACTTTGCGCCCCCAACTGGGTGCCAGCAGTCCCATCGCTCAAAATACCGGGTAGATATTTAAGACTTTCTTGCACCGTTCGTGCCCCTTGGGCTTCGATCTGTCCACGGGTGATCACATAGACAGGCCGCGAAGCATCCCGCAGCGGTGCTTCTTGACGAAAGGGAGTAAAGACAGGCTGACTGAGTTGCTGTTCTAAAAAAGCAGGCAACTGGGTGGTCGGTGGTTCCTCTGCCCATGCAGGCGAACTGATCGACAAAAGAACAATACAGGCCGCCCCTAGACGGGACGACGCAAAAAGATGCGACATGAGCTTTCCTTTCCTGTGCGACGCAGGTGGTGTGCAGTAGCTCTTTACGGGTGGGCGTCCTGACTAAGGTTTTTTGTTTGACGAAAAACCATCACAGTTGCGGCACAGCGGTGGATTCGCACCACGCTTTCCCCATTACGTCCGGGCTGCTCCCCCGGACACCCTGAGCTATTTGGTTGGCTCGCTCATCATACACGGATTATTCCTGCCACAATAGGCAAGGCGACTTAGCAAAAAATCGATGACAACCATTTCACAATTTATTGAACGGCACTATCGGCACTTCAACGCGGCCAGCTTGGTCGATGCAGCCAAAGCCTACTGTGCCCACCTCGAAAACGGTGGCAAGATGTTCGTCACGCTGGCTGGGGCGATGAGTACTGCCGAACTCGGACTTTCTCTGGCTGAGATGATCCGTCAAGATAAAGTCCATGCAATTACCTGCACTGGTGCCAACCTCGAAGAGGATGTCTTCAACCTCGTCGCCCACGACTACTACAAGCGCATTCCCCAGTACCGCGAGTTGAGCGCCGCCCAAGAAGAAGAACTGCTCTCCAAGCATCTCAACCGAGTCACGGATACCTGCATTCCCGAAGAAGAAGCAATTCGCCGCATCGAGCGGGTTGTCTTTGAAGAATGGCTATCTGCCTCCGAAGAAGGCCAAGCCTACTTCCCCCACGAATATTTGTACCGCATTTTACTGGATGGCCGCCTCAAAGAGAGCTATCAGATCCCACCAGCAGACAGTTGGCTCCTCGCCGCTGCCGAAAAGAACCTACCGATCTTCGTACCCGGCTGGGAAGACTCCACCCTCGGCAATATCTTCACAGCCCGCTGCATCGAAGGCAAAATTCAACTCCACGCCCTGCGTCGTGGTGTCGAGTACATGATCGCTCTGGCTGAATGGTACGAAACCACCAGCCGCAAACACAGTATTGGCTTTTTCCAAATTGGCGGTGGCATTGCCGGGGACTTCCCGATCTGCGTTGTGCCCATGCTTAACCAAGATCTGCTCAAAGATGTCTCCACCTGGGGCTACTTCTGCCAGATCTCAGATTCCACCACGAGCTACGGCTCCTACTCCGGCGCTGTTCCCAACGAGAAGATCACCTGGGGAAAACTCGATGCAAAAACGCCCAAGTTCGTCATCGAATCTGATGCAACCATCGTTGCCCCACTGATCTTTGCCTACGTTTTGGGTTGGTAAATGCGGGTTCTGAATCTGCCTCTTTCCCCTAAGAGGCAAGCCAATCATCTACCAGATTAATAGCTCATTAGATAGCTGCTAGGATGAATAAAGCCTGTTAAAAGTTAATATGCTAGCTCTTAGCTTAGATACTCCTCAAGAAATTGCCCAAAAGATCGCGGTTCAGGCCAAGGAGTCTCGTCTCGCCCTCGCCATGACCCAAGAGGAATTAGCAAGGCGTTCTGGGGTAAGCCTTAGTTCTATCAAACGCTTTGAACGAACTGGGCAGATTTCTTTGGCCAGTTTGCTGCAACTGGCGCTCGTTTTGGATGCCCTTGACCCATTTAAGACCCTGTTTACCCAGGGAGAGGCGCTACCAGCAACCCTAGATTTGCTTCTCAAGCAAACTCCAAAACGCCAACGTGGACGGCGGAAATGACCGTCACCTCTTTAAATGTGAGCCTCGATCTTGGTGGTAACGATGTTCTGTCTGTAGGGAAGCTCGCAGCACAAAATCGACGGATCTTCTTTGAGTACGACAGCGAATTTCTGAGTGTCGGCTTACCGATTTCACCTTTCAAACTGCCACTTAAATCGGGAGTCCAGGTCCCCAAAGAGATGGTGTTTGATGGCCTGTTTGGCGTTTTCAACGATAGTCTTCCCGATGGCTGGGGAAGACTCTTGCTTGATCGCCAACTTCTACGACAGGGCGCTGAACCTGGCACACTCACACCTCTAGATCGCCTAGCCTTGATTGGCTCTCAGGCCATGGGCGCACTGCGCTACGAACCAGAGACCAAATCGCAGCAACCGGAAATCCAAGAAACCTTAGAACTTGACCGATTGGCGACAGCCGCAGAGCAGGAACTTGCTGGCACTCCCAGTGATTTGCTAGAGCAGCTCATACAACTATCCGGCTCTTCGGGGGGAGCACGTCCCAAAATCCTGGCCTATGTCTCCCCAGACAAAACGCTGGTAGTTCAGAGAAAAACAGCCCCTCAGGATTACACACCCTGGTTGATCAAGTTTCGCGCAGGCATAGATGCGCCTGATAGTGGCGCGGTCGAGTACGCCTACAGTGTGATGGCCAGAACCGCAGTGCTAGAGGTGCCAGAGACCTATCTTTTCCCTTCGCGAACTGGCCCAGGCTATTTTGGTGTGCGCCGATTTGATCGGACAGCATCAGGGTCAGTACATATGCATACAGCATCGGGGCTGCTCCATGCAGATCATCGTTTCTCTTCTTTGGACTACGACAACTTGCTCAAGGCAACCATGATTTTGACCAAGGACATCCAACAAGTCGAGAGGATGTATCGGATAGCCGTCTTCAACGTTCTTGCGCATAACCGCGACGACCACAGCAAAAACTTTTCTTATGTAATGGATCGCTCTGGAACCTGGCAGGTCTCTCCCGCCTATGACCTCACTTTTTCGAGTGGCCCCGGTGGCGAACACAGCATGTTGGTATCTGGGGAAGGTCGCTCTCCCAATCAAGATCATCTCCTCCAATTAGCCAGTAAAGTGGGCATCCAGCGGCAGACCGCACTCAACATTATTTCCGTTACCAGATCTGCGACCAGCCAGTGGCGGAGTTTTGCGGCTGATGCAGGGGTGCGATCCACCACGATCAAGCGCATCCAAAAAATTCTAACTTCTCGTTAGCCATGCTGCCAACAATTCTGTTGGCAACAAATTTGTTGTGAAAACTACGACTGGGGCAGTGGAATAAACTCTGTTTCCCCTGGAACTTTTGGAAATTGATGGTTGAGCCAAGTCTGTTTGGCTTGTTCGATGCGTGCCTCGGAACTTGAGACAAAGTTCCACCAGAGATAGCGTTGGCCATCGAGGGGTTCGCCGCCGAGCAACATGACACGAGCATCGGATTGAGCATGAAGGATAACTGGATCTGTTCCGAGCCAGATCGCTAATTTGCCAGAAGTAAGCACTTCGGAACCGACAGTCAGTTGACCCTCGACAAGATAGACTGCGCGTTCTGGGTAGTCTTCAGGTAAGGCAAGTTCGCTACCCGCACGCATTTCTACTGCGACGTAAAACAAGGGAGAGTAAGTTCGCACAGGAGAAGTGAGGCCGTAGGCGCTACCAGCGATTACCCGAAGCGTAATTCCTGGCTTCTCTAGAATCGGCAATGTGCTGGCGGCATGGTGGTGAAAGCTGGGTTCCACTTCTTCATAAGCCTGGGGAAGCGCGACCCAGGACTGAATGCCATGCATGGTGATGCCAGAAGCACGGGCTGCGGTACCAGTGCGCTCGGAATGGACAATGCCTTTGCCTGCAGTCATCCAGTTGACATCACCGGGATGGATCGGTTGCACGTAGCCCAGACTATCGCGGTGATAGATTTCCCCTTCAAACAGATAGGTGACAGTGGCGAGGCCAATGTGGGGATGGGGTCGCACATCCATGCCCTGACCGGGGGGGAAAGTCGAGGGAGCAAGTTCATCGAAAAAAATAAATGGGCCAACTGCTTGGCGCTGCGCGCTGGGAAGCAGGCGACGGACTGTGAAGCTGCCTAGATCCCGCTCATGGGGTTCGATCAGGGTAAATGCTGGTGAACTCATCTGCGTAATCCCTATCTACTTGCTTCATCCTTGCACAAGTTTCGTGCCAAGACTGCCACCCATCAGTTCAGGAAATATTTTGGAGAGTTGTCTTCTCGTGATACCCAGCACAGATCCTCAGCCCATTCAGCCAGTTTTGAACCGTGCCTGTACTAAAGATTCATGCAAGTGCGTACACAGGAGAGCGGCAGATCCCAAAGCTTTTCGGCGGGCCAGCGATCGGGTTCGAATAGGGCACGTCGACCACGTTGGTACGCTTCGATTAACGTCTCCCAAGCAATCGTTACACCATGTCGGCGTGCACCCCGCAGGATTGTAAGCAGAACCGCTGCGTTGGCGGGTTCCCATTTTGCACCGATCATAAAAGCCTGCACTTGGGCTTCACCGACTAAATCACTCCCATAGCCAGTCAAGACATGAACCCCATCGTGTAACTGCTTGCGGCGTGGTCCATTGGTCAGTGGATCTAAATGGTTGTCATCGAGAAATTCTGCCCAAGCGCGACCGAAGCTGCCTTCTGGCATGGCGCGCAGCGTTTCAATCTTAACAATTTGCGGAACATCAAGGCCAAGGGTTTTAGAGCCAAAATCGATAACATCAAAGAATCTTTGGGTCGGCGTTTTGCTTGCTTCTGATGGCTTATTGATCGTTTGCATGGTACTTTCTCCTTTGCGAGAATGACCTGTTTGAATCTATATGCATAGTACTCACTTATTTAAATCCACACATCTCCTGAAAGTATTGATCTCATGCATGCATATTGTTGAGGTAGTAAGGTGTCAAAGGTCATCCTTACAGATAGAAATATTCTCTCCTAGGAAAGATGTCAGGTGTAAAAAATGAAGCCAACTCAATGGAAAGCTTTGAATTTCTCGATCAGGTGCTCAAAGTAGGGTGCGAAGGTTTCTTGATCGATCAAGCTCAAACGCTTGAGACTCGCTGTCTTGTTGCCTTCAAGCCCACGGACCATAGCGGGCAAAGGAACCTGCAACTCTTGGTAGAGCAGTTGCATATAGTGCAATCCCTCAGGACTAGTAAATTCAGGATTTTGGCTGGCGATCCCGTAGGTTGTGCAGCGCAAAAAGTGCCAAAGATCTCGCAAACAGGCTTCAGCGCGAAGTGGTGGATACAGACCACCGCCTGGTTGGGTGAGTTCAGGCTGCTCCGCAATAAGTTGCGCGTGGGACTCAGCGGCGATCTCTAAGGCGTGGTCTCGGAGGAAACGCACAGCGGAAACGGGTGTATTCGGTTGCATGGCAACGAGGGTATCAAGTTCACTATCAGTCAAGTACCGCCCTTCGTCGTCAGCAGTGTGCAGAACGCTATTCGAAATTTCTGCTGTGAAACCAAAGATCCGCGCCTTGGGAATCAATGCTTTGGCTGTTTCACTCAGCATCATCCAACCTCTTGATACGAACCAATCTCCCTACTTTAGCCTTCCCTATAGATTGGAAGAACTAATGATGCGTATTGCGATTTTGGGATCTGGCAAAGAGGGCTTTGATCGCCGCAGCGTACCCGTCCACAGTATGGATACGCTGAAAGTGCCTTTGCATTTTTTTGATCTTTTCTGCCAGGTTGGGATCGCGGGCACAGAAACTAAGATGCTCGATGAGATCATTTCTGTACCAGTCCACCACCAGTTCTGATAGCTGATGCTGGCTTAATTGCCACGCCATCCAGGTACCTTGACTGACTACTGGAATCTTGCCTGCTAGGATAGTTTCCAAGAAAATGCCGGAGGTGCGCTCCTGGTAAGTATTCTGGTCGTAGGGCAACAAGATTAAGTCGCTAGCGGCTAGCCAGTGAAGGTACTCTTCCTCCGATAAATGCATGGGTAAAAGTTGAATGCGCGAGCCACCAGGAGTCGATGTCAAGTTTGAATCTTCGGCAGCAAGGAGCACTAAGGCTTGACTTGGCAGGGTAGAGAGGTGCTGCATGACCGCCAGACCTTTTTCCCAACGTGGTTCTCCCGGCCACCAACAAAGAATGTCTGTTTTTGTGGGTGGTAGATCGAGAATTGCGGGCGAACTTCCCGGCAGCATTGGCACATGGGTCACTGGCTCTCCAAAATAGTCTGCAAAAGATTCTGCTAGTAACTCACTGTCTGTAAGCAATTGAAAATGACCTTCTCGCAGAATATTTTTAATCAGCTTATTGAGAAGGAGATAAATATTAGAAATTCGACTGCGATGAACGTCGGTATAGTAAAGAAGCCAAACATGCGTATTAGCAGGTCTATTCAACAACAAGGTAGCTGCTAGTCCACCCAGTTGAAGAGAGCCAAATCCTTCAAAAAGGATTACTGTTGGTTGCTTGTGTGTCGGAATTTCTCGTAATGCGCGATCTAGCGTTGTAAACCAGCGATAAGCACCTTTGAGTTTGCGAAAGGGATTAATTTTTAGATCCGTGTTGCCTTGATCGAGGCAGATCCGCCAGCTTTCTGGCAAGTTTGTGAAGGCGGGATCAGGGGTGACAAGAGCAATATGCTTCCAGCCCAAATGCTTCGCGGCCTCTGCAACTGCACAATGGTACCCATAGACATGACCTCGCCCCCCGTGCAGATTTGGAATAATCGACGTGAGCAGGGGAGAGGCATCCTCTGGCAATGGCAGATCTTTATTCATCGCAGAAGGGGTTGTAGCCATGTTGATCGAGGTATCGTCTGGGGGCGAACTTATTTTCCTTGGGTGAGATCAATGGTGCATCTATCCTACGGAATGTTGATAGCTAGAAACAACTTCATCGGGGGAACCGCTTAACTGAATCGATCCTTTGCGAAGCCAGATTACCCGGCTGCAGGTCTCGCGCATGAAATCCAAGTTATGAGAGACAACGAGTACCGTTGCGTTGCCCCGCCAGAATTTGTCGAGGCGGCGGCGGCACTTGTTGCGAAAGCTTTCATCTCCGACCGATAGCACCTCATCTAAAATTAAAATATCGGGCTGAACATCCGTTGCAATGGCAAACCCTAAGCGCGCAGTCATTCCCGAAGAGAGGGATTTGACTGGGGCTGCCCCGTAGTCTTGCAATTCAGCAAACTCAAGAATTGATTCTGATCGATCGATCATTTCTCCACGCATAAAACCGAGTAGAACACCGTAGAGGATGATGTTGTCGCGCACAGAAAGATCTTGATCGAAACCTGCCCCTAACTCAATCAGGGGAGCAATTTTCCCGTTTACCTGAACTTTTCCTTCTGTTGCCTTCAAAATGCCGCAGATCACTTTGAGCAGGGTGGATTTGCCCGAGCCATTCGCACCGACGATCCCAACGATCTCCCCCGGTTGAATGGCAAGGCTCACCTTATCTAAAATCAACTTGCGGGCGGGTTTGCGGTACTTGCCTTCGATCAAGGAAAGGATCGTTTTTTTGAGGTCATAGGAAAACTCTTCCTGAGTGCGCCGCCAAAGGGAAACATTATCTAAGCGAATGACAGTGGAAGTTGGGCTAGTTGAATGCATACATCCCTTCGTCGATCAAAGTAGATCCATAAATGCCTCGCGCCAGCGCAGAAAGCAGAAGCAGCCAATGGCGCAGATCAGCGTACTGCTCAACAAGCCAAGTCCCATCATCCCAAAATCCGGCATTTGGTCGGAGAGCACGACTTGGCGCAGTCCTTCAATGATCGGCCAGAGGGGGTTGAGCACCAAAAAAGCCCGCACTTGCTCAGGTACAATCGCCGCTGGATAAAAAACAGGACTGCTGATCCACAATGCAAAGGTAATTAATTCGTAAAAGTACGGCAGATCTCGAAAGAACACATAAAGCGTACCAATCAACAGACCGATGCCTGTGCAAGTGAGCAACAATTCCAAAATTGGGAGGGGAAGCAGGAGCAAGTGCAGGGGATTATGGGTGATCCACAAAGTCGCCACAGCCAGTAAAGGCAGAGATCCTACCGAAAACTGGAAGAGGTTCGCTGCGATCATCGACAGCGGGAAGACACTCATGGGCACCTGGATCTTGTTGAGCAACGCACCGTTGGATACCACGCTGGTTAAAGCTTGAGACGTTGAAGCAACAAAAAAGTTCGTGACCACCAGCCCCGTGAATGCAGCCAACAGATAATTGAGCAAAGAGTGATCGTAGTAGGCAGTAAATGCTTGACCAAAGATGGCAGTGTAGATACCTGTCATGATCATTGGATTGAGCAAAGACCAATACACTCCCAGGATCGAACCGCGATAGCGGATCTTGAGATTGCGCAATGTGAGGACGTAGAGGACGCTGAAATAGCGCTGCAACCCCGGAGAAAAGAGCTGATTACCTAGGGAAACGGCCATAGGGCGCAAAGAAAGTGCTCAAAGATACTAACACGAATATCTAAGAGCCTTCTCGGTCGCAAGTATAGCCATATGATTTGCTTCCTATCGTATACTGGGGAAGCTTTACTGAAATTTGTACATTTCGATCTCCCAGTACCCTTGGGGCGTATTGCGCTTTTGACGCACAATGCGGAGACCTTGGTAATCCAGAATTGGTTTTGTCAGCACGCTAATCCCTGGAATTCGGTAGATATAGAGGCGCAGAATAATTTTTCTTAGTATCGTTTTCATTTTTTTAAAGATCGTGTTGGACAATCCCACAGACTTGCGCATCTCCTCCAGGGAGCGCTCCGCTTCTTGAACGTAGTCATCGAAAGAAAGAGAGCGATTTTTGTCTTGGTAGCGAAAGCCTCCTAGAGGAGAAGGGGTCGTGTACAGATCGGCGTGCCGATAGAACTGAGACCAGAGGTCAAAGTCCCCTGCCAGCTTGAATTCGGTGCGAACCCGGCTCCCTGCTTTCTCCCAAAGGCTGCGCCGCCAAAAGGTCGATTCTTGCTGAGGGGTGCCCCGTGCCCCTTTGTAGCCCGGTGGAAACATATAGCCATCCAAAAACGCTTCCCGCGCAAAGCCTGTAAAGGTGCAGTAGCCAAGACTAAAACCGTACCAATCCCAAAACGCCGGAGAGAGGGTGGTCAGCCACTCGACTTGGGGCAATTCGGTAAAGATGCTGGCCACGGTGCGAAAAGCAAAAGACTGATACATATCGTCACTATTGATCCAGGCCAGGATCTCGCCTGTGGAATGGGCGAATCCTTTGTTAATGGCTTCGTACTGGCCACGATCTGGTTCACTTACCCAGTAGGCAAGGTGCTTTTCGTACTTCTTGATGATCTCGACACTGCCATCGGTGGAGCCGCCATCGATAATGATGTACTCCAAGTTGGGGTAGCGCTGGGAAAGCACACTGTCGATGGTCGCTTCTAAAAAGCTGGCTTGATTAAATGAGGGGGTGACGATGGAGATCTTGGGTGGATTTTCGAGACCAGCCGCAAACATAGCGCGTTTTCTCTGGAGTGGCACTCAGGGATCTTATCTCGTTCCTGGTTCTGTAGGGATAATGGGTAAAGTTCTGTTGCAGAAAGCCATGAATTCTGGGGAAATAGCCCATCGTCGGGCATTGCTGCGCGCCGAAGCCCAACGGCCTTGGCGAAAAGTGCGCCTATTCTTTTACGTTGTCTTTGGGGCGAGTGGCTTTATTGGCTTCTGGATCAATCTTTTTCGGGTGATTGCGGGCCGTGAACTGGAAATCAGTGTGCGGAATCTGGTGATCCAGAGCGCAGTGATGATGATCATGTTTGTGCTTTGGAAAATTGAATCGCAGCAGCAAGATCGACTATTTGCCCGCTACTTAGCCCAGGAGGAAAAGCGGGGCGAAGGCAAGTGATGAAACCTTACGAAGCACCCTGGTTCTTCAAAAATGGACTAGTGCAGACTATTTTGGTCAGTTTGTACCACGGCAACACCTGGATACGGGAAGGCGAAAATTCGTCTCTCGCCCCGAAATTGCCCCCCGTACCCTGGCAGGAACAAACGTTTAGAGGTGCCGAGGGTGTGCCGATTGCTGGTCGGTTCGCCCGTCAACCACAGACAGCACGGGCAACTTTGGTGCTTTGCTACGGGATCACCGGGATGATGGACACGAGTTGGTACACCCACTATCTCGCCCGCAAAGCCTACGCCCAAGGTTACGATGTCGTTCTCTACGATTGGCGCGGTCACGGTCGCACGGCCCAACTTTCGCCTGTGCCGCCCTCGGACGGTTGGCGCGATGGGGAAGATATTGTGTGCATCGCCCGCCAAGCCCATGTCCTCGGTTGTGCCCGTCATGCGATTCCCGTTGGCTTTTCCTTGGGAGGGCAACTGGTACTTTGGTCACTGAAAGCGGCTGTGGACCTAGGAGAAACGGCAATTCTCGGTGCCTGTACCATCTGCCCGAACCTCCAATCCACTTGGTCTTTAGATAACTTGCGCACCACACTAGTTGGCAGAACCCTTGAAGCGGCTTTGGTGAAGGATTTGCGCTGCGAAGTCAAAAGAAGGCTCCAGTACTATCCTGAAACGGTTCCACCGGGGATTTTAGAAAGGGTCAACTACATCAGCGAGTTTGACGATGAAATGGTGATCGATTACTACGGTTTTTCGAGTGTTGAAGATTATTACAAGCAGACCAGTGGTTTGTATCTGCTTGAAGAGCTGAAACTCCCTCACCTGATTCTTTATGCCGAAGATGATCCGATGTTCGATCCACGCATTTTGCCAGAATTGCGGCGGCGCAGTGGCAGTAATCCCCAAGCAACTTTGGTAATCACCCCCCACGGTGGCCACGTCGGTTATGTTGGCTTTCCTGACGGCGACGAAGATGAATTTTGGGCGCTCAATCGCGTCCTGGAGTACTGTGATCAGCTGGTTCGCTGAGCGAAGATCGTGCCGATGCGCACCGCGAGGGTTTGAAGAACGAGGCGGTCAGGCTGTCCGGTTTTGAGCTGGACTTCGGCCTCTAAAAGTGCGGGTAAGACGTGGCTGAGTTGGCGAGCCGAGCGCTTCTCGGTTTCTTTTTGCAAGAAGAAGAGACGGTTTGGATTGCCCACCTCAGCAGCTTTGGCGATCACTTGGCGATCCCGCTCTCCGGACTCGACCATTAAGCGCACCCAGAGCCAGGTACGAAATTGGTTAACCAGTACTGCCAACATGCGCAGGGCTGGTTCATTGCGGCGCAAGAGTTCATCGACAATATTCAAAGCTTGGGCAGTGTTGCCTGAAAGCAGGGCTGAACCGAGATTAAAACTGCTCTGGGCACCGCTAATTGTCAGCGCCGCCACCGCTTTTTCGTCCACGGGACGATCGCCGACGTAGAGGGCAAGTTTGGTCAGTTCGCCGTCGAGTCGCCGCGTATCGTTGCCAATCGCCTCGGCGAGGAGCTGTGCTGCTCCCGGTGTGACTTTGATCTTTTGCTCGGCGGCCATGCGCAGGACTTGATCCCGCAACTGATCCTCTTGCCAGGGAGGAATCAAAGCAAATTCGCGCACTTCTCCCAATTTGCGCAGGGTTTTTGTCGATTTGAGACGCTCGTCGGGTTTGGTTGTCTGGGTAAAGAGCAAATGATTGGTCTCAGGAATCCGGGGCAAGGTGCGCTCGAATTCAGCCATCTGACTCTCGGTACTCTCAGAAGACTTGTTAAAGATTGGAGCCTCTTCAATCCAAATCAGCCGTCCACCCAGGCCAAAAGGCGATGTCACGGCTTGATTGAGGGCTTCAATGGCACCGTCACTGCCGAGGCGTTGGTAGTTAAAACTCTCCCAATTGGGGTCAAGCACACTGCCACGGAGGGTCTGAACCGCTTTGCTCAGACAAAAATTATCTTCTCCCCAAAAAAGATAGACGGGCATGATTATCTTTTTTGGCTATTGAGTGCTTTGACCCCAGCCATAAATTGGGGATCTGTGGCTGTAGCGACTTGCTCTGAAGTAAAGCTGGCTGGCAAAGCAGCAACAGTATCGGGTTCGATCCCGACTTTGTGGATGTCGATACGATTGGGGGTTTGGTAACGAGCAACGGTCACAGCCAGACCGGAACCATCCTTGAGGGTATGGACTGCCTGAATCACCCCTTTGCCAAATGTTTTTTTGCCGATGAGGATCGCCCGCTTGTTGTCTTTGAGGGCACCGGCAAGGATTTCACTGGCACTGGCGGTGAACTGATCGACAAGTAAAACCAACGGTTTTTGGCTCAGGGGTTGCTTGGTAGCGAGTGCTTCTTCCCGTGCGCCTTGGCGGTTGACGGTGTAGACAATGATCTGACCGGGACTGAGCCAGAAACGGGCGATTTCAATACCACCAGTCACTAATCCACCGGGATTGCTGCGCAGGTCGAGGAGATAACCAGAGACATTTTTTTGTTCGAGAGCTTGAATCGCTTTTTGAACATCGACGGCAGCATTGGCATTAAATTGCGCGAGGCGAATATAACCAACGGTTTTGCCATTCACTTGCTTGGCTTCGAAGGTGACGGGATTGACTTGGATCGTTTCCCGTTTGAGTGAGACTTGGAACGGCTTTGCGCCGCGCTGCAAGTCGAGTGTGACTTCTGTGCCAACTTCGCCCTTGAGAAGAGAGGCAATTTTGTCGAGGGGCAGATCTTTGGTGGGAGCGTCGTTGATCGCGATAATCAAGTCCCCTGGTTTGATGCCCGCCCGAAAGGCTGGAGTCCCATCCACAGCACCGAGCACAAAGGGAGAGTTTTTAACTTTGTCAATGCCAATCTGAATGCCGATCCCCGAAAGCTCTCCACTGGTAGTCGTTTTTAGGCTTTTGAACTGATCAGGATCAAGAAAGCGGGTGTAAGGATCATCCAGAGATTTGAGCATGGCGCGAATCTGGTCGTACAGTTCCTCACGGGATTTCACTGGTTTACCGAGATACTGTTCGCGGGATTTTTGCCAGTCCTGACCATTGAAAGTGCCGTCCACATAATCTTTGTTGACGTAGTCCCAAACTTCTTCCATGGCGGTGCGAGAGGCCATGAGACTAGTTCCAGCTGTAGGGCCAGGCGAGCAGCCCGAAATGAGGAGCGCAGCAGGAATACTTAGGACAATTCCCTGTGTAGAACGATCAAGTCGCACGGATCCTCACCTTTCCCTCAAAGTAGCACTCGTCTTTCTTCACGTTAGCTCGATTGTGCCAAATCACCAATGCGGAAATGTCGATCTCAAAAAGAGCATAGACACAGAGAAATTCCTGATAGCATAAAACTATCAGGAATGAATGAGGATAATGATTGATTAAATTATTCCATTCCTTCTGCAGAATAATCTTGAATATCTGCAACAGTCTCGCCAATAATGCCGCCCATAGCATCATCCAAGTCGGATACAGCATGGTTGATGACACCGCGAATGCCTGTATCTTCTAAGAATTCTTGCGTCACATCATAAGCATCTTGCCCTGCTTCGAGCAATTCGCGTGGGGCATGTTGAATCAACTCAAATGTTTCCCGAACTTCACTCATGATCGTGCTCCTTTTAGTTGAGAGATTTGATGTGCTCTCTTAATAATAGTGATCTTTACATAGGCTTCATAATGGGTCAAGTCACGCTATCCCGTGATTTACCACTCTCCAACGAGCATGTTGAAACATCATATTTGGCTTGGGTTTATTGTGTTGTTCGCTACCTTTTTTCCTTCAACCTCTTTGGTGAGAGCAAAAGGTAGCTGTGCGTGGGAAACGAGCTTTACTTGCTTTCGGAATTTGCTTATGGAGCAATCTGAGCAAACACAACCGATTATCCTCACTGCCGTTGGGGATATCATGCTAGGCAGAAATGTCGGAAGGCAAATCGAGAAGTATGGATTAGATTATCCTTTTTTAGAAGTAAAAAGTAGCCTAAAAAGATCGAATATTATCTTCGGCAATCTTGAAGCACCGATTGTTTCGGGTGCTGGGATCGCATTAAATAGTTTTCATCTGCGGGCGGAGCCTGGAGTTGAAAAGGCTCTCAAACAAGCAGGATTCATAATTCTTTCACTCGCAAATAATCACACGTCTTCAAGTTTGCCCCATCCCCACTGCACCATGGAAATTGCCGATCTCAAAGGGACTGGTGAACCCGTGGTGATCTTTGCTGACGGCAGCTACACAGATCCACCCAACCGTTGTTGGACAACTTCACTCTCGGTCTGGAAGTGGGAAAGTTGGGGGTTCGTGAGACAAGGAACGATCCGTGACCCTTGATACGACTTTTCGGCAGGGGCACTGGCAAGGTAGATCGGCACTATTCGGAAAGATAAAACGTGAAAGTTGTGCGCCCGCTGATTCTTTTTGTTGCTCTACTTGGCCTTGCCTTTCCTGTCTGGGCGGAATCTCCCCAAACGGCTGAACTGGTGTTGATCAACGGTCGGCTTTGGACAGGCGTGGAAGCGCGCCCTTGGGCACAGGCATTGGCGATTCGAGATCACAAGATCCTAGCCGTTGGCACAGATGCAGAAATAAAAGCCCTTGCCGACAAAAGTACAGAGGTGATCGATCTCGGTGGACGACTTGCTTCGCCTGGGTTTAACGATGCCCACATCCATTTTTTGAGTGGCTCCTTGGGTTTAGACGAAGTGGATCTGACCGGAGCGCGCTCTTTGCAGGCGATTCAAGAGCGCGTCGTCGCTTACGCCAAAGCCCATCCTGACCGTCCCTGGATCTATGGACGGGGCTGGGAGTACGCTTATTTGCCTGGAAAACGTTTACCGACTCGCCAAGATCTCGATGCTGTGATTGCAGATCGGCCAGTCTATCTGCGCGCCTACGACGGCCACACGGGCTGGGCGAACTCCAAAGCCATAGAGCTAGCCAAGATCACAGCACAGACGAAAGTGGAAGGTATCGGCGAAATTGTCCGCGACCCAAAGACGGGTCTACCCACAGGCGTGTTTAAAGAAGACGCTGGCAGTCTGATCGGCAAATTGATCCCCGATCCTACCCCCGAACAAGAACTGACCGCCCTCAAAACAGGGATGAAGCTGCTGGCCTCTTTAGGGATCACCAGTATGCAAAATGCCAGTGGTAGCCCAGAAGAACTGGCACGCTATGAAACTTTGCTGCAAAAAGGGGAACTCACGGTTCGAACCTCTGTCGCCTTCGGTGTGGACGGCAAAGAGAGCCTCAAAGATCTAGAAACCTGGAAAAAATTAAAAGACAAGTACACAGGCAACCCGATGTTGCGGGCGGGAGCGGTGAAATTCTTTATGGATGGGGTGATCGAGTCCCACACTGCTGCCATGCTCGCCCCCTACACAGATCTTCCAAAGCAAAAAGGCAATCCCGCCTACACCCAGCCGGAATACAACTATGTTGTCGGCCAATATGCCCAAGCCGGTTTTCAGCTCTACACCCACGCCATTGGCGACCGGGGGGTACGCATGGCCTTAAACGGCTATCAATACGCCAGTAGCATTGCCCCCAACGTCGATCCGCGTTTTCGCATCGAACATATCGAAGTGGTTTCCCCCGAAGACATTCCCCGTTTTGCGCAGATCGGGGTGATGCCTTCTATGGAACCGATCCACGCCGACCCGGACACCATCGAAGTCTGGTCGAAGGCAGTTGGGCCTGAGCGTGTGAACCGCGCTTTTGCCTGGGCCGAACTATTGAAAAGTGGTGCTCATCTTGTCCTCAGCAGCGATTGGCCAGCGGCGATCAGCCTCGATCCGATGCGTGGCCTGCACAACGCCGTCAACCGTCGCACCATCGAAGGCAACCCACCAGGCGGCTGGATTCCGAAACAAAGGCTTACCGTTGAACAAGCATTGCGAGGCTACACCAGTGCAGGAGCCTATGCTTCTTTCGAAGAGAAGACCAAAGGCCAACTTGCTCCCGGTATGTGGGCTGACATCATTGTTTTCTCCCAGGATCTATTCAAAATTCCGACCATGGATATCTACAAAACCCGCGTCGTCTTAACGATCTTCGATGGCAAGGTTTTGTACCGTCAGTGATTTTCCTCTGAACCCAAAAGTGCATTGATCACTTTTTATAGATAGTCTCTAAAGCGACTATTTCTACCATTCACTTATGCGTCAGCAGTCTAACTACAAAGCTACTCCCCTGATTCACCTTGCTGCTTAAGTTCATTTCGCCACCGTGAGCGCGGACAATGCCTAAGGCAATTGCCAGCCCCAGACCCATTCCACCAGAGCAGCGTGTACGTGCGCGATCAGCCCGCCAGAAACGGTCGAATACGCGAGTGAGGTTTTCTGGTGCGATTCCGATACCAGTATCCTGAACTGAGATCAGGGCATTGTGTTCTTGTTCCTGCAACAAGATTTTGACCTCGCCGCTAGGAGGCGTGTATTGGATAGCATTCTCGATCAAGTTACGAAATAAGCGTTTTAGTTGGTCGGGGTCAGCAAGTACTTTCGGGTATGCCTCAGCTCTGTAGTGAAGACGAATGAGTTTTTGTTGGGCTACACTCCTCATCTGCTCAACAATTGTGTCGAGCAAAGAATCGAGTGAGAGTATTTCTCGACTGTTCGGCATTCCGGAATCTTCGTCAGTCCGCGCTAGCATGAGCAGATCTTCTGTGAGGCGGGTCATGTCGTTAGCGGCATCCTGGATTTGTTGAAAACTGTCTCGAATCTCGTCAACACTTAAATCTTCGGAGTGACGCATTGCACTAGAAGCGTTCAGTTTGATCGCTGTTAGTGGACTACGCAGTTCGTGCGAGGCATCGGCAGTGAATTGTTGAAGGCGACGATATCCCGATCGAATCGGGATCATCGCTTGCCGGGTGAGCCAGAGGCTACCGATGGCTGCAAGCAAGAGTGCCAAGGTTACACCTCCCGCCAATCCCCAAGCGAGTCGATGGATCATGCTTTGCATCGGAGCCAAAGCAAGGCCGACCTGAACGTAGCCCAAGGCTTTTCTAGTTTCTAGATCCCGGACGATTTGGCTGTACAGGCGAACGCTCACAGGCTGGTCATGGGTCAACAGCGTTCCTGGTTGCAGTCCTCTGGCCTCCAGGGGCAAGCCACCACGGGAAAGTAAGCGGTGGCCTTGTAAATCAAACCATTGCGCTATCGCTGTTTCACCGAGCACGATGCGCTCTTGAGAACTGCCTAAATAGATGGATTCTTTAAATTGTGGTTTTCCATTTTCACTTTCTATAGAGGCGGAGACTGCCTGAGCAAAGAGGATCACCCGTTCGTCAAATTGAGCCGCCAAACTTTGGACAAAGAGCGCATAGACCGCTAAGGCAAAGACCACAAGAATGCTGCTTAGCACGGCTAAGTTGCTCAGAAGCAAGCGACTTTCCACCTTGTTAAACATGGGTTTTTAATCGATAGCCAAAGCCAAAAACGGTTTCGATCGGATCTGAGCCACCAGCCTCTTTCAGTTTGCGGCGTAGTCTCTTGATGTGGGATTTGATCACATCGCTGCCTGGGGTTTCATCCCACCCCCAGAGGCGTTCAATTAACTGGTCTCGGCTAAAGCTCTGGTTTGGGTTGCGCAAGAATTGCTCAAGCAACTGGTATTCTTTGGGGGTTAAATCGACTTTTTGATCGCCGACGCTCACGACTTGCAATGCTGGATTTAAGCTGATGGAGCCGTATTGCAGCAGGGGCTGACGATGGGGATCTTGGCGACGCAGCAAGGCGCGAAGACGGGCGTGCAATTCTTCGATTTCAAAAGGCTTGACCAAATAATCATCCGCACCAGCATCCAGTCCATGGACTTTGTCCGACGTCGTATCGCGAGCCGTCAACATCAACACAGGCACCCCATTGGCATATTGACGCAACCGACGACAAAGAGCAGTACCGTCTAAGCGAGGAATCATGATATCGAGCAGCACAATATCGTAGGCCGCCTGCTGGAGATAGTCCCAACCTTCCTCCCCGTCACTTGCCACATCGACTAAGTAGTGTTCACGCTCCAATTCCCGTTTAAGAGAACGGACAATGCGCAGATCATCTTCCACCAAGAGAATCTTCGTCATCACCTTATCCCTTAACCATTGATAGTTTTTCAGAAGCCTGCTTCGACTTTTGTAAAACCCGGAAGACCACTGGCACGAAGATCAAGGTAAACACCGTCGAAAGTGACAAACCGCCAATAACAGCGATCGCCAGTGGCTTCTGGAGTTCGGCTCCAGCCCCCAATCCCAAAGCTAAAGGTAACAGTCCGAGGATCGTGCAGAGGGTCGTCATGAGGATAGGACGCAGCCGCACTCTGCCTGCTTCGATCAAAGCAGACTCAAGGGGCAAACCTTCTTCTTGTTGCAGACGGTTGGTATATTCCAGCAGAATGATGCCGTTTTTGACTACCAGGCCAATCAGCAAGATGATGCCCATGAACGAGGAAACATTCACAGGTGTACTGGTTGCCCAGAGAGCAGCGACGACCCCAAAGAGGGCCAAGGGAATGGCAGTAAAGATCGCGAGGGGTTGAATCAAGGAGCGAAACTGCACCACAAGAACAAGATAGACCAGTACGATCGCTAAACCCATAACGGCCAAGAGCTGAGAGAACGCCTCCTGCTGGCTTGCGTACAGCCCACCGATGGCAATAGTGTATCCCGGCGGGGGCTTGAGAGAGGTCAAGCGATTGCGAATATCCTGGACCGTTGTGCCCAGATCGCGGCCTTCGAGATTCGCTTGGAGAGAAATGTAGCGTTGCTGATTTTCCCGGGAGATCTCGCCTTCGCCGGCAGCAGGTTTCAAGGTTGCTAGGGCAGAAAGGGGCAGGACTTCCCCAGCACTGCCAATAATCGGCACGTCGGCCAGTTGCTTGGGATCGAGGCGCACCGAATCGAACAGCCGAATGCGCACATCGATGAGCCGATCCTCTTGGCGCACTTGGGTCGCAATTCCACCGAGCAGGGCATTTTGAACCTGGGTAATCACTTCGGCTGGTGCAAGACCGATGCGTCCAGAGCGCTTCGGATCGACTCGAATATCGATTTGCGGCGCACCCACCCGACCCGTAGTCACTAGATCCACAAGACCAGGGGTTTTTTGAATGCGTTCCTCAATCTGAGCGGCGAGACTGCGCAAAATCTTTGGGTTTTCCCCGAAGACCCGTACCTCAATCGGACTGGCAGTACCGGAGAGATCGTTGAGTTCGTCTTGGAGAATCTGGTGAAAATCGCTATCCACCTGGGGCAATTGTTGGGCAATTTGCTGGCGCTGCTCCTCAATCACTTCCAGAACGCTGCGTTTGCGTTCACGCGCCGGTTTGAGGACAACCAAAATATCCCCTTTGTTGGGTTCCGTGGCAAATAGACCATTTTCAGCGCCGGTGCGCCGGGTCCAGGCGACGACTTCCGGCGTTTTGGCGAGAATACGCTCTAATTCCTGAGCCAACTCGTTCGTCTGCGCGAGAGAAGTTCCTGGTGGCGTGAGGTAATCGAGAATATAGCTGCCCTCGTCTACGGCGGGCAGAAAGTCCGAACCCAACTGACCATAGATCAAGAAACCATTTACCAAAAGCACCATCGAGGCAATGCCGACCACCCAGGGCTGCTTGAGGACTTGCGACAGTAGCTTTGTGTAGGCACTATCGATCTGGGCAAGCAATCGAGATTCTTGAACTTTTTTCTCAGCACCTAACCAATTGCCTGCCAGCAGAGGGGTCAGGGTCAAAGCCAGGATCAGCGAGAAGATCACGGCGGCGGAGAGCGTCAGGGTCAGACTGGTGAAAAACTGGCCAGCAACCCCCGAGAGCAATCCCAAAGGCAAAAAGACCACCACCGTCGTCACCGTGGAACTGGTGACGGGACCGACCAGCTCTTTGGCTGCGGCTGCCACTGCTGAGCGCGGATCGAGACCACTTTTGAGTTGGCGGTCAATATTCTCGATGACGACGATGGCATCGTCGATGACCAAGCCGATCGCCACGGCCAGTCCTCCCAGGGACATCAAGTTGAGGCTTTGACCGACCAAATACAGCACTGCAAAGGCGGCGAGGGCCGAAAGTGGAATGCTCAAAGCGGCAATCACCGTGCTGCGCCATTCCCGCAAGAAGAAGTAGAGAACGGCGATAATCAGGACAATACCGATGGCGATGGCCTCCCGCACATTGGCGATGGCATCGACCACAAGCCCCGACTCATCGTAGGCTGGACGAATGACAACCCCAGGGGGAAGGCTCTTTTGGATCGCTGCGAGTTCTGAGCGCACCCCCTTAGAAACCTCCACGACATTGCTACTTGGCTGCCGAAACAGATTGAGAGTAAGGCCGGGCTTGCCATCCACGCTCACAAGGCGCGTCCGATCCGCGATCCCTCGATGAATCCGACCGAGATCCCTCAAAAAGATGGGGGCATTACCTGGACGACTGGCGACGACGACCCCGCCGAGTTGGTCGAGATCGGTGGATTCGTTGGTGGCGACCACCAGACTTTGCTGATAGTTTTCGTCGAGCTTGCCGACGACTTGGATCTGATTGGTTCGGGTCAACGCATCGGCGATCTGCGTCAGGCTCAGAGCGTTGCTTTTCAGTTTGGCTGGGTCGATTTCGATGGCTACTTGGGGAATGTCACCCCCCTGAATTTGCACCCGGGCAACACCTAGAACACGGGTCAACCGCGGCTGAATCTGATAGCGGGCAATCGTATAAAGGTCGGCCTGGGTCAAGGTGGGTGTGCTGACGTTGTAACCCAACACCGGGAAAATGGCGGGGGTAATGCGTTCGACGGTAAGTTTCACATTTACCGGCAAACTGGAGCGCACTTCGGCGATGCGGGCTTGCAATTGCTGGAGCGCGTACTGCATATCGGTGCCGGGCTGAAACTCAATGGACAGTTCCGTTGCGCCTCGGATCGTTTTTGAGCGCACCCACCGAACCCGATAGACCTGACCCGCCGCTTCTTCGAGGGGACGGGTCACAGTCACAACCACCCGTTCCGGTGACACATCGCCAACATCCGCGATCACAGCGATGCGCGGAAAGGACAGTTCTGGATAGACATCGGAGGGCAGATTCAAGTAGGCAAGCAGTCCTGCCCCAGCGATGAGGATAAATAAAAGATAGATAGCTCGTGCTTGGGACTGCAAAATTTTGCTGATCATCGGCTGGCCTCCGCAGCCGTGTCGTCGGGCAATCCGTAGGCACCCCTCGCAACAATCTGGGTATTCACCCCCAGGCCACTGGTAATCTCGACGCGGTTTTCCACTTCAATGCCTGTTTGCACTTTCACGCGACGGATTTTCCCTCCTTGAAATTGATAGACGAGATGCCCCTCGGGATGCTCTGGGTCGGGCACGAGGGCGGTCTTCGGAATCGTCATCACCCCTCGATGCACCCCAGTTGTAATCTGGACACTGACGGATTGCCCTTCTTTGAGGTAAGTTTGCGGGTTGGCGCAGCGCAACTGAATCGCCAGCGCATTGTTCTGGAGATCGACGACTGGGCTGACAGCTGTGACCGTGGCCACCAGACTTCCGGCAGTGGCGGCACTGCGAATCTGACCACGATCCCCTACATGCACCACTGCGGAGGCATCGGCAGGCAAGTTCGCGCTGACGATCACCGTCTCTAGATCGACGATCTGAACAATCGGTGTCGCTGTGTCAGCCGTGTCGCCGGCATTCAAAAACCGGCTAGCCACGACCCCAGAAATCGGGCTGCGCACTTCACTAAAGCTCAATTGGGTGCGTGCCTGACCTTGGGTGGCGCGGACTTGGGCAACTTGGGCTTGAGCGGCCCGCACTTGCTCTGTGGCAGTCGCCAACTGACTTTGGGCAGCAATCAAGTCTTTTTGGGGAGCAATCTTCTCGCTGTAGAGCATCTGAACGCGGCTAAGGTTGTTTTGGGCAAGCAGTCGATTGGTCTGTGCCTGGGCGACCCCCGCGTTCACCACTTCCAGAGCCGCCGTCGCCTGGGCCAGTTGATCGGTGGCCTGACGGCTATCGAGGCGGGCAATCACTTGTCCACGGGCAATGCGCTCTCCAGGAATAGCCGCTACGGAGATCAGTTTGCCCGCTATGGCCGGACTCACTTTGACGGAATGATCGGGAAGGGCGTTCACCGTGCCCGTTAAGTTGAGGACTTTAGGCACATCTTGACGCAGAACCTGGACGATCGGCAGACGAAGTGCAGGAGCAGGAGTGGAATCTTCTGCAGGCTGCGCACTTCCGCATCCCGACAAGCCAACCAGCAAGGCAGAACTGATTAGCAATTTAAGGGGTTGTTGGCGCATCAGAGTAACTCGCAAGGGGTTGGTTCACGGCACGTTCCAAACTGCCTAGGGCAGTCTGATAGGCTAGGACGTCGTTGTAGTAAGCATCGCGCTGGTCTTGAACGGATTGTTGGGCGATCAGCACTTCACCGAGTCCCGTCTGGCCAAATTGGTAGCTTTTGCGGGCGAGATCGAGCACCTTCTCAGCTTGAGGCAATAAGACCATACGATCTTGCTTTAAGAGTCGTTCGGCAGTGCGCGCATCGGCGTAAGCTGCAGCCACTTCCTGCTCTACTTGTCTTTCCATCACCTTGCGCTGGACTTCAGCAAGGGAACGGGTGGCAATCGCCTGATTGACCTCCCCTTGACGCGGATTGAAGATCGGCAGATCGATCCGGAGGCCGAGGAGGGCGGCGGTTGTTTGATTGGCGGGGTCCCAGGTAAAACCCGTAGCCAGGGAAATGTTGGGAATTTGTCCGGCGCGGGCGAGGGTCAACTGATCGTCGCTAAGGCGCTGCTGCAAAGCAGCCAGGGACAGATCCAAGCGGTGCTCTTGCGCCAACGCCTTCAGCACCTTCAGATCTGGGATCGCTTGTGGCGCTTCCGGAGCGATCCGATTCTCCTCGACGGAGAGGCTAAAGACTCTACGATCCGAGGGTTCGATGGAATCGTCCGTAGGCTCTCCCAGCAGGGTATCGAGCCTGATGGTGGCTTGGCGGATACGATTGGCCGTCGGTTCAAGGCGTTGACGGGTACGCTCCAGCACAAAGCGCACCTGAATCAAATCAGCTTCCGCTACATCCCCGGCGGCGAGGCGTTTGCGGGCAATTTCGACCAGTTGTTGGGCTAGTTCCACCGTGCGTTCGACCTGCCTGCGGGCAGCTTGAGCAATCGCCAGTTCTGCATAGGCCTGTCGCACATCCCCACGAATTCGCCAGCGCAGAATGTCCAGTTGCAACTGAGCCGCCCGAACTTGATTCCTAGCGAGATTCAAGCGGGCTTCGCGCTTGCCCCCTAATTCAAAAGGTTGCTCAAGACTAAAGGTTCGTTTTGTCTCCGCCAAGCCAACGGGCGCATCGAGAGCGAGGCGAGGGTTGGGGCCAACATCGGCAATCGTCGTCCCCGCTTCGGCAACAGCGATACTACGGCGGGCAGCTTGCAGTTGCGGGTTATTGGCCTCTGCTTGCACCATGGCTTCCTCGATGCGTAAAGTCCGTGGTGTGCTTTGAGCCAGTACCTCTATCGGGAAAGCAATTAAAAAAATCCCTAGGGCTAAACAAATACGATGTGAGAACAAAGCGACTCAACCGAAATGCAACACGCTAATCCTAGGCAAGAGTGGTGACGAATTGGTGAATTCACCTGCCATCGGCACGTTTGCGTTTCCAGTGCTACGTATCACTCAGCGAAAAATCAGCAAAGTCAAATCCAGGCACAACTACACAGCCTACCAGGGCATATCCTGCTGGATTGCCAACGTCGCGGGGTTGCGCTTTTTGCCAATGATTGGGTGGCACAACGGCTTGCCAGCAAGCATCTTGGCCGAGGTAGATGACTTTGGAACTCCCATTTAAAGTTTCAGCTATCACCAACTCCAAGGGATCGCCTGCTTGGTGAAACCATAACTCTGCTGAACGCACCCGATGCCACCGAGAGAAATGACCAGTAGGAAGCAGAAATAAAATCGCAGTGCCTGCTGATCGCGCGCCCGTATAACCATCGGGTAAAACCGATTGGGGTAAACAGAGATCCGAACGCCAAGTTTCACGATAAAAGCCGCCTTCGGGATGAGGCTGCAATTGCAGATTAGCAATGAGCTGGATGACAGAAGTGGAGAGTGGCGTAGGAGGCATAGGTGTCTACAGAAGATGTACTTTCTGGATAGTGAGTTTGGGATTGTGGTGAGGCGTAGAGCAATGATGATGGCTTGGTGCTGTCCATGCAACTAAAATGCGATGCCATTGACGTTGAGGCCATGGAGTTTTACGCTGAAGACTCGGTGGTGAGGCTCACCGTTTCAGTATTGCCTGAAAGAACCGCTCTTTGCAGCCAACAGTCTCTAACACAATTGCACCGGAGTCAGCGAACGTGTTAGAAGCACTTTGGGAATCGTTATTGGTGATGTTGGGTGGAGCCGTTGGTAGTTTGAGCCGCTTTTGGGTCAACAATTTCGCCGTTTATCTTTTCGGAATTGCTTTCCCAATCGGCACTTTAGGAATTAATATTTTAGGCTCGTTTATTCTTGGCTTTCTCGTTGCTTGGGGGCAGCCTATCGGTATCGATCCGAAACTGCGTTTACTGCTGGGCACAGGTTTTTGCGGTGGGTTTACGACCTTCAGTACGTTTAGTATTGAGAGTTTGGTGATGCTCGAAAAAGGTGATTTCGGTTTAGGATTACTGTACATCTTTGGCAATGTTCTCGGTGGCATCGTTGCTGCTTTCGGTGGGGTTATCCTGGCTAGATCTCTGTGATACCGTTTCACCTTTTCATTGAGCAATTTAATGGCAAGCCATGAAAGGGGCAACTATGCTATGCCTTTCCATTCAGATCGTGCGGATACCGATCACACCGCGCATAATTCCTCGTTTGGTGAGTTGCGATAAATATGGCGAACGGCACCAAAGGGAAGGGGCGAGCCCCTCCCTCTGGACTCCCACCCCGTGGGGGACAGAAGCCTGTCCCCCACACCCCCTTGGCAACTTTAGTGGCTTGATACTTGGTGTTGCTGGGTTGC
>JACMLN010000024.1 GCA_014379585.1 Gloeobacterales cyanobacterium ES-bin-313 | reverse complement strand
TTTCAGAACAGGTTCCTCTGAAAAATTGTCAGCACGGCAAGATGATCTGAGGGCTCCATTTCTGAGGGTAATGGTGTCACATCATAGATCTCTGGGATCTCTTGCGGAATTGTTGTGAAATGATCAGTGTAGAAAAGATAATCAATTCTTTTTGCTTGAGAATTTGAGTTACTTGTTGGTTGAGGTTGATCGCAATAGGCATCTTTGAATCCGCGCGCAAAAAGTTCTTGAATCATAAAACTATCAGGTAAGACATTGAAATCGCCGCAAAGAATCCAAGCACTATCTGTTGTAATACCTTTTTCTAAAAGCTCTTGAAGCTGTCTCCAGCCCCAGTGCGCTTCTTTGCTATTATTTGTGCGATCCCACTTGAGATGAGTATTAATAATATGGAGCGAACTCGTTTTCGTTTCAAATGTTGTGATCAAGGCCAAATGCCCTGAATCTCGCTCACCCTGACCGTCTTTATAGTAAAGCGTTTTGACATCGACGAGATTGAGCTTTTCCGCTTTGAAGAGTGTGGCACAACCGTCGGGTTTCCCATGCTTCTGAGCATACACACCTACATAGCCTTGTTTGCCCAAATGGGTTTCGAGCAGACCATAAAATGGCTTTTCTACCTCTTGAAGACAGAGAATATCGGCTTCAAGTGCAGCAATTTTGTGCAGAAGGGGGGCTCTTCGATTTTCCCACTTTAGATGTTCTGGATTGACGTGTGGATAGAATTCCGACCTGATATATGCTGTCGCCAGAATGTTGTAGGAGGAAATCAGCAAGGAGGGTTCTATCTCAACCATTTTCGACTCTGCGCAGATCGACTCTACAAGGGTAACGTCTTCCCTTTTTAACCGAGAAAGTGATCAGAAGGTAAGCTTTCTAGCTGTTAAGGCGAGTACCTAACTGTAGGCAATCCGTAGCCGTGTTCCTGGAATGAACAAACGACAAGCAGTCTTGAGCGCACTATAAACCTTCGAGCTTCTTCAGACCCGTAAGTGCACCTTCGTGATTTGGGTCGAGTTGGAGAGCCGCTCGGAATTCTTGTTTTGCCAGTGATGAAGTGCCCATCATCCGATAGCAATGGCCAAGCAACTCGTGGCGGAGTGCCATTTGGCTGGCTGCAACTTGCAAAGAGCGCAAAATCGTCATCGCTTGAGCGATCTTGCCTTCGTGCATAAGTCGGCGCGCTAGATGCAGTTGCATATCTGTGTCGCGACCAACTGGTTCAGCCGGTTGCGACACAGCCATATTTGCCAGCCGCCAGGGTGCCAGCTGGTTGAGGCCGCAAAAAGCAATATTGAGTTGGTGCAAATGGACGATGTGTTGAACAAACTTGGCGACATCAAGGTGAAGCTCGTCGCAACCACGGGAGTGCGCCTGAAGATAAAGGGTGCGCAGTTGGTAGGAGGAAGTCGCCGCCTGCAGAATCTTGTAGGCCGTTGTGCGGACGATCTTGCGACAGGCAGGGAGCGCCGCTGCTTGATAATCCCGCAGATATTCTTGACGTAGTTCTGGGGAACGCAGCAGAGAGTACGCAGGCATCACCCTCTCCGCAAAAATACGGGTAACTTTCAGGGCGCGTGGATCCCCTGGCGAAAAGCGATCTGGATTGAGCAATTTGACTGCCCGTCTGTACGCAATCGCAATTTCAGCTTCAGAGGCCACTAGGGGTAGCCCCAAACAGGCGTAATGGTCGTCCAAGGCACTTTTCATAGAACAATGGGAGAGAGATTTTCTTCCCCAATAGTACGACAGCATTCCGTACTAAATATGCGCTTACATACGGAAATTACTGAACGCACGCTATAAATGCCTACGGGGATTCACGGAGGCGACGGCGAGAGGGAGCGAGCTTTGTTGGCGACTTCAGGGTGCTTGAAGAAATGCAATCACGATCAGCAGATCCACCGCTAGGAGTAAAACGACACAAACTAGCAGTGTGAGGTACATCCAGGGTTGTGCAAGGGGTTTTACCGTGCTTGTATCGATGCCTGTCTGGGCTTCAAAAGTGCGCAGGAAGCGAGCAAATCCGGCAATCCGCATCGGTAACAAGTAGCGATCTCCCCGCTGATTCACCAAGTAATGCACCCTCCCCCCTTGACTGGTGCGGGAGGACTGAATTTCGGTAATTTCTTGCCAAGAAACCTGCCAACGCTTGCCAAAAAAGCCTGGTACCCAGTTGGCATAGGAAACCTTCACCCCTTCCGCATCGGTCAGCACGCGTTGGCTGAGGGCTGCACTGAGAAGTACGAAGGCAACTGTGATTCCGCCTAACGTAAATCCGAGGGGGACAGGAGCTTCCTGGCGCACCGACAAAAAGGGCAGTGGCAAGACGAGGCTGGCCATCAGCCCCAATAAGGTATAGCGAATCAAAGGTGAGATGCGAAAAAAATCTTTGGTGACGACTGGGACTTCCGTTTGCATAGCCCTCAAAAGCTTTTGGCGACAGACTCTCTTCAGTCTAATTCTCGCTGAGACATGTGAGGAAGCTTATTGCCTTCAGGGAAATGCCTAAACTTAGCGACCAGAGCCGACTTCTAGGGTGACTTCTTCTACTTCAATTTCTGATTTGGGAACTTTGCCATCGAGAAGGGCACTAACCGTCATATCGCCCATCACGTTGATCGATGTGCGGCAACGATCTAGGAACCAATCGACAGTGACGAGAAGTGCAATGTATTCAGTGGGCAGGCCGACAGCACTAAATACGAGGGTCATCGTCACCAGTCCTGCCTCTGGAATCCCTGCTGCCCCTACGGAGGCGACGATGGAAGTGAAGACCACAATCAGTTGTTGGCCGATGGACAGGTTGATGTTCAGGGTTTGGGCAATGAAAAGAGCTGCCATGGCTTCGTACAGAGCCGTACCGTCATTGTTGAAGTTGCTGCCGACCATGGCACCGAGGGCAGTGGAGGATTCGCGCAGGCCCACTTTTTCAATCAAAACCCGAAAGGTCACAGGCATCGTCACTGTCGAGGAGGCCGTCGAGAAAGCTGTCCAAAGGGCATCGGAGCCGCCGCCTAAAAAGCGCCTGATTCCGACCCACGTACTGAGGCGAACCCGCAGCAGGTAATAACAGGCTTGAATGACTAACGCAGTGATTACAGCAACAATCAGAGCACCGAGGGCTTTAAAAGGGGCAAACCCAGAGATGCCGACGGTGCGGGCGACAACACCAAAAACGGCAAGGGGTACCAGGGCGATCACCCAGGAGAGCACCCGCATCACTGCTTCAAAGAGGAAACCAACCACCTGTTCTCCAGGCAAATAATCGCTTCGCCCCTCGGCAATTTGTTGGGCTTTGACTTTGCGCAGGGCAATCCCGAAGGCGAGGGCGACGACAATCAGTTGAATAACATTGTTATCGACAAGCGGTTGCACAATGGCGGTTGGAACGCTGTCCTGCAGGAGTGCCCAAGGATCTAAAGTTTTCTTGGAAGCCTCCGCACCCTGGGGAGCCGGTAACTGTCCCCAGTGTCCCGGTTGTAGGACGTTGGCAACCAAAAGCCCCACCAAGATTGCGACTAGAGTATTCGTAAGCAGATAGAAAAAGAGCCGCCGTCCTGAATTTTCAGGGATTTCGGCAGTCAAAAAAGAATGAAGGACAGCGAGCAAAATCAGGGGGGTCGCCAAGGCCCGCAGTGCCTTGAGAATGAGGCTACAGGGAATCGCCAGACTTTGCAGAAAAGTGGCATTTTCTGGAGTAGGTTGTCCTGCTCCAAACAGAACGCCAACCCCAACCCCAATGATCAGGGCAATCAAGATCTGAATATAGAGTGGAATGCGCTGCCAGATCGGGCGGTTGGGATCGTTTTCTAATGAATGCATATCTGAAAAATCCTGGAGATGCCTCTTAGCATGATTGAGGTGTTCGACAACGTCAATTGGAAAATTTGTAGCCAACCAGCTTTTGAAGTAAACGCGCAGCAGTCCGTTCGGGGCGGTTCACGCCTGGAAGCGGTACAAATTCACAGAGATCGCAGGCAACAACGCGCCCCATAGACCCACGCAGCAACTCCAGCAGAGGGTACCAACCCAATCCACCCGGTTCCCCGTTGGAGGGCATAATGCCTGATTCCAAGGCACTAAAATCGACGCTCAAGTAGATCGCAGATTGGGGCAGCGCTGCGATCACCTCATCGCAGCGCCAGGTCTGGGCAGATGGAGAGCCATGACCCAAAAAATCCTGCGCCCAAAAAACCTGGTGTTCTCGGCCTGAAAATCCTGCGAGCCGCTCCATTTCACTGCGATTGGCATTTCTTACCCCAATCTGCACGATGGGAAGCGAAAAATCGTGAATACGAGCGGCCAAAGCATGGCGCCCGTAGGCATCTCCTGGGGATTCGCGCAGGTGGGTACTCGCAGTAATTTGGACAACCACAAGCTCTGGGAAACGCTTCCAAGCGGCACGGATTGCTCCAAGGCTCGTGATCTGCTCCCCGCCCAAAACAATGGGCAAACATTCTTGCGCCAAAAGATTGCCCACAGCGCGCTCAGTGTTCCCGAACGGGGCTTCATCCCAGAGGCTCGGTAAGACAGCAACACCCACCGCAAAAGGCTCGAAACCCAGTTCTGGATCGAAGCTGTCGAGGCAGCGGCTGGCATCCAGAACTGCTTGGATACCGACGGTCATTTCAGGACTGTGGGCGACGGGGAGCACTGCCACCCGTGGCGCATCGTTTACCCCGTGCATTGTTTATGGCCTGACAACGTATAGTGGGGAGGTCGCTGCGTCACTGTATCACTATTTGTGGATTGCGCTTCTGACTTGAAGTGCTATTATGCTTGAAATTAATCAGTTCTTAACTTGTAAGGTTGTCACACAGTGATTGGACAAAGTACGGATGCCCCCACCGTTCTACGCGCCTACGGTTTTGAAATGGATGAGTCCCTCCTCGCTCAAACCTTAGCGAACTGGGAAGATCACTACTGCCGAGAATGGTTGATGCTTGCCCTCGTGGAAGCGTTACACCAAGGGCGCTACAAGTTGATGTCCGTCGGCCAGATTTTGGTCTGCTGGGCGCGGCGCGGTGAGCCACGGATCAGTTTTGACCGCGATTTCCAACGCATGGTGCTTGCCGAAGATTGGCAGCCAATCGTCACACCTCTGCCCCTCGTCTTACCGATACTCAGAAGCGAAGAGAGAATTCCTGTGGTTGCTTCGCGGGTTGAGCTTAAACTAAGAGCACTTGTTGGATTAGCTGTTTAATCGATGTTTTTGACCCTTTGGCTTTTGGCTGCCTCCACTCCGGCAGACCAGAGTATGACCCCTGAGGCCGTCTGTGCCCGCGCTCTAGCGAGCCAGTACACAACGCAAACTGGCGACACGGTGGATTTGGTAGCCAAAAAGTTTCAGCTCAAGCCAGCGACTTTACTCGGTGCCAATCCAGCTATTCAGCAGCGACCTGTCCGCCCAGGGGATGTTTTGACGATTCTGCCTAAGGACGGCATTCTTTATAAGCCCAAGCCCGAAGAGCGCTTTCCTGAGATCGCCCAACGCTTTCGGGTACCTCCAGGCACTCTGTTCGAAATCAACGGCTGTCAAATGCAATCTCAACTGTTTATTCCTGGGGTGATCTGGCAAGCACCATCGCCGAAGCCAAAACCGATTGCCCCAGCTCCAAGTGCCGTACCCAAGCCAGCAACGGCGGCTCCAAGTTTTCCTGTGCCCAAGCAATTACAGCCCTTGCGCCTACCCAAGCCCCCCGATGTGCCGCCTGCACCAGACCCCAAAAAGAAAACCAAGAAAAAGCCGTCCTAGATTCGGCACTGATTGCCCTGAAAGTAGCTGTATCAGTGAACGTGCCATAATGAGAGGCTGGACTGATTGTCGCTACTCATGCAACCGACTATTGCTGTTACCCATCTGGGCTGTGAAAAAAATCGCATCGATACCGAGCACATGCTCGGACTGCTTGCCCAGGCGGGCTATCAGATCGGTTCTGATGATCAAGAAGCTGAATACGTGCTTGTCAATACCTGTAGCTTTATCGGCGCTGCCCGCACCGAGTCTGTACGCACTTTGGTCAGTTTGGCTGAACAGGGCAAGAAGCTGATTATTGCAGGCTGTTTGCCTCAGCAGTTCAAAGACGATCTGCTCAATGAAATTCCTGAAGCTGTCGCCATCGTTGGCACGGGGGATTATCACCGCATCGTCGAAGTGATGGAGCGCAGCCAAAACGGGGAGCGGGTCAGTCTGGTCAGCGAGGTTCCCACTTACATTGCCGATGAAAACGTCCCACGCTACCGGACGACGAACGAATCGGTGGCCTACCTCAAAATTGCCGAAGGCTGTGATTACCGCTGTGCCTTTTGCATCATTCCCCATTTGCGCGGGGATCAGCGTTCACGCACCATCGAATCTATCGTCGCTGAAGCGAAGCAATTGGCCAGCGAAGGGGTCAAAGAGCTGATCTTGATCTCCCAGATTTCGACCAATTATGGTCTCGATATTTATGGTCGCCCACGGCTTGCCGACTTATTGCGTGCCCTCGGCGATGTCGATATTCCTTGGGTGCGGGTTCACTACGCCTACCCGACGGGGCTGACAAACGACGTATTAAAGGCGATGGCTGAGACAGCCAATGTGCTGCCCTACATCGATATTCCGCTCCAACACTCTCATCCTGACGTGCTGAAAGCGATGAATCGTCCCTGGCAGCAGGATGTCAATGTCAAAATCCTTGAACGCATTCGTGAACAGTTGCCCGATGCAACCCTGCGTACCACCTTCGTAGTCGGCTTCCCAGGCGAAACCCAGGCGCACTTCGATCACCTCTGTGCCTTCGTTGAGCAAGCCCAGTTTGACCATGTCGGTGCCTTTGCCTACTCCCTCGAAGAAAATACTCCGGCGGCGACCATGGCCAATCAGGTGAGCGAAACCATCAAGAAGCGTCGCCGTAGCCAGTTGATGCGCCTGCAACAAGATATTTCCCTGGCACGCAACCAGGCCCAAGTCGGCAAAGTCGTCTCTGTGCTGGTGGAACAGGAGAATCCAGAGGCGCAACTGTGGTTAGGGCGTTCTGGGCGTTTCTCTCCTGAGGTAGATGGACAAGTTTATATCAGGGGCGAAGCTGTACTGAATCAGTTGATCCCCGTGCGCATTACTTCGGCTGATCCCTACGATCTCCACGGAGAAGTGTTCAGAACCTGATACAAAAAAGTTCTCTAGCAACATCACGGGATCACGACTTTGTGTTCTGCTGTAATAGAAGAGAGATATTACACCTTTACTGCTCCGCGAGACCCCTTTACCATGCATCAGTCAATCGACGGCCTACCACCTATTGCTACTTCCCTGACTTGCTCCTATGCCAACCGTACGGGAAGCCTACAGATCGTTCGGATTACCAACATCGAAGGCTGGTACTTCGAGCGCGTTGTTTTTCCAGGACAAACAATTTTATTTTGTACTGCCCAGGACGCAGTTCTGGAAGTCTATACGGGCAGCCATGCCACTTGTTTGCTCGCAGACACGATTCCCTGCACCCAGTTAGAAGTGCAGGAATTTAGTTCGCCTCTGCCAGTTGCTTAGGCGTTTGCCCCGCCGACTACTTCTAGAATTTCCTGGGTGATCGCGGCTTGACGTGCCTTGTTGTAGACGATGGTCAGGGTATTCAGCAATTTGCTGGCATTGTCGGACGCTGAACTCATCGCTGTCATCCGAGAAGCAAGTTCGCTTGCGGTTGCTTCTTGAAGTGCCCTCAGGATTTGGCTATTCAAATAAAGGGGCAACAGGGAGTCGAGCAGTTGAACAGGCTCTTGCTCAAAGATCGTATCTGGGGAGAACTCGACAGCAGAGCGCACCCCGGAACGCTCCCGCGCCACTTCCAGATTTCCACTCTTAGAAGTGAGGCGGAACGTCTCGTTGTCCTGGCTGAGGGCTTCAGGATCGAGGGGGAGCAGTGTTTGAATAGCTGGCTTCGAGGAAATCAAGGACAAAAAGCGGGTGTAGATCAGATCGACTTTGTCCACTTCTTCTGACAAAAAGGCCGCGAGGATTTCATCGACCAAAGCACCTGCATCGGCGGCAGTCGGTGGTTGGCCAATATTTGCGAAAGTTTTGGCGATCGGGAAGTTGGAGCGACGGAAAAAAGAAATCGCTTTATTGCCGACGAGATAGAGCTTGAAAGCTGTACCGGATTTTTGCAGTTCACGGACGTACTGGACAGCGCGGCGAATGATGTTGGAGTTGTAGGCACCGCACAGACCACGGTCTCCAGAAATCACGACGACTGCGACAGTCTTGATCTCCCGACGTTTGAAAAGGGGCAGATCGACATCCTCAAAGCGCAGACGGGTGCGCAATTTAAACAGCAAACCGACGAGGCGATCCGCAAAGGGACGGGTGGCCAGCACCTGCTCTTGGGCACGGCGAACTTTAGCCGCTGCCACGAGGCGCATGGCCTTGGTGATCTTGCGGGTATTTTTAACAGACTTGATCCGATCACGGATCCCCCGGAGATTGGGCACGGTTCGCCTCCGATGCGATACGTTCAAAATTTCTTAATAATGCTACCATGCGGAGCCGGAGGTACGCCGTGTTAGCCAGACGCATTGTTCCTTGCCTGGATGTTAAAGCAGGCAGGGTGGTGAAAGGGGTCAATTTTTTGGGTCTGCGGGATGCTGGGGATCCAGTCGAGTTGGCGCGGGTCTACAATGCCCAGGGAGCCGACGAACTCGTATTTTTGGATATTGCGGCGACCCACGAAGGTCGGGGCATTCTTTTGGACGTTGTCCAGCGCACCGCCGAGCAGGTCTTCATCCCCCTCACGGTTGGTGGAGGCATCAATGACTTGGAGACGATTTCGCAACTGTTGGCGGCGGGTGCAGACAAAGTCAGCATTAATTCGGCGGCAGTGGCAGATCCGGATTTTATTGACCGTGCCAGTCAACGCTTCGGTGCGCAGTGTATCGTCGTGGCGATCGATGCGCGCAAACGCACAGGTGCAGAGGGTTGGGAGGTTTATGTGCGCGGCGGTAGAACACCCACAGGCATCGACGCTGTGGCTTGGGCAATCGAAGTGCAGCGGCGCGGTGCGGGAGAAATTTTGTTGACCAGCATGGACGCAGATGGTACGAAGGCGGGTTACGACGTGGCTCTCACCCAGCAAGTGGCCAATGCCATCGAGTTGCCAGTGATTGCCTCCGGTGGCGCTGGCAACTGTGAGCATATCCGCACAGTCCTGACTGAAGGGTGCGCCCAGGCTGCGCTCCTCGCTTCACTGCTCCACTACGGCGAATTGACTGTGCCGGAGATCAAAGCAGATCTCGATGCCCACCGGATTCCTGTGCGTTTATGAGCGAACGCTCTGCGGTCTTGCTGCGCAACTTGCCGATCTTTGTCGGGCTTCTCGGAAGTAGTCTCTTGGTGATCAATCGCTTTGTCACTGCTAGCCCAGAACCCGCTCAGACCCGTTCCGATGCGCTTGGACTTGGCATGAGTGCTGTGTTGGTCTTGGTCGGCTTGCTTTGGCAACAGGTTGTCCCGGATCCCCCAGAAGCCTCGCCCTTAAATGGTTCTGAGTGCTACGAAATTGCCGATGAGCGCTTTCGCCAAGACTTTGATCTGCTCAAAAGCTGTCTTTTAGAACAGACCCGCGCTGCTTCTTTGTTGGTCTGGTACCAGGGGGAAGTGTTATTGCGAGCCGGGATCTTCGCGGAAAGTGCAGCGTTTATCCCAAGTACGATAGCTCAGCGCGTCTTGAGTACCGCAAAACCTGTCTATCTGGTGGATCTCAACTTGTTTCCGGGGCGTATTGAGTTCGCCTGTCTACCGGAAGGAACCCGTGCCCTCGTTTGCCAGGGCATCGGTCAAACAGGCATTGTGCTCGTTGGCTCCGCTTACCCTCGCAGTTTCAGCCCCCAGGAGCTAGCCTGGATCGAAATACTCGCGATACACCTAGAAAAAAATTTCACCTCAGTAAAATAGCCCGCAGTCATATTGACAAGAAAGGTGCGATCCTCTATGTCGTTGCAGCCCAGTACTTCGTCCTCTAGAGTAGAGATTAAGAATACTATCGGAAGTTGACATCTCTATCTTGGGGTAGGTGCGATACATTAGTAATTGCCCTACACTTCCTTATTAGAAATCACTGTCAAAAGGGGGAAATGCGAGATGACAGAGAACACCCAGGAGCGGATCAAAGGTGCTCTGCGTTTAATGGAAAGCGATGGACGACTTCCGATGAACGCGGGTCAACTGGTCGATGAACTGATGAAGGTGACGAGTTTAGCGCGGAGCACCGTCTACCGCTACCAAAGACAGTGGCGCAAACATGCCAGACCACCACGGACTTCTTTGGATGAAGATCTTTCGACTGCTAACCCCCAGCAGCGCTTTTTGATAAGCATTCGGATGCCCGCAGATCTACTGCGTTGGCTGAAATCTGAAGGAGAAGCCCGCAACATTGGCTATCAATCTTTGATCGTCGCGTTGCTCTACTGGAATAAGGACAATCCTTTGCTCAGTGAACAGTTGTGGGACATCGAAGACGAAGAGGATGATGAAGTGTTGACTGCTTAACGACTTGGTGGCATGTTCCAATGGAGGGTGACGGTAACGCCACCCTCTTTGCGTTCTTGGCGTTCCCAGTTTCCATCGGGCAGTTCTTTGGCGATCGTATTCAGTACTTTGGTTCCGTAGCCCCCGGACGTTGAAGCAACTCCCAAGGGGGGACCATCATTTTCGATTTTGAGAGTCGCCTGCAGTCCTGTTTGGGTGAGGGCGATAGCGACCCAGGTAGCACCTTTGGGTTGGGCATGTCTGAGCACATTGGTGATCACTTCTTTAAAAAAACGAAACAGATCTTCGCGGGCATCGAGCCACTGACTATCTGCTGTCGGTTCGATGAGGGGAGAAATATGGCGTTCGACCCGCAGTTGTAGGTCTGCGTTGGCGATCAAGCGATCCAATTCGGTTTCAATGCCAGCATGTAGTCCAGCTTTCAGGGTCGGGGTAATTTCAAGTTTGGCCGCGACTGTGCGCAAGTCGTTGAGTTCGAGGCGAATCGAGCGACCGACCTCTTGCAGTTCGACGATGCAGCGATCGAGAGCAATCGCCAACGCGGACTCGGTAGGCAAATCGATCAGCTGATCTTCGAGTTGATCCATCACCAGTTTGAGTTCTTGGAGAGGCCGATCATGAATGTCCGTGGCAACCCGATAAAGCAACTTTTTGGCTTGATTGAGAATCGCCTCGCGTTCTGCCCGTCGCAGGCGTTCTAATTCTGCTTCTTGGGCGGCGAGGCGCAATCGGGTGGCTTCGCTGCGCCGAAAGTAAAAAAGCGTATTTCCGATGAAGACAAAAGCAGCCAGACTAGGCACGATCGGCAGCAAGAGACCAGATGGTTGGACTGCTGCCCCAAAAGTGAGGGCAACATAGCCCAGTACCAGAGCAATGCTGATGCTGCGGCGGCGCATTCCCAAAGCGAGACCGCTGACTAGGCTAAAGCCGAACACCAAAAGAATTTCTAGTCCCTGAGGCAGGTACTGCCATCTGCGCCCAGTCAATAAACCGGCGATGATATTGCCATGGAGCGCCACGGCATTCATCGGGCCAATCATTGTGTTCACGATCAAGGCATCGGGATGGTCGCCTACATTGCCGACCAAGACGATATGATCGCGAAGCCCCGCTAAAATCTTTGGATCTGCGAGCTTTCCACAGCGGTCTTCGAGATCTTTTTGCAGAGGGCACAGGGTTTTAAACGGAATATTGGCAAAATCTCGATCCGATTCAAACAAATAGAGACGGTCTTGCCCATTCAAAAGTCTTGGAGAATGCCCTGCATATTGGCGAACGGCTAAGAAATCTGCGGAGTAAAACGTCTCAAAGATGCCACTGTCGCTCCGTTTGAGGTTGTTCTGCAACTGAGTTCTACGGACAATTTCGTCTGGATCCCTCAGAAATTCTCGAATGCCAACGATCTGAGACGGATCCACCGAGTAGGCCAATTCGCGGTTATCGAAGGGCAGTAAATTGCTGAAGATATCGACACTGCGCTCAAGACCCTGGGAAGTGGGTACACCTTCGAGGACGAGGCGATCCTTGTAGCGTGCAATGGCTCGTTTGAGGGGGTCGTAGTAGTCATTTCCGGCAGGCCGACTGTACTCGTTCGGCAACGACAACAGCACCACTTTCGCCCGACCTTGTCCGAGAATGCGCTCGATCAAAGATGCATAGGTCGCAGGCAGAACATAATTTGTCTGGCTGCTAATGCCAACAATTGCAATCTCTTTTGGGGCAGCTGCGCGGGGTTGCAGACGGGCAAACCAGTCTCGGCTCTGCAGATCGAGGCTGACCAAGGGGGTCAAAGGGATGAAGAGACTCCACAGCACTCCCCAAACCAACCCGACGATCAACCCCAGCCAGCGATTCGATAGTCCTGAAGCAAATTCCATTCCAACAGGATAGCCAAGCTGAGGAACTGTCGATCTTATCTAGCGAACGATCTCGATTTTGACATGAGCAACGCCTGAACCCATCATGCCGAGCAGGGAAGCCGCCCGTTCAGAAAGATCGAGAACGCGACCACGGACGAAGGGGCCGCGATCCATGACCTTGACATTCACCTGCTTGCCGTTGGCAACATTCGTCACCCGTAAGACTGTGCCGAAAGGCAAGTGCTTGTGGGCAGCAATCATACTGTCGCGGTGCATGATCATGCCACTTGCTGTTTGGCCCGAAGGTTCGGAGTACCAAGAAGCGACTCCTTGCAGGACACTGACAACCACCCCGTTGCTTTGAGTCGCAACAGCAGGGGCATCCACTTCACTCAGGACAGGGGCGTCGCCAAAGAAGCGGCGCAGGCGGTTCGCAATCAGTAGCGCTGATGCTTTTTCTGAGAGCTTTTCGGAGAGGCTGACGCGGATAGTCCGGTCGATCGTCACAATTTCGGTGTTTTTGCCAACGATGACGCGGTAGCTTTTTCCGTTGAAGGAAACGCGGATGGCGGTAGCGGGAGTACGATCCCAGCGGATTTTGTTGATCGTTGCCGAGATGCGGCTTGCACGATCAAGACTGACTGAACCATTGGAAACGGCTAATAGCGGGGCTTCGCCGATATACACCTTGGCTGTCTTCGTAGCCGAGATGAATTCGACGCGGGAGGCGGACTGTTCGATGGCAGACTGCGGCGCAGTACTACCCACCTTGAGCGGTAACGATTCGTTAGACTCGAAGATGCTGGCCGGTTGCTGGGCACCAGGTTCAATACCTGCCACTTGCCCGCCCGTCACCGGAAGGTCTTTTGTCGCTGGCTCTTCACTTTGAGCTGGAGCGACATTTAGCATTGCCACGCATAGAAGCGCACCAATGAGGCCTTTGATGGATGTTGCCACTTAGACTCCTCACTGTTTCGTTCGACTGAGAAACCATACCATGCGCTCTAACAAAAAGTCCCTCTGACGGATGACATATACATCGGACTTCGGGTGGGTGACAGAGGAATTTCGGTAGCGCGGAATACACTTTGGTGTATTTTCCCGAAATGGCAGCATCATAATGTATGGCTAGTCACAAGAGTGCCCAGTTCCTTGGAATCCTCACATCCGTAGATGTCCCCAATTTTTAGTCAGAAAAAATTGAACGATCTTTAAAGAAAAGTAAAATTTTCTTTTTTCTTGAAAATGTGCGTCCGGCGCAAATGTCTGGCACAACACATCAAGCTAAATGTATATCCAGAAGCGAGAAATTTCTTTCGTGTTTATGGTCAGAACAAGGGAAAATCCCACTTGATTTGACTTTGGTTGCCAGCGACGATCGCGAACTGACATTGGCAAGCGTTCGCGGGAAATTTGCACTTAAAAATAATCGCCTATCCCAACAAAAACATCTTCTTGCTGCACGAGGGTGAGGATCCATTGAGGTTTTTGAAGCGTTGCTGGTAAAGGTTTTCCGCCGTCGCAGTGGAGGGTTCGGTCTAAGGTTTCAAAGAAACTGAGTACTAGCGAGTGATCCCCGCGAAGGATCTGCGAAGTCGTTCAAGTTGGCAAGCGAATTGTTTCTCAATGTTGCCCAATATTTAGGAAAGCTTGCCCATTTGCCAGCAAAATTGGGCACGCAGCAAACTGTAAAGTTCCCTGGGAAGTGTCACTAAACCTGCCATTCAAAAATTTGGCCACAGCGTTTACCTCTGGAACTTGCTCGAGGGGATCGATCTGCCGAAATTGATCGGACTCTTACCGTGCTCCCCAGCTTGTTCGCCCTTTGCGCTAAATCCTTGAGCGCATGTATCCATGCCATGGTGCGAAACATATCATGGACTCACTTTTGCGTTTCACTGCTGTGCTTAACCAAGCAGATCGACTGCGGAAAACTTTGCTCGCCTGGTACGACGAATCGGGAAGGGATCTTCCTTGGCGGCAGACCCAGGATCCTTATGCTATCTGGGTATCGGAGATTATGCTCCAGCAGACTCAAGTGCGTACGGTGCTTCCTTACTACCGACGCTGGCTCGCTGCTCTCCCGACGATTCAGGCGTTGGCTGGAGCAGCGAGTGAAACAGTGCTCAAACTTTGGGAAGGTCTGGGCTACTACACGCGTGCCCGCAATCTGCATCGAGCCGCCCAGAAGATTGTCGAAGCACACAGCGGCATTTTTCCGAAAACCTTCGATTCAGCCATTGCTCTGCCAGGAATTGGCCGATCCACTGCCGGAGCGATCCTCAGCAGTGCCTACGGCCAACCCCACGCCATTCTCGATACCAACGTTCGGCGGGTACTGAGCCGAGTGATCGCCCTTGAAACCACAGGGAACGCCGCTGAAAAGCACCTTTGGGAAGTTTCGGAGGCTTTATTGGATCGCGAATCCCCGTTTGCCTTCAACCAAGCCCTGATGGATTTGGGCGCAACCGTCTGTCTTCCACGAAATCCCCAATGCTTACTTTGTCCTTGGCAACCTTTTTGTCTGGGTCAGCAGCAGCCCGACCGTTTTCCAGTCCGGCCTCCTAAGCGCAAGCGCCCCCAAAAGCAGGCTGTTGGTTTCTTTGTGCAATCTGAAAATGGTTTCTTGCTCGTCAAACGACCAGAAAAGGGTCTTCTTGGTGGACTTTGGGAGTTCCCTACTATAGAAGGTGCTGAAGATTGGCGAATAGTTTTCGGCTCAGACCCCATCTGTGTCGGTACCGTCGAACATGCCTACACCCATTTTGAGATTGCTGTTGCGATCTACTGGGTCAAGATAGATGGAAAAGTAGAGCCTCAAAAACTGCTAGATCTCTGGGCAGATCAAAAAATAGTTTGGGAGCCAACAGAGAATTGGAGCAACTATGCGTTGACAGGGGTTGCTCATAAGATGTGGAGAAAATTCAAAAATTTTCGTCCTTAAGCACGAATGCCTTAAAAGCAGAGCAAGAGGTCGTTCCTTACGAAAGGTGCTTCTAGACCCTCGCTTGATCAAAGATTTGAGACGGAGTCAACACAAGGTCCACCAAGTCGGGGGTATCCAAGGGCTGATTGCCATCGAAAGTCTCTGGGGAACGATCTGGATAAAAGATCGTGACCGAGCGCGCTTCAGCATCGACGATCCACACTTGAACAACCCCAGCTTTGAGATAATCTCCAGCTTTCGCTGTGAGCTGGCCAAAGGTCTGTCCCAGCGAAATGATCTCGATGACCAGTTCAGGGGCTACGGGGCAGGCTTCATTTTTGCACCAAGTACGGGGCAGACGCTCGTAGGAAATATAGGTGAGGTCTGGAACTGGCACCCAATCTGCTGATTGTCGCTTCAAGGCTACTGCCCATTCAGGCAACACCCTGCCTTTACCCCTGCACCAACCGCCGAGCAGTACTAGCAGAGCAGCTTGCAAAACGGCATGAAAGTACTTCGGCGACACCTTTGGCACTCCCTCTCCATCGATCAGCTCAAGGCTCTCCTCGCCCTCCGGCAAAGCGAGAAATTCATCCAGGGTGAGTGCTTGACGCTGAACTTCCATTCAGGTTCACCTCAATGTGACGATGGTGTTCTTGGTCTTCCAGTCTAATCAGTCTTGAGAAGGAAGCCCGCACTTTTTGCGGTAACACCTTAGCTCTCAATGCGTAAAAATCCGTCATGATCGCTACGTTTCAACCGCAGGAAATCACCATCGAGGCGCACCATTGCGTGGGGGCTATGCAACGACTAGCGAGGACGCAGCGGAATCGGAATACCTTTAATATTCAACTGCAACTCGCGCTCAGGATAGTCTGTGAGGCTGACATTGATACTTCGGGCATTGGGTATTTCATTGGCAGAAACTTGGATAGAGCCTTTGTAGAGTTCGCGGTCGTCGGGCAACTCAGTGGGCAGTCCATCGGTAAAGGTGCGTAGAGTATGACCTTGGTCGTCGTTGACGACCAACAGGCCACCAAAAGGACTGTAGGAAAAGCGGGTTGGATGATAACTTTTGTTTTGCATAGTGACTTGCAAAACCAAGTTCGTGCCTTGCCAGGAGATCGTATCGACGATCAACGTGACTTCTTGGTCGGTGGAGCGGGCACCCACTTTGATCGTAGCCACACTCGGATCGCTCGCAGCAATGTCTTCTTGTTGTTCGAGTAGTTCGTCCTGCGTGAGATCCGGGGCATCTGCCACTTCCGGAAGATTGGTCAAGCTACCCAAAATGTCCGTTTCTCTGAGCAGACCTTGGCTCTTGCCCAGCAACTTGCGTTTGTCAGTAACGGGGGAGTGGGGCGCGGTGACATCGGCAAGGGCATTTTGGCCAAAGTGATAGCCCGCCACACTTGCCAGAGAGCCACCCACCAAAATCAGCGCCGCCAACACCCAATTGCGTTTACCGGAAGTTGGTTTGGGGGGTGTTGGGCGCGGACGAACGCGTAGACGTGGTGCAGGCTTAGTCAAGTTGGAAACGTTCCTTTGACTTTTGGTAGCAATCATAACCTGAGAGACCTTTATCCCAAAAGTCAGGCTTGTGGTTGTGAGGATTTCAAGAAACTGAGCAGCCAGTTTACGGCTGTGGCGCGGCGGGTGCGGCGCGGCGTGAGTTCTGAGATCTGATAGCCCTGAAACCCCAATTGTTCTTTGAGCAGTTGTTTATCGCTATCGGGAATGGAGCGGGTCAACTTGATCGTTGCTGGACGGCTATCGATGAAGTTGGGTGGTTCGGGGTAGTCCTGCCGCCAGGTATCGCTCACAGCACTGTTGTCCCATTTGCCATCTTCTCGTTGTTGGTAGCCAAGTGCCTGCCAGACCAGGGCATTCACCATTGCATCGGGCAGGGTCTCGTCCAAAATGGCCGAAAAGGTCGATGGGATGAGAGCCGGAAGTTCAGCCATGTATGAGTACCTATGCGGTCGGGGAGATTTGAACTCCCAAGAGATTGCTCTCACTAGCACCTCAAGCTAGCGCGTATACCGTTCCGCCACGACCGCAAAATTCAGCTCACCCATTATCAGAAAACCCAGCCCCAGTGTCAATGTTAAGATGTCCGAGGCGCAAAGGCGAAGCGATGGCATTTCAACTTGGAGACCGTGTGCGAATCATTTCTGTGAATGCACGCTTCCACGGCAGTGCCCTCAAAGATCGCCGAGGCACAGTCACCGCCACGATCCCACCAGGGGAAGGGATCAAAGCGATCACCTACGAAGTCAACTTAGGCGATCAACATCCCCGTCGCTACTTTCAAGAACAACATCTGCGCCTCGACGCTTAAATTTCAAAGGAGCTTCTCTTGATTACCCTCGCAGGCAAAAAAGCACTCGTCACAGGCATTGCCAACAATCGCTCGATCGCCTGGTCAATCGCTCAGCAGCTCCATGCCGCCGGAGCAGAACTGGCAGTGACCTATTTGCCCGACGAAAAAGGCCGCTTTGAAGGGAAAGTCCGAGAATTGACTGAACCTCTCAGCCCGACGATCTTCGCGCCCCTGGATGTCCGCAACGACGATCAGATCAATGGGCTGTTCGATACCATCGCCGAAAAGTGGGGCAGTCTCGACATTCTCATTCACTGTTTAGCGTTCGCCAATCGCGAAGATCTTTCGAGCGCATTTACCGACATCAAGCGCGAAGGTTACAGTCTGGCCATGGATGTCAGTGCTTTTTCGATGATTGCCCTGTGTCAAAAAGCAGCACCTTTGATGGCCGCTGGCAGTAGCATCGTCACCTTGACGTATATCGGCTCTGTGCGGGTCATGGAAGGCTATGGCGTGATGGGTGCGGCCAAGGCTGCTCTCGAAGCGAACACCCGCTACCTTGCCTCGGAACTTGGCCTCAAAGAGATCCGCGTTAACGCCGTTTCCGCTGGCCCGATTCGCACCTTGGCTGCTTCGGCTGTCAATATTCACGAGGCGATTCATAAAACGGAAGAAGCGTCAGCCCTTAAGCGCTCCGTTACCCAAATGGAAGTCGCCAATGCCACCCTCTTTCTGTGTTCCGATCTCTCTACAGCAATTACAGGCCAAATCCTTTATGTGGATTGTGGTTTCAGCATCATGGGTGGCTAAACGCCTCGGCTCCACCAACTTTTTAGATTTTTCGCAAGACTAGCTAGTCTCACGTCCAAGCCGAAAATTGTCTTGATTGATTTCCTCGCGCCTCTGCAAACGTAGATGTGAGATGTTTTTTACGCATTAACAAGTTTTGTGACCAAAACTTCGCTCAAATTTATAAACAGACGTACAACTAAGACACTTATTAAAACAAAATGAGGATTCAGTCATGATGCACAATTTAATGTATGCCTCCACTATCCTTGGTGTTCTTTGTCTTATTCTCGGAACTGTGATGCTTTCTGGTGCGGATGCAAAAAGGTAGTGGGCTTTTGAGTAGGGAATGAAGATTCCCTACTTCTTGCACACAATGCAATGAAAAGCGGAATTTCAAGAGATCAAGTCCGCTCATTCACGATTCAGGCAAAAGCGAAACTAAACTCGTTCGCGCTTAAGAATGATTTCGGCTCTCTCATCGAAAGCTAAATCTCCCAAACCAACCACTTCCCAACCTTTATCCCCCAAGTCATTCAGAATTTCGACTAAATTTGCTCCAAGCAGTTGGGGTTCACTGGCCAAGTACCAGAGGACACCACTAGCGACAGAATCGTCGTTTTTAGCAATGAGAAGCTCGTACTCAAATTTTTTCATGATCATTTTCCAAAATATGGATGCAGTATGCACTGCACTGGTATACAACGAGAACGGATTGCGAAGGCCAGACTTTAATGATTCGATACTGTCAAGGGCAATGTCTGGTGAGGGTATGAAAAGGTAAAGTCGCCATGGGCAGTACGATGATCATCCACCAAACCCAGGGATAGGAGGGTTTTTCGGGTTCGAGATTTTCGGGCTGAAGTAAGGCTTCAATGCGTTTAGAAAGGTTTTCAGCGGCACTCAGCGCTGGTACGCAGAAGTGGGCTTGGTGATGGCGAGAACTCGCAATTTGCAAAAGTGCTTCTGCCATGACCAACGCATCGACTTGGGCTGCGGCTCTACGATCTGCCCGCTGTTCGCGCAGGAGTAATACTTCTTCCCAAAGCTTCGGGGTATTCGGGAACCAAGCCATAGCATCGCTCAACCAACCGAGCCAGAAAAACCAAAAAGTATCGCGGCAATGGCATTGGGCGGATTCGTGGGCTAAGACTGCGGCGAGATGATCGCCTTGGAGTGCGTCGAAAAGTCCCTGACTGAGGATCAGTTCGCGTCGCCAACATCCATCTATTACAGAATTTGAAGCTTGAACCCCAAATCTTGAGGAATCACCTACACAGAAGCCATAATCGGTGGGCGCAAGAACCGAGGGAGAACTGTGTCCGATTTGTTATTGCTCAATGCGGCTCAGGGAAAGCCTGTAGCCCGTCCCCCTGTATGGATGATGCGGCAGGCTGGTCGCTATATGGCTTCGTACCGCCTACTGCGGGATAAGTACGGCTTTAAAGAACGCTGCGAAAATCCTGAACTCGCGGTCAAAATTTCCCTCCAACCTTTTCATGCTTTTCATCCCGATGGGGTGATCATGTTCTCGGATATTCTCACACCCCTCGATGGCATGGGGATTCCGTTTGAACTGGTGGAAAGTCGCGGCCCTGTGATCGACCCACCGATTCGTACCCGTGCCCAAGTGGATGCTGTGCGTATTCTAGATCCAGAAGAATCCCTCGGTTTTGTGCGCACGATCTTGCAGACCTTGCGCAAAGAAGTGGGCGACGAAGCCACTGTTCTCGGTTTTGTCGGTGCTCCTTGGACCCTGGCCGCCTACGCTGTCGAGGGCAAGAGTTCCAAAGACTACGCCTTGATTAAGCAAATGGCCTTCACAGAGCCGGAACTGCTCCACGACTTGATGGTCAAACTGGCCGATTCGATTGCCCGCTACGTGATTTTTCAAATCGAATCCGGGGCACAGATCGTTCAGATCTTCGATACTTGGGCCGGCCAACTCAACCCTGCCGACTACAAAATTTTTGCCCTGCCCTACGAAAAGCGCATCGTCGATCAAGTGCGCAAGGTCTACCCCGATGTGCCCTTGATTCTCTATATCAATCACTCCGCCGGATTGCTCAGTCACGTCGCCGAAAGTGGTGTGAATATCATCAGTCTCGACTGGACTGTAGATATGGCCGAAGCCCGCAAGATTCTGGGGCCAGACATGGGGGTACAGGGCAACCTCGACCCCTGCGTTCTCCTCGGCGATCAAGCCCAAATTCGCCGCCGCACTTTAGAGATCATTGAAAAAGCAGGGCCAACGGGACACATTATGAATCTCGGCCATGGCATCTTGCCGATCACCCCCGAAGACAATGCCCGCTGCTTCTTTGAAACGGTGAAATCCCTATGACGACAGCCTCCCGCGAGCGTGCTTCGGCATTTCTGAAAAATCTCCAAGATGAGATCTGTGCAAAGTTAACACTCCTCGACGGGGGGGGCGAGTTTGAAGAAGACAGTTGGGAACGGGAAGAAGGGGGCGGTGGGCGCTCCCGTGTGATGACGGAAGGCAAAGTGTTTGAACGGGCGGGGGTCGGCTTCTCCGAAGTCTTTGGCAGTCAATTGCCCCCCTCGATCATTCAGCAACGCCCAGAAGTGGAAGGCCATGGATTTTACGCCACCGGAACCTCTTTGGTGATTCATCCGCGCAATCCTTATATCCCGACGGTTCACATGAACTACCGCTACTTCGAAGCGGGGCCCGTCTGGTGGTTCGGGGGTGGAGCGGATTTAACCCCCTACTACGGATTCAAAGAAGACGCGGCTCATTTTCATCGCACCCTCAAAGCTGCCTGCGACGGTCACGATCTGGACTACTACCCCAAATTCAAGCAGTGGTGCGACGAATATTTTTATCTGAAGCACCGCAAAGAACCCCGTGGGGTGGGGGGAATCTTCTTTGATTACCTCGAAGGAGACTGGGAAAAATACTTTGCGTTTCACCAGTCCTGCGCTAACGCCTTTCTGCCCGCCTACGTACCGATCGTCGAACGGCGCAAGGAAATTGCCTACGGGGAACGGGAGCGCAACTTTCAGCTCTACCGTCGGGGTCGCTACGTCGAATTTAATCTCGTCTTTGACCGGGGCACGATCTTTGGTTTGCAGACCCAGGGACGGATCGAGTCGATCTTGATGTCCATGCCGCCGCTGGTGCGTTGGCAGTATAACTACCACCCAGAACCTGGCACCCCGGAAGCCGAACTCTACGACGTGTTTTTGGTGCCTCAAGATTGGGTAAGCTTGGCAGTCTAGGCCTCCTCCTCCGGCAATGTACTGAGGAAAATGCTCCGTAGTCGTACTGAGTTTTTGCGTAAACACTTAACGCTTCTGGGTTTCGGAATTAGAATACGGTCATCGCGTCAGTAATCGCACGTAAGTGGATTCACGCCCACTCCGTCTTTCCTTACGTCCCCCCCGGAGCCCAGTCATGCAAAGTATCTGGTGGGCAAAGTGTGCCAGTCCACCGTAGATCACCCGATAGTCGAAGTGTTTGCTGTCCACGGGCGGCAAAAAGTAGTGCTGCTGATCAACAGGTCGGACGAAAATGCTTCGATCTACCTCGAAGATGCCCAGAGTATCGCCGGTCGCGACGCTGTGGTGATCAACTGTCTGCCCGATGGTAGTGAGCAACGGAGTGGGATTCCCCAAAGCCAAGTTTACAAGCGACCCATTCCCCTCAATCCGCTCTCTTTGAAGTTGATCTTGCTTTAAGTTTTAACGGCTAGTTTTGCCCAAGAATCAAAAATTCTTGGGCAATTTTTTTAGAAAAAAGTCAAAGGCCACAAAAAGTTAAGTTCTTTAACGAAGTGGGTCAAAGCGTGTGGGGGCGGGATAAACTGCCCTCTAAGTGTCTAGCTAGCCTATCGGAGCGTCCAATGTCGCACTCTGTCAAAATCTATGACACATGCATCGGCTGCACGCAATGCGTTCGTGCATGTCCCCTTGATGTCCTAGAGATGGTTCCCTGGGACAGCAACAAAGCGGGTTCTATTGCTGCCTCGCCGCGTACTGAGGATTGTGTTGGCTGTAAGCGTTGCGAAACTGCTTGCCCAACAGATTTCTTGAGTATCCGCGTCTACTTGGGAGCAGAAACGACTCGCAGCATGGGTCTCGCTTATTAAGCGAGCGTTATCATAACGTCCTCATCCAAAGCCTTCGGGATATCCCGGAGGCTTTATCAATTTGTGCCCTAGATGAGCAATATTTGGCGAAAACCGTTCATAATTGACCAATCCATGGTCTTTGGTATTGGCGGACACAAAAAAAAGCCGGAGGTCTGCTTAAGTGTTGAGGAACGTTAAAAAGCAAGGTGAGACGCCAGTGAGCTGGGACGATCCGTTCGCAAGCCTATTTAAACAGGTCGAAGGAGGGGGGCAGTACCCTCCTGTCGTTGAACACTACGACCGCAATAAGACGATCTTTTTCCCAGGAGATCCGGCAGTACGGGTCTACTTCCTCAAACGTGGGGCTGTCAAGCTTTCGCGGGTATACGAGCACGGCGAAGAGATCACGGTGGCCTTGCTGCGCGAAAATAGCGTCTTCGGGGTGCTCTCTTTGATTACAGGCAATCGCTCGGATCGGTTCTATCACGCCGTCGCTTTTACACCTGTGGACTTGGTGGCGGTTCCTGTCGAGCAGATGGAAAAAATCATCCAAGAAGACCCAGAAATTTCTCGATTGCTCTTTCAGGGACTCGCTTCTCGGATTTTGCAGACAGAAATGATGATCGAAACCCTCGCTCACCGAGACATGGGTTCGCGTCTTGAAAGTTTTCTGTTGATTCTCTGCCGCGACTTCGGTTTGCCTACCAAAGAGGGTGTGACGATCGATCTGCGGCTTTCCCATCAGGCAATTGCCGAAGCAATTGGCTCGACGCGGGTGACGATTACGCGCCTGCTTGGGGATCTGCGCAAGCGCAAACTGATTTCGATCAGCAAGAAACGGATTACCGTTCACGATCCGATCAAACTCGGCCAACGCTTCGCCTAAGGATAAAGCCAAGAGGCATGTAGGGCGCAGTAGGCTGCGCCCACCTCAGATATCTCTCAAGGCTAGTAAGCGGCTGGTGTTGTCGCAGCGTACTCAGAAGACTTCTTGATGTCGATCTTCCAGCCTGTTAAGCGCGCTGCGAGTCGCACATTCTGCCCCTCCTTGCCGATGGCCAAGGACAACTGATCGTCGGGGACGATGACATGAGCCTGACGCGCATCGGGATCGACGAGGCGCACCTGAATCACCCGTGCCGGCGAAAGTGCGTTGGAGATGTAGGTCGAAGGATCGGGGGACCAGCGGATCACGTCGATCTTTTCGCCCCGCAGTTCGTTGACCACCGCTTGAATACGGGAACCACGGGCACCGATACAGGCACCAACTGGGTCTACGTCCCGCTCCAAGGTATCGACAGCGATCTTGGTGCGGGGGCCAACGGTGCGCGAAGGTGGGTTTGCTTCGCGAGCGACAGCGACAATACGCACCACTTCGTCCTCGATTTCGGGCACTTCATTGGCAAACAAGTAGACAACGAGACCTGCATCCGCCCGCGAGACGAGGAGCTGGGGGCCACGCCTTGAACCTTCCCAAACTTTGCGCAGGAAGACTTTGAACGCCGATCCAGTTCGGTAGGGTTCGTTGGGGAGCTGCTCATTTTTGGGCAATTCTGCTTCGACTTCGTTCTGGCCAAAGCCGCTGGAGACTGCACAGATCACCGAACGGCCTTCAAAGCGCATGACGCGGGCTTGAATGACGGTGCCTTCAAGTTCGTGAAATTCTTCTTGAATGATCTTGCGTTGCTGATCGCGCAACTTTTGGGAGAGGACTTGCTTGGTCTGAATCGCTGCCATGCGACCAAAGTCGCCTTTTTCGGGCGTGACATCGACGATGACGGTACCACCAGCTTCTGCGTCCGGGGCAACTTTACGCACATCGCCGAGGGCGATTTCTTGGTCTGGGTCACTGACAGTTTCCACAATCGTCTTGGTGGCAAGCACCCGAAATCCTTCTTTGTCCGCGTCAATTTCGACGGTGAAGTTATCGAAGAGCATCTCATCGAGATGGGTCTCTTTGGGGTCGCGGTAGGTCTTACGGTAGCGCTCATAGCCCTTCTTGAGAGCATCGACAAGGGCTTCGTGGACAGCATGTTTGGGTAAGTTCCGTTGCCGGCAGATCGTTTCAATCATCTGATTGATACCGGGCAGTTGAATCATGGACATCAGTTCATCTCCTTCACTATGTAGTTTTTTTGCCAACGCGGGTCAGTTGCACAAGGGAAACCTGGGCACGGGGAAGGGCAATGCGCCGCCCTTGGAGGCTCAGGTGAATGTGTTCATCGTCGCGGGCGATCAATTGGCCTTCCCACTGGAGTTTGCCGTCGATCGGTTCGTCGGCTTTTACGAGCACCGCAAATCCCCGAAAGGCCGTGAATTCGCGGTCAGTGGTTAAGTTGCGCTCGACTCCAGGGCTGGAAACTTCCAGGGTGTAGGCACTTGTGATCGGATCGTCGAGTTCGAGAACCGCTTCGAGGGCGCGGCTCATCTTAGCGCAGTCGTCCAGGCCCGTCTGTTCGCTGGGGTGGCGAATATCCACCCGCAGAGTTGCAGGACGAGTATGGGTTTGGTAGGCCACAGCGACAAGTTCCAAACCAAGTTGCTCGGCAACCGGTTCGGCCAAGGCGGTGATGCGCTCGATAATCTCCTGATTTTGCATATTAAAAAGTGGGCCTTTCACCCACTCCTCCAAGCTTGTACGCGGGAATACCTGTATCTAGTGTGGCACAGAGGGCCGATCAGTTGGGTTTGCGCTCATTCCATGCAGCTTAAAGTCGTCTTTGTCGGCTCTCAGCGTCGTCCTAGGACGTGGAGACTGTGTTGGTGGGCAAACAAAACCAGGGTGCTCTAGAGACACACGCTCACAGGAAAACTTTCTGTTAGAGCATGATCAAAAATTTTACTGGTGCATGTATTTGATCGGCAATATCAATAGACCTTCAATGACGATGCCTAGTGGATTTTGTCGCAAACCAGGATTGAAAGGTTTACTTATTTGCAACGTTAAGGTTGTGTCTCCACTGCCGAAATTATATTCAAACGTTATTTCTTGACTCTTGTCGAAGTTGCTATCTAAACTAAAACTTCCTAGGATTTTATCTTCATGATTGTAAATTTTCAAAAGTTGATTTTTGTGAGGATTGCGAATTTTGAGTGTAATTCTATAAACAATAGGAAGCGCGAAGACGTTTATTCTAAGACAGGATTTTTTACCAAGTGTCCAATAGTATGTAGTAAACATATTCTTTTCTGGAAGCGGATCCAGTTGTTCCGTAAATGCTTGCAATGGGGTAAAGTTAAAGTTAGTCGATCTTATAATTTTGTAACTTTCGGCTATAGGAAATCGCTCGATCAAATAGATATAAGAGTATTCATCTGCGCGGTTTAAATCTAGGTTTTGGCACAAGTGATCAAGATTAAAATTGGCTTTTAGACATTCAACTTCTTGATAATAACTGTCTTTATCACTGGATGTTTGCTTTTCTCGATAACGGAACGTCCCAAGGGGAAAGTTCAATGCATAAATCTTTTCAAGGCAGGCGAATCTTCTCCACAAATCAAAGTCGCCTGCATAATTTAATGTTGCGTTGATTCCTCCAGCACGATGATAAAGATCCGAGCGCCAAAAAGTTCCTTCCTGCTGGATAAAACCGAGCGTTCTACCATCATGTAGTCCCATGATGATGTTTCTTCGAGAGAAAAGAATATTTTCCCAAGGAGAAAACAAACAGTCTGTTGCATCTATCGTTTGTGAACTTCCTGTAAGCCATGAAATTTCTTCATGATCTCGAAAAATTTTGCTTACAGTCGCTAAACTGCCATGCGTCAATAGATCGTCACTACCAATCCAAGTCATAATACTACTTCTAGAAGCAGGGACTTTCGCAAAGCCTTTCGCAATAGCATCATAGATGCCATTGTCAGATTCAGAATCTATTGTTAGAGTTATTTTTTCTGCGCCCAAGATTCGATCTTCTGATAATGAAGCTTGCCAGCGCTTCGCGATCAAAAGTGTTGCATCACTAGATAGTCCGTCTTGAATATGAATATGCAGCTCGAAATCTCCCCTCTGCATCATGATGCTACTCAAGCATTGATCGAGGTACTTTGCAGAGTTAAGGCATGGAATGATAATGTGTATGAACATTAATTTTACTTCGCATTGAAGATGAACAGCGGGTGAGATTATAACAGTATTCGGGTGGTCGATTTTACGTCGTCTGCTAGCGAAGAAATTGATGCTCCCTCGCCAAGCTATAGCGAGATCTTTCGGATATGCTGAGGGGATGAAACCAAGTCTGTGGCTCGCACTGCTTCTCATTTTTGCGCCGATTCCAACGCTTGCCCAGGGCGATGCTGAACGCTACGAATCTGTGCGCCTGTTTAATCAAGCCAACGACAAATCGGCCAAAGGCGATTATCAAGGTGCCCTCGCCGACTATGCCCTTTCGGTCAAAAAGTTTCCTGGCTACTACGATGCCTACGCACGCAGCGCTGAACTGCGCTTTAAGTTGCAGGAATATGCGAAGGCCATCGAAGACTACAGACAGATGCTCCGCCTCTACGCCAACGATGGTGGGGCCTATCAGCGCATCGGCGAATCTTACCTGGCGCTTCAAGACTATCCAAAAGCCATTGAGGCATTCTCGCGACTCGTCAGTTTCAATGAGTCATCGCCACAGTCCCGCAAATTGAGAGCCAGTGTCTACATTGCAATCGGGGAGTATACGAAAGCTTTGGCGGATTACCAGGTGCTCTTTGATCAAGATCCTGAAATCGCAGCCCAAGCCTATTTCGAAAGCGGCAAGATCTATCAACGTCTCGATAAGTTTCCTTTAGCACTGGAAGCCTACAAACAAGCCGCGCTCCTCAACGTCGAAGTGCCTGGACTACTTGCCCAACAAGGTTTTACCCGCTACCAAAATGGCCGAAATCTTCCCGCAATGAGCGACTGTACAGAAGCCCTCAAAACCGATCCCCAGAATGTGCTGGCCTACTACGGACGTGGCAACGCCAACTTTTATTTAGGTCTCAAGTCAGAGGCCCAAGCAGACTACAGTGCCGCAGCTTCTTTAGAGCCAAAGAACGAATTTGACTTTCAGGCACGGGCTATTGCTCGCCTGAACACCAAAGATTATCCAGGTGCAGTAGCCGACTATACCCAGGCAATTGCCCTTCACCCACCTTTTGCTGCCGCATTCTTTGGCCGTGGTCAAAGTAAGTTAGCTGCAGGTGATCGCCAAGGAGCCATCGCCGACTTTCAGAAAGCGGCAAAGCTTTATGGCGAGCGGAGTGACCCAGAAAATCAGCAAAAAGTGCAAACTGTCTTACAGAAAATCGGGCTTTGAACCGTTAAGCTGAGAGTATGTTGAACTCTGGACTGCGCTGGATTGGGGGATGTGCCTGTCTTTTGTTGATAACAGGCTGTGTACACTATCGCCTCGGCATCGCTTTTGATTGGCTAGGCCATGGCAATATCGAGCAGATTCTCCAGATGGATCCGGCACTGTCCCAGGCGGGCGGCAAGCAGATGCAGGATTTTACGCAGCAACTCAGCCTTCGCACCGAGGAACTGGGGGGAAGAGTTCTGTGGTTAAACGACGAACTGCACTTAGTGATCCCGTTTACTAGTAGCGAGGAGTTGAGTCAAAGAGTAAACCAATTTCTCGGTCAACCTATCTCTGTTTCATCGATTGCCCAAACTAAAAAATCAACTTCGCCAACTGTACAAATTACTACCCCAACGCCAGTTCAGGAACCACGTTCCGCGATCACTTCAGTTTCCCGAAACCCTGAACCATTTCGGATTGAAACCGTCAATCGCTGGCTATGGACTGAGTATAAAGTGATTGCTGATCTAGATCTACGCAATCCACTACGTGCGTCAGGAAGCGAAGCATTTCTATCCGCAATTGGTGTCGTCAATCTTGAATTTGCACTCACCACACCGCTCATGGCTGCCAGCTCAAATGCGAGTGAGCAAGATGGCAATACTTTGATTTGGCATCTGCAACTTGAGCAAGTCAATCATCTTGAAGCAGGATTTAACCTACCAAACTGGCAACTCTTCCTGGTCGTTCCTTTGGCGGGAGCGGCATTTTTATTCTGGCGATCAAAAAGCGTTTCGGTCTAGATTTTATCAACTTATTTTTGTCGTCGAACACCAAATAGCAACAATTTTCTGTAATACAGTAATCTGAGATTGTGCTATCCTACTTAAAAATATCTGTTCACCTGAAGCAACTGTTAGTTTGAGAAGCGAATGTCAAATGATGATTTACAACGTAAGCTCGATTTGAGCGAATCGATCCGCAAAGACTTGATTCGCAAGCTTCGAGACATTCAATATAAATATCAAATAGGTGAGCCGACTATCCTAGAAGAATCAAAACATCAAAAAGAAGTCAGGGCGCTGAAGCAGTGGGTTGCTAGTTTAGAAGATTACAACGAGGCTCTGAAGGCGGAGGTTGAAAATCTGAAGCACAAACGTAAGCTGAGTTCACGCCTGAAAAAACGTGTTTTGGCTTTGCTTTCGTTGTTACGGACAGAGTTTTCCAGATTCGCAGAAAAAAATGCGAAGCGGCTGGTGCCCTCCAAAATGCAGGAAGAATATGCACAAGTTAATGGGGTAGTAAGTGGCTCTTTGCAGCCAGGATCAGATGGCAAGTCCACATCTTATGATCCATTGAACGCCCAAGGGATCGACAGCCTCTCTGTACAACTTGTAGTACTCAGTCGCAGTTGCGAGATGGATGTGCAGTCACTTCAATGCTTTGCTGAATGGATCGCTCAGTGCAAACACTTGTTATGTCCAGAATTGACAGCGCAAACGATGGCGTTGCTAGAGTTGTGTGCAGAACTGGCCGTGAGGGTGACTGCTTTTGCTGGGGAATCTGGTGCAAATATTTTTGTCCATCCTGGTTTCAAGATATACTCCCAAGAATTCGAGGGATGGTTGATGGAAGCAACTGAGGAACAGCGGATTCCCCTTGCTTTTGATGCAGTGCTGATCGATGGTCAGAATGCAGGCCGTTTTTTGAATGGGTTGCGTGGCCGTCTTCCGTTGCAGACAAAGCTTTTTGTGGTTGGTTCTGGAGAACTTGAAGGACTCAACCTTGGCTCATCGGATCTGCAAACAGAGCACTTGCAGATCTATGAAAAACTGCCAGGTGGTTGGCAGGCACCATTTGTTGAGCCTTCACAAGATCAATGGCCCTGGATTTCTCGCCCCACATTCCATCAAGCGACCTTGCCGTCTGGTAGACCTTGGCCGAAGATTTCGGTGGTGACAGCCACTTACAATCAAGGTGCTTTTTTGGAGCAGACCATTCGCTCGGTGTTGCTTCAAAACTACCCAAACCTAGAATATATTGTTATCGATGGTGGTTCTACAGACGACACTTCAACCATCTTGAAGCGCTACGATCAAGAGCTGAGTTACTGCATCAGTGAAAAGGACAATGGTCAGTCGGATGCTCTCAATAAAGGCTTTCAGCAGTCCACAGGTGAAATTTTGGCTTGGTTGAATAGTGATGATCGCTATTTACCGGGAACTCTAACACGGATTGCGATGGCTTTCGACAAGGATCAGCCGGACATGATTGCTGGTGGATGCTTATTGATCGAGGGGGAGGCTGCGCAACCCTACGCTCGCCACCATACTTCGCTTCCTGTGGGCGAGATAGTGAGTCTATCGTTGGACAAACTGCTCGATATTGATGGAAGTTGGTACCAAAGCGACTTCTTTTATCAACCGGAGGTTTTCTGGACTCGCCAACTTTGGGAGCGTTCAGGAAGCCATGTTGACGAAGCACTGTACTACAGTATGGATTATGAATTGTGGTTGCGTATGGCGCAGCAAAATGCCCAGATTCTCCACATTCTTGATCCACTTGTTCTTTTTCGAGTGCACGATCAACAGAAGACCCATGGTGGCCTTTCCACTTTCGATTCGGAACTGCGACAGGTACGAGAGCGCTTCTTACAGAAGAGTCAACCTTTGTGAATATGCCTTTAACTCAGCACGAGCGATCTGACGCCCTTTCCATTCTGGTTATTAATGATATCGGTTTTCAATATGGAGCTGGAATTGGTACTCTCCGCCAGATTCAGTCTCTGCTTATAGCTGGTTATACTGTCGAATTGCTCTGCCTTCGACAAGGGCCAGAGGGCATGATCCCAGTCATCATGCCAGAAATGTCAGGAACCTGGCTCGGCTATACCTGCCTCGATTACCTCGATGTCGCCGAAGAAAAGCTTATCCTCGATACACTGCTGCTAGAAGTCGCCCTCCGCGAACCAGATGTTGTGTTAGTTGGCAACTTACACGGTGCGAATATTCCTCTGGAATTATTGCCAACACTCCAGTCTTTAGGCTGTAGAGTAGTTGCTTATATGCACGACTGTTATTTTGTGACAGGGCGCTGCGCCTATGTTGGGAATTGCCAAAAATATAAAACTGGGTGTGACAGCCAGTGCCCAACGGCAGATGAGTATCCATCTCTTGTTCCTGAACAGATTGCCGAACAATGGCAGTTGCGTCAAAAGATCTTCTGCGGGCCAAATGGCGTGCCCCTACTCGCCAATAGTGAATGGACTGCCGACTTTGCCCGTGGAGCCCTCGGTGGACCACAGGCAGTTGATTGCCTTTACTGCGGCTTGGATACGCACCTTTTTAGCCCGATTGATCGTCAGTACGCCCGCAAATTACTTGGCCTACCTGAGCATGCTTTTATCGTGCTTGGTGGTGCAGTGAAACTCAATCAGTTTCGTAAGGGTGGGCACATATTTGTCGAAATTTATCAGCAGCTTCAAGACGAAGTCGAATTTCTTGCCTTCGGTTGGCAGGATTCGCTGAAAAGTCCAAAGTCATGGCACAAAATGGCTCTCGTGCGGGACTATCGAAAAATGCCACTGATTTATAGTGCGGCGGATCTTTTCGTCGGTACCTCCCTCGAAGAAGCCTTTGGTCAAACCTTTTGTGAAGCGCAAGCCTGTGGCCTTCCGGTGGTTGCCTTTGCGGTTGGTGGAATTCCGGAGATCGCCCGTCAAGGGGTCGGTGCTCGGCTATCCCGCTCCTTAACAGCAGAAGGAATCATTGAGGAAATCAACTTTTTTCGCGCAAACCCCCAGGCTAGAGCCGACTACGCAAAAGCAGGAAGGGCTATGGTTGAAGCAGAATTTTCGCTTCAAGTCCAAGCCAAGCGGTGGAAGTCCTATTTCAATCGATAATCATCGCCAAACTTCGACGCAGACAGAACCAGTAAAGTCAGGAATGGGTGGCTGGGGTTTACAGACTTGGACGCGCACCTGTTGCACTTTTTTGTGTTTCTTGATCTCAGTCGCTAACGTTTCAGCTAGGGCTTCGAGCAGATAAAAGCTTTCGTTGGCGACTGTTGTCCGAATGGCTGCAAGCAGTTCAACATAATCGACGGTCTCTTCAAGGCGATCTGCTCCTCCTGCTTGCTGTAGATCGACCTGCAAATCGACATCAATGACAAAACGTTGGCCCAAGGTGCGCTCTTCGGGAAGTACCCCTGTATAGCCGTAGCAAACAATATCACGCAGACGAATCCAGTCAGCCATTTGAGTTGGGGAAGACAAGTTTACTGCTGTGGGCGGCTACCGATTCAACAAGGCCAAGGGCGAAGAAGCAGGTAATTAAAAAAGAGCGACCAAAAGTAATAAAGGGTAGTGGAATTCCTGTGACGGGGGCGAGACCAATGGTCATGCCAATATTGACAACAGTTTGAAATAGCAACATCGTGAACACTCCTACTGCCAAGAGCGAACCGAAGTCATCGGGAGCGTTGCGGGCAATCACGAGCAGGCGGTAGAGCAAACAGAAAAACAGTCCCAGAAGAATAAGCGCACCGAAAAATCCCCACTCTTCGCCTAGGGCTGAAAAGATAAAGTCCGTGTGCTGTTCAGGAATAAAATTGAGTTGGGTTTGGGTGCCTTGAAAAAATCCCCGTCCTAACACGCCGCCCGCGCCGATGGCAATTTCCGATTGAATGATATGGTATCCAGAACCCAATGGGTCATTACTTGGATCTAAGAAAACGACAAGGCGCTGTTGTTGGTAAGGCTTGAGAATGTGCCAGAGTCCTTGGCCAAGACCCCCAGAAATCAGATTGAGAATCAAGACACTCAAAGGGGCAAACCAATTGCGCTCGAAGGCTCGATAGGCCAAGTAGCCCATCGCTACTACCCAACAAATCCAAGCTGGGATCCACAGGGCAAACAGAATTGCCGCGACCAATGGCGAAACCAAAAGAACGAGCCAACTCAGCCGCGCTCCACCCCAATAGAGCATCCCCAGACAGATCGCCCCAAAGACAAGAGCCGTACCGAGATCGGGCTGCTTAAATACCAACAAAAATGGTACCGCTAGAACGCCAAGTACCACCCACATCTGCTTCACGCTTTGAATCGGGTTGTTGTGGATAAAGGCAGCCAAAACGATGATGATCCCAAGCTTCGAGAATTCGCTGGGCTGAAATTGCATAAAGCCCAGTTCGATCCAGCGTTGGGATCCTTTGATCGAGTTCCCAGTGAAAAGAACCACCGTTAACATCGTGCAGACGACGCCGTAGATGATCCACTGCCAGCGCAGGATAGAGCTGTACTGAAAGCGAGAAAGCAGGAAAGCGGTTACAGCTCCGAGAATACCCGTGAGCAGCTGGGACTTCCATTCGCCACCGTCGGGGCGGGTGCTAAAGATCGCTAAAACCCCCGTCCCAAGGAGCGCCATAGCAAAGCCAAGGAGCCAACCATCGAAGCCGCGCCATAGCCTGGGCAACTGGTTGAGCCGCTGCCACCAAGGAGCGCGTGCGATTTGCATCGTTATGCTGGGGTCTTTTGGAGCTCAGGCTTCTCTTCTGGCAAGATTGCTCCTTCTACAGGACAGACTTGGAGGCAGATGCCGCAGTCAATACAGGTAGAAAAATCGATCCAATACCAGCCAGTACCCTTGGCATTTTTGCCTGGCCCCACGTCGATGCAGGAAACAGGACAGGCGTCTACGCAGTCGGCAACACCTTCGCAGACATCGGTGACGATGGTATGAGGCATGGAGAATCCCTTGAAAGTCTGTCTCAGTATATGACAGGCTTAAATTGTGCCGCGAATCTCTTTGACAATACCGTCTTCGAGAACAACCTCAACATTCATCTTTTCGACGAGGTTATCGCCAACGGCAATGTCGAAGAAGCTATCCACTTGGCCTTGGACAACTTCTTGGGCCATCTCCCAACTAGTCACCTGGGAGAGCTGTTGGAGCCATTGGTTTTTTTGTTGAAGCAGCTGGTTTTTTTGCTCGTTGACCTGGCCACGGATGTTTTCGATCTGTCCCTTGGCATCGGGGCCGAGGGGTTTGATGTTGGTGCGCTCGACTTCGGCGACTGCGCGCTTACCTTGAAATTCGAGCTGCTGCATTTGCTGATCCGCCTGACCGAGAACGCCCTGGAGTTGGGCCATCATTTCTTCTTTGAGGCGGGGGGTCACGATGGCCTTGATCGTGACTGTACGCTTGATACTAAGTGAATTCATTGGGAACTGTATTATTTGAAACACGCTTGGGTATTTTACGCTGACTTTTACTAGATTGTCGATGTGCGCGACAATACTAAGCAGAGCAGAGGAGAACATTTGAAGCGCATTGCCTACTTGGGCCCCCAGGGAACCTACGCGGAAGAAGCCACATTCACGCTTTTTCCGGAAGACTTTGTTTCTCTTCCCCATCCGAGCATTCAAGGCACCCTCCGTGCCCTCGCCAAGGGCGAAGCAGACTTTGCTGTCGTGCCCATCGAGAATTCCATCGAAGGAACCGTCAGTGCGACCCTCGATAGCCTCTGGGTATTGCCCCAGTTGCAGGTATTTAAAGCCCTCGTTCTGCCGATTCGTCACTGCTTAATCACTCAAGAACCGAGTATAGAGACGATTCGAACCGTCTTTTCCCATCCCCAAGCCCTTGCCCAATGCCAAGGCTGGCTTGAAGAACACCTCGGTGCAATTCCCTGTGTACCGACGGCTTCGACAGTGGAAGCACTACAGAAAATTAGCTCCGGTGTCGCTGTGGTTGCCAGTACACGTGCCGCCGAACTCTACAATTTGCCGATCCTCCATGCTGGGATCAACGATGCACCGGACAATTGCACCCGCTTTTGGCTAGTCGGCCCACCCGGACAATCACTTGCGCAACCGACCCGCACTTCCATCGGTTTTAGTCTGCACAACAACCGTGCTGGCGCACTCCACGATGCTCTGACCCACTTTGCCATTCGAAACATTAATTTGGCAAAACTTGAATCTCGCCCGACGAAGAAGGTGATCGGTGAATATCTTTTTTTCGCAGACCTCGAAGGAGATGCCGATCAAAACCCACTTAAAGAAGCCCTTGAGGAACTTTGGGCTTCTGTCGAGAAACTGAAAATTTTGGGCACTTACCCGATTCTTGCTCTTCCTCAGGCGTGAGCGGAAACTGTTGCGAGATAGTCGGCAACCTCGCCTTCAAGGCGACGGCGATACACGGCATACAAATCGCAGATCAAACGTTCGTCAAGAGTAGAGGAAGCAACCCCTTGCTCGATGAATTGGGCATAACTTGTCCCAAAGACCTCGTAGGCACGCAGGGCGCTACGCAAGCTAAAATGCATTCTGGCATTGTCTACGGACTCTTTGAGGAGCACCGAATCCCTGGTCTCCAGCCCATGACAGAGAAAGCGGATGATTCGATGGTTAAGGTGGGCAAAGGGGGTAAAGTGACCACCTTCGGAGCAATTCAAGATCTGAGCGTAGGTCGGCATGACGCAAAACCAGCAGTGAGTCCAAGACTGTGAACAGGCCCACCTGTTTAATAGTCTCTTAACAAAATTTTACCCTTTATTCAGAAAATAAACGACACCAAGCGTTAAATACCGATGCGTTTTACAACATTTCTTGCCTGCAGCCTTTGCCTAATCGCGCTCCAGCCCGTGGGAGCCGAATCACTCAAAATCGTCAATCCTCCCAAAGACTACGCTACAGCTAGCACAAGTATTTACTTTACTGGCTCAGTGTCGCCAGGCGGGAGCCTGAGTGTTAACAATCAGAACGTTCCAATTTCCGCTTTGGGATACTTTGCCTGGACAATTCCTTTGCAAGTCGGCAGTAATGTCTTTGCGTGGACCTATCGCCATGGCGATGGTCAGACAGAAACTGTCGCGCGCCAGGTAACGCGCCGTCTTGCCCGTCCGACTGTTCCGAAAAATCGTGCTTATCTGGATATTCAATTTCCAGTCACAAAGCAACAGGTTCGCCCTGGAGAGCCACTCTGCCTCCAGGCAGTAGCAACACCCGGTGCACAGTTGCAGGCAACGATTCATGACCAAGTACTGAGACTGTTTGAGCAGCCACCCCAAGTCGATCCTGCCGATACAGGGGCTCTACTCAGCGGCAAATCGATTTTGCCTCCCCTTGTCGGTATCTACAGTGGTTGTTTGCCTGCGGATCAAAGCTGGCAGGGGGAGAATGTAAAGTTCAATTTTAGTTGGCAAGGCCAGATGATCGCCCAGAATGCACCAGGCACGATCACGACCCTCACCCCCCGTCAACTGACCGTCGTCGAAGTGATCACTTCGGAAGCGATTATCCGTGCGGGCGGTGGGAGCGATTTTGCCCGCCTCACGCCTTTACCAAAAGGTGTGCGCTCTGTAGTAACGGGCACCAGTGGCGACTGGTTGCGGCTTCAGGGGGAGGGCTGGATTGCCCAAAAAGATATCAAAGTCTTGCCCGCAGGAACCCCCGTACCCCGCAGTGTGGTGCGTGCCTTCGGTACCCGCACCACAGCAGTCGGTAGTGAGTTGCGCATTCCTCTGCAAAGTTTGTTGCCCTACAGCGTGCGCCAAGAAGAGCATCGTCTCGTCGTCACTGTCTGGGGAGCGCAGTCCCAAACGGATATCATTCGTTTCGTCAGTCACGATCCGCTGATCCGCTCTGTGCAGTGGGAACCGGCCAGCCCAGAGGGAGTGCGCTACTACATCGATCTCACTCAGGCACGCCAGTGGGGATATCAACTGCGCTACGAAGGCACATCCTTAATCGTGGCGATTCGAAAAGCCCCGAAGCTCTCAAAGCGTCTTAAGGGCATTCGGGTCATGATCGATCCTGGCCACGGCGGCGAACAACCTGGCTCCATGGGTCCTTCGGGGATACCAGAAAAAACTGTAAATCTTGCCATTGCCCAACGTCTGCGGACTGCGTTGCAAAAGGCGGGTGCCACGGTGATCATGACCCGCGACCAAGACGCGACTGTTTCCCTCGATAAACGGAATGCTCTGCTCGCCCAACAACTGCCGACTGTTTTTTTGAGCATTCACAATAACGCCCTTCCCGATCAGGGCGACCCACTCAAAACATATGGAACCTCTGTCTATTGGTACCAGATGCAGAGCCGTTCTTTGGCCCAAACCCTCCATGACCAGCTGATCAAAGATCTCGGAAGTCCCGACTATGGCCTCTTCTGGGACAGCCTCGTGGTGATCCGTCCCACGGAATCGCCAGCAGTGCTGCTGGAATTGGGCTTCATGACCCACCCCGAAGAATACGCTCTGCTCAATCGCCCTGACTACCAAAACCGCATTGCCCAGTCGGTTGCAGTCGGCCTAGAGCACTGGATTCAGACAAAGCAACCTTAGTGCGCTTCGTCGAGTTTTGCCAAGGCATAGCGGGCAAACTCTGCTACTGTCGGATCTTCATCTTTGACGAGATAGTTCAAGGGGGAACGACATTCTGAGGTGCCAATCGCACCGAGCGCTTGGCCCACACGGCGGCGCACCTCTGAATCTTCACTGGAAATCATTGGCAGCAAGACTTCGATGGCTTGGGCGTTGCCGAGTTCACCTAAAGCACTGATCGCCGCATCGCGAATCATTTCTGTCTCGCTGGTCAAAGCACTGCGCAACACCGAATAGCCGCGTTCATCTCGAAGTTGCCCCAAAGAAACAATCACGCTGTAGCGCACGATCCAGTCCATATCTTCGTAGTAGGATCGCACTAGATATTCGACCGCGTTTTGATCGCGGTAGTAACCCAAAGAACCGGCTGCTTCCGCCCGAACCGAAGCGTCTTTGTCTTCATTCAGCAGGCTAGTCAGCAATTCAAACGTACCAACACCACGCTTTTTGCCGAGGCCAATCGCTGCATAGACCCGTACCAAGGGAATGGGATCCGCTGCCGCTTCCACAAGAATCGGCGCTGCGGCATCTTCGTCGATGAACCGTAGAGCTACTAAGGCAGCCATGCGCTTACCGGGATCGCCATGAGCCATCTGCTCGCGGATCTCTTCGACGGATAAATTCATAGGGCAGTCCAAAACTGAATGCTTGTTTATATATCTTAACAGCAAACTCTCTAGCCGAAACATCTTCCGCTGTGTAAAGCCGCACCTAGACTAGCTCACAGGACTTGGGGAGTAGAGCTTCTTGAAAATACTGATTGCCTTGTCGATCCCGTTATCATCGACATCCAGATGGGTGACAAGACGGATGCGCCGACGGCCAAACAAACTGACAAACACCCCCTGTTCCGCCAATTCTGCCTGTACACTCGCCGCATTCTGGTGGGGAGGAACGATATCTGCCAGGACGATATTCGTCTGCACGCACGCCAAGTTGATCGAAAAGACTTCTAACTCTGCGAGGGCTTCGGCAAGTATCCGAGCGCGCCGATGATCTTCTGCGAGGCGATCGACATGGTGATCGAGGGCATAAAGACCAGCTGCCGCCAAAAAACCGATCTGCCGCATCCCACCGCCAAACGCTTTGCGCAAGCGCTTCGCCCGGTCAATAAAGCGCGCACTTCCAGCCAAAACTGAGCCAACTGGGCAGCCTAATCCTTTCGAGAGACAAAAATAGACCGAGTCAAACGGTGCAGCAATTTCAGCAGGGGAGAAACCACTGGCGACACTGGCGTTGATCATCCGTGCTCCATCTAAGTGGAGCGGAATCGCGTTGTGGCGAGCAACATCGGCAATTGCGGCAATAGTGGATTGGGGATAGATCGTTCCACCGCCCCGGTTGTGGGTGTTCTCCAGCAAGATTAAGCCGGTTTGAGGTTCGTGGATATCATCGGGGCGAATCGCTTCTTCGATCTGTTCGGCGCTCAAGATGCCATTGGGTGCATCGAGGGCATTGAGTTGCACCCCACCCAGCCAACTCGCTCCTCCCAATTCGTAGTTAAAGATATGACAGTTGCGGTCGCAGAGAGCTTCCTGACCGGGCTGGATGTGAGCGGCGATCGCCACTTGGTTGCACATCGTCCCACTGGGGAAAAACAGCCCTTTTTCTTTGCCGAGGAGCTGGGCGACGCGTTCCTGTAAAAGTTGTGCGGTTGGATCTTCGCCGTAGACATCATCTCCGACTGCTGCTGCCATCATCGCCTCACGCATTCCCTCAGTCGGTCGTGTGATCGTATCGCTGCGCAGGTCGATTCGGGATGACATAGAGAAAATCCATAACTTCTTTACAATCATGAACGATCCCACCACCGAGGCGGATCAGGAATTTTATAAAAGCCAGTGAAATCTCACCCCCTCAGGAGTGAAATGACTAATTTCTTTAGAAAGAAGCATGGGAGGGAATCGAGAGATATTATGAAATGTAGGCGTTCCTTTCTTCGCAGAAGCTAAGGGAAGTCTGGGTCGGATCCCTGAGTCACTTTCACTGCGCCGAGGCTGTTCATGATCCCTCAACTGCTTTATATTTTCTTCTTCTTGCTTCTGGGGGCGTTCTCCTTTTACACCATGGCAACCGGTTGGCGCCGCAATCTTTCGGGCCGAGATCGACGGGTGAATGCCCGTACCCATCCTGAGCTGCTGGACCGCCAAGGCCGGATGATCCGCGATCCCCTCCTCGTCGTCCGCGTCACTCCCCGCGATCCTGACATTCGTAGTCAGCTCGAAGCGCTCTATAACAATTCACCCGACACCGACGAACGCAGCCGCGAAAATTAAGTTTTTGCCCTCAAAGAATACTGCGTTTTTTCAGCGCATTTCTCAATCTCTTTGCGTCTTCAAACAAAATTCCTTCGATGCCTATTTGCCGTGCGCCCTCGATGTTGGTTGAACGGTCGTCGATCAGGACTAGGTTCTCGTGACCGATGGCGTTGATCAAGGCACTATACGCTTCACCACTGGGTTTGCGAAAACCAATGTCGCAGGAGACGCAGTAGCCGACAAAGAAACGATCTAAGGCCAATTTTTGGCGGGCTACTTGCCACCAAGCACTGTAGTTCGAGAGCACCCAAAGGGAATGACCCATTGCTTTGAGTTCAGTGAGCAGTTCTTCCATTCCGGGCAAAAAACGGTAGTTGTCCCTAAAAACTTGCTTGAAAGCTTGTGGATCGGCAAGCTTCAACCCCGTCTCAGGACGGTAGAAACGTTCTAGAAAGCTGATCTCATCACATAGATTCGTTTCAAACTCGATCCAACTGGTCGGGTGCTTGACTTGGCCTAAGTCGGGAAGCGTCGTCCCCAGATAGTCGAGGACTTCGCGGTAAAAAGGATCGACGATCACCGTGTCCATGAGGTCGAAGACGAGTAGGGGCGGATGATCCACAGTTTTAGATAAGTAAGATCGACGCTTTATTTTAAGCGGATCGAGGAAACCACAGAAATTTTGGCACTAGCCACATGGCTCGTTTTGTGGAATAATTGGAGATCGCGAAATGCAAAATAAAGGATAGTCCAATGGCGAAGCCTGGAGCCCGCATCATCATTACTTTAGAGTGTACCGAGTGCCGGACGAACACGTCCAAACGGCGGGCAGGTGTCTCTCGTTACACGACCAGCAAAAATAAGCGCAACACGACTGGGCGCATGGAACTCAAAAAATTCTGTCCCAATTGCAACAAGCACACCGTTCACAAAGAGATTAAGTAACTATGAGCTTTGGACTACGTGGCGGCAAGCGGGTTTCGCCGATTCCCCCAAAAGATAAAATTGACTACAAAGATGTCGATCTTTTGCGCAAATTCATCACCGAACGCGGCAAGATTCTTCCTCGCCGGATCACAACCTTGACTGCCAAACAGCAGCGGGATTTGACCGTGGCGATCAAGCGTGCCCGGATTATGGCGCTTCTGCCCTTCGTCAACCAAGAAGGCTAAGTCCAAAATTCCCTGTGGAAAACTTTGTGGATAACCTGCGCGGGTCGCTCTGCGCAGGCTTTTCCCGCTTTAACCCTGTGGAGAACTGTCCATGGCGACCCGGCTCATCGTCTTCGACCTCGACGGCACATTGGTCGATTCTGAGCAGGGTATTGTCTCGGCCATGGCGCTGACTGTGTCAGCTTTGGGCTTACCTGCAGAAACGGTAGAGCGGTGGCGGCGCTTGATCGGGGTGCCTCTGCGCGAACAGATGGCTTTGATTTTGCCCACGGATCGCCTTGCAGAAGCACCAACTGTTGTGGAAACCTACCGCGTTCTGTATCGGGAGATCATGCTCGATAACAGCCAACCTTTTCCTGGCGTGGACGACTTGCTTCGAGAGTTACACGCCCAAGGTGATATTCTGGCGATCTGTTCTGGCAAGCGTGGCCCTTCGATTCGAGAGGTGCTTGCCCATGTCGGCTGGACGCAAATCTTTCCCGTGGTTATTTCTCCCGACGATGTGAAGCGTGGCAAGCCTGACCCAGAATCCATGGTGGTTGCCCTTGACAAAACCGGATTTCAGCCGAACCAAGCGATCATGATCGGCGATACCCACTTCGATATTGAGATGGCAAACCGGGCTGGAGTAACCAGTTGTGCGGTCACTTGGGGAACCCATAGCCGCCAAGAGTTGGCCATTGCAGACCCCCGCTTCTGGGTCGATTCTGTGGCTGAACTGAAGACCTTGCTGGGGCAATGGCTGGGATGATTCTAAATCCGAGGCGAGCCCGAAACCCTCTTGGCTCGCCTCAGTAGGCTTGCTAGCTCTGAACAGTAGTCTGCTTGGCTTCTGCTTCGAGATGGTAGATCAAAGCACCCCAAAGAGCCAACTGAGCCGCCGCATTTAGGCGTTGGAAGTCCACAATCGGACGGGCAATTTTGTCGATTCCCAGAGCACCAATCGCTAACTCGGAAACCGTAGCAATACCAATTTCGGCCGCGTAAAACAGCTTGAGACCATCGACAAGTTGGGGATTGTTCCAATTGATGTTGAAGATTTCCATAACAATGCTCCATCTTTTCGCTTTACTATTCTTAACATACCCAATACCGGACACATCTGGCTGCAGAGAGAGATATATCTTGGCTGACAGCAATAACGAAGCCACTAGGGTATATTAAGGCCGGAGCATCAGCTAAGGGCAAACATGCGAGATCGCGAACTGGTCATTGAAGCAGGCCGTACTGAACGCCAGTACTGGCAGGATCTGTGGAATTACCGTGAACTTTTTTACTTTCTGGCATGGCGCGATATTTTGGTGCGCTACAAGCAGACAGTGATCGGGATTGCCTGGGCGCTGATCCGCCCGATTCTGACGATGATCGTCTTCACTGCCATCTTTGGTGGGCTTGCCAAGCTCCCTTCCGACGGTGCTCCCTACCCAGTGTTGGTTTTTGCGGCTATGCTGCCCTGGCAGTTCTTCGCCAATGCTTTGACTGAATGCAGCAATAGCGTTGTCGGCAACGCCAATATGATTTCAAAAGTCTATTTCCCCCGCCTCGTCGTACCGACCAGTGCGGTGATTGTCAGCTTCGTCGATTTTTTAATTTCGGCGCTGATTTTGGTGGGTCTGATGATCTGGTACCAATTCCTGCCAGATTGGCGGATTTTGACCTTGCCCCTGTTTATAGCCGTTGCCTTTGCCGCTTCCATGGGGGCTGGGTTGTGGCTTGCAGCGCTGAATGTCAAGTACCGTGACTTTCGGATTATCGTCCCCTTTATTGTCCAGTTCGGCCTCTACATCTCGCCAGTTGGTTTCAGCAGCAACATCGTTCCAGCCCAGTGGCGCTTTCTTTACTCTCTCAACCCGATGGTCGGCGTGATCGATGGATTCCGCTGGGCACTGCTTGGGGGCAAATCGGCACTCTACTTACCAGGCTTTGCTCTGTCCCTGGTCATCGTTGCTCTTTTGTTAGCAAGTGGCATCTGGTACTTCCGCAAAACTGAACGGACATTTGCTGACATTATTTAGCAGGGCTTGCGGCAAAAGCAAGCACTTGATGTAAAGCTTAGTGGTGGCTTGGTGTATAACGAGCCACCAGAGCCAGAGCCAAAACCTACGCCCCCACCTACCACAACTCCTACAGAAAAAAATCCAACCATATGGTGGCGGGAATGTTGTCGGCGGAAGTGGAACCAGCTCTTTGAATGCAGTAAATGGTCAATTTCAAGGGGTGGAGATTGCGCAGGCGAACTATTCAGATAGCCAAAGCACGCAAAATATAAGGAATAATTTATATCCTTTCTTGGTTCATAGTTTTTTGGATAGATTTGGGCACAGCAAGTCATACAGCCCAAGGAAAAAGTAGAATAGCGTAGGTGAATTGTTCTCTAGCGGTTTAAATCTTGGAGCCGAACATGACTACGATCTCAAATGAATTAGGGCTGCAATTGCATGATCGTTGGACAAAAGCAGAGGTTCTCACTGCTGAAGAACAGGCACAGCTACAGGTATGGTATCAGCAACAAGACGCTGAAGAAGCTCAAAATTTGAGCCCATTTTCTACTACTGCCGAGACATCGGGGTTACCAGTCCAGGTGGATATAGCGTTGACACAATTAATGACTGTTATTCAGCAAGTCCGGCAAGTCACATCTGAAAATGAAGTACTTCGGCGGGAGATTTCGGCGTTGCAGCAGCAGTTGGGCACATTGAAATTTGCATGAGCTTATCGCTGGAAATCCGAGAGCAAGTGAGGCAAAGGGCAAGGCGTGCCTGTGAGTTTTGCGGTGTTTCAGAAGTTGATGTGGGCGGACTGTTGACCATTGACCATTTCCATCCGCAATCGAAGGGTGGTAGTGATGATTTAGACAATTTGATTTATTGCTGTGTACGTTGCAACCAGTACAAACAGGATTACTGGCCAACGTGCGAAGCTGATCCAATGCTTTGGAATCCTCGGCAAGGAAATACTTCAGGCAATTTCGTAGAGTTAGAGGATGGACGAGTAGTAGGAATTAGCTCCTGTGGAGAGTTTACGATTCTGCGACTGCGGCTAAATCGTGCGCCATTGGTGGAATATCGAATGCGCCGGCGGCAGCAAGCAGAACAAACCCGCTTACTGCAACGGTACCGAGATTTAGTAGCTCTTTTAACACAAGCGAATGGGCAACTTTCGGATCTGTTGCTGGAGCAGCAGCAGTTGCTTCAAGAGCAACGCGATTTGCTGCGATTTTTGCTGGAGCAGCAAGAATAAATCTTCGCGACATTCGCATTCACATCCCCTTGCAGGGAAAGCGTTGAGTTAAACGACGCGATAGAAATTGGGCAAAGCCCCCTCGGTCAGGAAAGATGCGCGTTGATTGAACAGATTTAAACGAGAGAGTGAAAGGAACTGACCCAGATTTGTCGCCTGCAACAAGCAGAACAGCCCATCTTTCTGGATTAAAGGCAAATGCCATGCGCCACACGCCATCAAATGCCAGGGATTAAGATGGAGCGACAGGCTTTCAAGTCTGTGCGATTGCCTTCAAACCTAGCCCACCAGCATTGTCGGGGGAAGACTGATGCTTGCTCAAGAACCACTCTCCACAAGATTGCCCGACCATACACAACTCCCAGGGTCGGATGGCAACTTTGTGAAAAATTTCCAAGAACATCCTCAAAGCTTGCTGTTGTCTGACGCGATTCAACCTGTTTTAGAACAATTGCACCCCGATGGACAGTACTGCATCGGCCAAGATTGTGGCATCTATTGGCGATAGACTATCCCACCTGAGCCAGCGGAGAAGGGCGCTGAGGCTCCTGATTGGTTCTATGTTCCCGATGTGCCACCTTTATTGGATGGCGAGTATCGCAAATCTTATGTGATGTGGCAGGAATTAATTGCTCCATTGATCGTGCTTGAATTTGTTTCTGGTGATGGCACTGAAGAGCGTGACCAAACTCGTGGCAAGGGCAAATTTTGGGTGTATGAGCGGGTGATCCGTGCGCCTTATTACGGCATCTACGAAGTCAAGTTGGGTCATGTCACAGTCTATGAGTTAATCGGTGGCCGCTATGAATTGGTCAGACCGAATGAACATGGCCATTTTCCGATTGAACTCTTAGGAGTGACGCTTGGCATTTGGCACTCAAAGTTCATCGATATGACGTTGCCCTGGATGCGGTGGTATGACAACGAGGGCAACCTTCTACCGATCAGTAAGGAACTTGCGGAATATGAGCGCCATCGTGCTGAACTGGCGGAGGCACAGCTACAGCAAGAGCGCCAAAGGGCAAATCTGGCAGAACAAAGGGCTGATATAGCGGAAGAGCGGATCGAGCGTGTTGAAGAGCAGGTACAGCAGGAACAGCAACGCGCTGAACTGGCTGAACAGGAAGCACGACAGGAAAGGCAAAGAGCTGAAGCTTTGGCTGAACGGCTTCGCGCTCTAGGCATCGATCCGAGCACGGTTTAACAACAACTGGCTGAGTAGATCCAATATTCTGGACAGCTTTAGGCTGTAAATTCAGGGAATCTAGATATAGACAATTAGGATCCCATTCTGTCGCAATGTCGCTGCCTGCATAAAATTTCGCAAAGTTTCAAAGGCTTGGATAAAGTAGACCTTTTGAAAAGCTTTCCAATGATCTGGATATAACTCTTCAGCTTCCAGCATTGCCTGAGATCCATGCTGGGCGAAAAGCTTCTGGGTATCCATTTTTGACAAGGTTGCATCCACTTCTTTCACTTGTTCTGGTTGCAAGATGCGCACAGGCTCGTAGCCGACGATCGCTTCTTCGATCACCTCACCACCGCTGAACAGAAACCCAAGGGGCCAGTCGCTGAAATTCTCGGTGCCTGTCAACAGAAAGTGAATAATGTGCCACGCTTCTCCAAGAGTCGCTCTGTCTGCTTCTTCCCAGATTCCTTCTTCGAGATCGACCATGAGTTGGTCAGGGATCGCCAAGCATTCGGCTATTTTTGCTTCGTCAAGTTGAAAGAGTTCGCAAGTTACACTCATCGAAATTCACCGCTTTTCAAGAATGGGCAATCAAAAGCTAACTATCCATAGGGCAAATATCAGCCTAGGGTAATTGTCAAATAGTCGTTGGCGAACTTGGCTCCGGTTGCCCGTAAACCATTCAGTCCATAGGGAAGCACAAAGTTGCGGCGTTGATCGGCGGCGCGAATCGTCAGTTCCGGGCCGTACTGACTGAGTTCCACTTGCTTTTTGGTAAATCCGGGGAGATGAATACTCACCGTTCTGGCCTGCTCATCTGTGACAAACGTACGCGGCAAGATCGGGCTAGCACCTGCTAAATCTTCGACTTTTTCGGAAAGTACAGCCGCCGTTCCCTCGGGAACACGGCGGATCGGTAGGGAAGAGAATTGCTCACCAAGATCTTCTGTGCCCCGGACGAGAATGCCGCCGACACTAAGACCCATCAGTTGGCTGGCACCCCAAAGTCTGCGCGCTGTCGCCACAGCCAGGGGATCCCCTGTTGTTACTAAGTAAAGTAATAGACGATCTGGGCTTTCCATCACGGCTTTGCCTTCGCCAAGAATATCTGTGAGTTTGCCTGTAGTCTGCTTGACGTTGTCCCCAGAGAAATTCACCGTCAGGATGGATCGGGCAATCGGTTCGAGAAATGGCGAGAGAATTTGGCCAATGGGGGATTTCGAAAATGCTTCACCGAAACGTCGCACGTACCAACTGCCCTGTTCGGGGACAGCAAACATGCGCAGGTGTTCGAGGCCGGAACCGCCGTCAAAGAAGAGATAGTCGTAGTTACCGTTTAAATCCCAGTCCCGGAGTGCAAAGAGTAGCAAGAACTGGTCGAACCCCGGCAAGATGCCCATCTCTTGACCGTAGACTTCTCGAAATAGGGAAATCCGGGCGAATTCTTCCTCAGCAACCCGCAGTTTGCTCCAGTACCCTTCGAGCCGGCTGGTGGTACTAAAGTGCACGGCCCAAAGGTCCGTAGCGACTTCTTGGGGTTCAGCGCTCAGATTGACATCAAGATAATGGCCGATGGCACTCAGGGGCTCAAGGCTAATCACCAGGACTTTTTTGCCCCTCCTCGCCTCCGCTTGGGCCATGGCCAAAGTCAGCGTACTGCGACCAGTGCCACCCTTACCTAATAAAGAAATAACCCGTGCCATGTCCTACCCTGAACGTCCTGACCTATCGTAACTACATGGATGCCATCGATCTAGAAGTTTTTACCAATGCCCTGGGCGGAATCACCGAAGAGATGATGGCCCGACTGATTCGGGCGGCTTACTCGGCCAACATCAAAGAACGGCGGGATTGCTCGACGGCTCTTTTTGATCGCCAGGGTCGCGATATTGCTCAAGCAGCAGCGATTCCTGTCCATCTTGGTGCCTTGGGGGACGCAGTTGCTGCCGTGATTTCCCGCGATCCCGTTCCTGGCGAAATATTTTTGCTCAACGATCCCTTTTCTGGTGGTTCCCACCTTCCCGATCTGACCCTGATTACTGTCATTGCACAGCCTGAAGATCCAGAGCAGATTTTGGGCTTTGCCGTATCGAGGGCACATCATGCGGATATCGGTGGAATGCGTCCTGGCTCGATGCCTGCCGATTCGACCACGATTTTCCAAGAAGGTTTGGTGATCCCACCGACCCGCATTGGCCGACATGGTCAGCTGGACGAAAATATTTTGAGACTGATCTTGGCCAATGTCCGTCAACCGGAACTGCGACGCGCGGATCTGCGAGCACAGGTTTCCGCCAACCAATTAGGTGCGGAGCGGTTGCAATCTCTCTGTTACCCCCTCAGCAGTGAAGCTTTTGACCTCAGAGTTGCCGAAGTGCTTGACTACACCGAGCGCCGGATCCGCCGAGGAATTGCGCAACTACGTGATGGGATCTACTCTGCCACAGACTATTTAGAAGCTGCTGATGGCAGCAATATTCTCCTCCAAGTGAAAGTTACCGTTTCGGGAGATGCTCTCACCATCGACTTTACGGGCACGGCTCCACAGATCCATGGCAACTTGAATGCACCACTAGCAGTCACGCGTTCCGCTGTCGCTTTTGCTCTGCGTGCATTGATCGATCCCTACCTGCCTGCCAATGCTGGAGCAATGGTGCCTGTTCACTTGGTAGTGCCTAAAGGCTGTTTGCTCCACGCTGTCTGGCCTGCGGCTGTGGTGGCTGGAAATGTCGAGACCTCTCAGCGCGTTGCGGATTTGCTCATGCTTGCTTTGGGAAATGGCCTCGCCCAAGGGCAAGGCACCATGAACAACCTGATCCTCGGCAACGCAAACTTTAGCTACTACGAAACCATCGGTGGTGGTCAAGGAGCAAGTTCGAGCGGCTCTGGACTCGATGGGGTTCACGTTGGTATGAGCAATACCCTAAACACGCCAATCGAAGCCCTCGAAATGGAGTTCCCTCTGCGACTCCTGAGCTACGAACTCCGAGAGAACTCTGGAGGAAATGGTGCCTATCGCGGTGGTTGGGGCATTGTTCGCACGATCCAAGTCCTGGAAGACTGTACTTTGTCGTTACTCAGCGATCGGCGTCATCATGCGCCTCAAGGCATTCTTGGTGGGCAGTCTGGCACTCCTGGCCATAACTTCCTCAATAATGAAATCCTGCCCGCTAAAACTTCCCGCGAACTGAAAGCTGGCGACCAAGTCCGCATTGAAACCCCTGGTGGTGGTGGATGGGGCGAGGGGACACCCTAAGATTTTTCCCTACAATGCCGTGTTACCACTCAGAATGAGCGGGTAAGATAGGTGCATGGATTCTCTGCTAGGGGAGATAGTGAGATGCCCGACGACTTTCAAGAAATACTTAGAGCTTTAGCTGAGCGTATAGATAACCAGATGAATCTAGTGGCCGAATTCCGCGTGAGTCAAGTGATCCTCAGCCAGCAAATTGCCGCTACTGGCCAACGCATTGAAGAGTTAAAGCAGCAAACGGCTATGACTGATATTGCTGTGTCTCATCTCGTGAGTGCTGTCAGTGTGCTTGTACCCGTTGTCGCTACCCTCAACAACACCATTGAAGAGATTCGCGAGTCCAATCGTCGCCAAGATTCAGTGATTGAAGAGATCCGCGAATCCAATCGTCGTCAGGATGGAGTGATTCAGGAGATCCGCGCTTCTGATCGCCGTCAGGCAGAAATTGTCGAAGAACTCCTTGTAGCTAATCGCCGCCAAGAAAGAATCAATGATTACTTACTTCGGCGCGAGCTACCACCGGAATGACCCCTGTACTAATTGGTCTTTCGTTAAAAAAAGCCAATGCGGCACGATTTCGCTCATACGATAAAACCACCTTCTTCGCTTTGGGAGGCTTGGCGGCTGCGGGTGTCGTAATAGAGGTCTTCGAGGGAAACCTGATCTAAAGCCGTCTGAACATAGGTTGAGACTCGGCTCCAGAGGGCAAAAGTTACCCAGTCTTCCGCTTGATCGGAGTCACGAGACATTTTTCCTAAAGGTTCAATGCCGTCGCCAACGACTTGCAGAATCGCTCCCAAAGAAATCTGGGCGGGCGGCTTCGCCAGAAGATAGCCACCTTGCACGCCACGTACAGAGCGAATGTAACCAGCCTGCCGCAATTTAATGAGCAATTGCTCAAGAAAGTGTTGCGAAATATTTTGACGTAGGGCAATAGCGCGGATGGATTGGGGTGGTCCATTGCGGTGGATCGTCAAGTCCAGCATAGCCTTGACACTGTAGTGGCCGCGCGTTGTCAGCTTCATGGGTATGGTAAAGTATTGTAACCGTCTCCAAGCTATGGCCGAAAAGCGGTGTTACATTCAAAATCGAAACGCAATTTTTTGTAAAAGGGCTGCGGTCTCATGAGTAAGGTATACGACTGGTTTCAAGAGCGCTTGGAAATTCAGGCACTTGCGGACGATGTTACAAGCAAGTACGTCCCTCCCCACGTCAATATCTTCTATTGTCTGGGTGGCGTTACTCTCATCTGTTTCTTGATTCAATTTGCGACTGGCTTCGCAATGACCTATTACTACAGACCTACGGTCGCAGAAGCTTTCGCTTCCGTAAGCTACATCATGGATGAAGTGAACTTTGGCTGGTTGATTCGCTCGATTCACCGCTGGTCCGCTTCGATGATGGTGTTGTCGATGATCTTGCACACCTGCCGTGTCTATTTGACGGGTGGTTTCAAGCGTCCCCGTGAACTGACCTGGGTGACCGGCGTTTTGCTGGCCTGCCTAACAGTGAGCTTCGGGGTCACAGGTTACTCCCTTCCCTGGGATCAAGTCGGATACTGGGCAGTGAAGATTGTTACCCAAGTACCTAGCGCCATCCCGTTTGTTGGTACGTTCATTGTTGAGTTTCTGCGCGGTAGTGCTGGGGTCGGACAAGCGACTCTTACACGCTTCTACAGCGCTCATACTTTCGTGCTACCTTGGCTGACGGCGACGTTCATGCTGATGCACTTTTTGATGATCCGCAAGCAGGGCATTTCTGGCCCCCTGTAAACCCCTATTCAAGGAGAGACTCTTATGCCGCTTAAGCGCCCCGAGTTGGACGATCCCGAAATTCTCGAATTACTAGAACAGGGGATGGGCCACAATACCTACGGCGAACCTTTCTGGCCGAACGATATTTTGATCTTCGGTGTCGTGATCTTCGGAACGATCGCAAGCATCATTGCCTTGTCTGTTCTCGATCCTTCCAAGATTGGCGAACCCGCTGACCCATTTGCAACTCCTGGCCATATTTTGCCAGAGTGGTACTTTTACCCGGTTTTCCAGATGCTGCGCACCGTCCCCAATAAGTTGCTGGGCGTTGTGTTGATGCTGGCGATTCCGCTTGGTTTGGCTGTTGTGCCTTTTATCGAGAACGTCAACAAGTTCCAGAACCCTTTTCGCCGCCCGATTGCCACCACAGTTTTCTTGGTCGGTGCTCTGGTGACTTTCTACCTCGGTGCTGGTGCAGTCTTTGCGGATATTCCAAAGTCTTTGACTTTGGGTCTGTTCTAACGTTTTGGGTTAAAACGCAAAAAACCTTTGGGGGCTATGGCCCCCTTTTTTCTTCATGATTCATAATAGAGATCTAGATCAGCAGTTGACGGGCACTTCTGTCTGACATAGCTTAAAATAAGTTAACAAACTTTACAAACGTGTCCAGGAGGGTTCTCGTTCTGTGAACAACAAGAACTGGCGGAATACAGGTCTTTACGTCCTGCTGGCGATCGTCGTCATTTCCTTAGCAAGCGCCTTTTTCAGCGGTGGCCAGACCACGGCTCCTGCGGAAGTGCGCTACAGCGAATTTGTCCGACAAGTGCAACAGGGATCGGTCAAGTCGGTGGTGGTCTATCCTGAGACAGCCTCAGCAATTGTCAAGCTGAAGGATGAATCCTCAGTGAAGGTCAACTTGCCCAACGATGCCGAAATTTACGCCATCATGCGTCAGAACGGGGTTGAAGCGACCATTGCCCCTTCAAACACAGGGAATGTTTGGGTGGCAGCCCTCCAATCTCTGTTCTTCCCCTTACTGTTGTTGGGTGGATTGTTCTTCTTGTTGCGTCGTGCCCAGGGTGGCCCAGGCAACCAAGCAATGAACTTTGGCAAGTCCAAGGCGCGTGTGCAGATGGAGCCTCAGACGAAGACGACTTTCACCGATGTCGCTGGAGTCGAAGAAGCGAAGCTAGAGCTTCAGGAAGTTGTTGATTTCTTGAAGAACTCGGATCGCTTTACCGCCGTAGGCGCAAAGATTCCAAAGGGTGTGCTCTTGGTCGGTCCTCCTGGTACAGGCAAAACTTTGCTTGCCAAGGCTGTAGCTGGAGAAGCAGGCGTTCCCTTCTTCTCGATCTCCGGTTCTGAGTTCGTCGAAATGTTTGTCGGTGTCGGTGCTTCCCGCGTGCGCGACCTCTTTGAGCAAGCGAAGAAGAACGCCCCTTGCATCGTGTTCATCGATGAAATTGATGCGGTGGGTCGTCAACGCGGTGCTGGCCTCGGTGGTGGCAACGACGAACGCGAACAGACCCTCAACCAGTTGCTCGTAGAAATGGACGGTTTTGAAGGCAATACTGGTGTAATCATCATTGCTGCCACCAACCGCCCCGACGTTCTCGATGCCGCTTTATTGCGTCCAGGTCGTTTTGACCGCCAAGTAGTCGTAGATCGGCCTGACTTCAAGGGTCGTCTGGAGATTCTCAAAGTTCATGCCCGTGGTAAGACTTTGAGCAAAGACGTAGATGTGGAAAAGATTGCCCGCCGGACTCCTGGTTTTACTGGGGCTGACTTGGCCAACCTGCTCAATGAAGCAGCAATCCTGGCAGCGCGTCGCAACCTGACTGAGATTTCGATGGACGAAGTGAACGACGCAGTGGATCGCGTTCTCGTCGGCCCTGAGAAGAAAAATCGGTTGATGACTGACAAGCGCAAGTGGCTGATCGCCTATCACGAAGTTGGTCATGCCCTCGTCGGTGCTTTGATTCCTGAGTACGACCCTGTTCAGAAAATCACGATTATCCCCCGTGGTAATGCGGGTGGACTGACTTGGTTCGTACCCAATGAAGACGGTGGCCTCGAAAGCCGCCGCTACATGATGAATACGATGGCTGTCGCTCTCGGTGGCCGCATCGCCGAAGAGATCGTCTACGGCAGCGAAGAAGTTACCACTGGCGCTTCTAGTGATCTTCAAACTGTTGCAGGCATTGCCCGCGATATGATTACCCGCTACGGAATGAGCAAGAAGCTCGGCCCAGTTGCTTTGGGTCGCCAGGGTGGAAACATGTTCTTAGGCCGCGATATCATGACCGAACGCGATTTCAGCGACCAAACGGCTGCTGTGATCGATGAAGAGGTGCGTGACTTGATCAAGCAGTCCTACGATATCGCCCGCAATATCCTCGTCAGCAACCGCGCCCTCATGGACAAAGTGACTGAAGTGCTTGTTCAAAAAGAGACTGTCGATGCTGAAGAATTAGAAAAGTTGATCGAAGAGGCAATGCGGCCAGTCGCCGCTTAATTCTCCACACTTGTGAAAAACACAAAACCCATGGGTACACTCTATCCATGGGTTTTGTGTTTTCAATGAAACGATTTCTTTCACTGCTGACGATCTGTTTGATGCTTGGAGAAGGTGCGGCAAGTGCCCAGAGCAATGCTGCGTTAGAGACTAATCCGTAATCACCCTGGGTACTCTCATAGAAGTATTTTGAGGTTTTTGCTATGGGCAAATGGTTCGCTGTGTTGCTTGTCTGCTTCGCAACGGCAATGCCTCTCCAGGCACAGGAAGAAACCCCGATTCCTCAGGCTCCTGTCAACTACAAGATGGAGCGCAATCTCCTCAATCGGGCAACCATTAACCTGAGTCGCGCACGGCAATTGTGCTACTCTGCACGGCAAAGTAACGACCCAAATGCAGAAGTAACCTGCGCCCAAGTGGACACAGCTACAGCCCAAATGCAGCAAGTCTGTGACTCAGCGATTGCCAAAGGGGTGACTGGCGCTGTCGGTGTGTGCAATTCCCTGCTCAGACCTCAAAGCTAATTAGGAAACTGCGCCCAATTTTTTGATTCTGAGGCGAAGTCGGAGGCGCTTGCCGCCACCGATGCCCAGTACTGGCAGTGAGAGTCGATAGCGGCCACGGCGATCTTTAAGGGTGCCAGCGGCAAGGGGATACCAAAGAGGGCGGCGACGTTCGCCACTTTTGACCGGTATCCAGTCGTAGCGAAGTCTGGCTACGGTTGCAGAGACTTCGAGACGGAAGTGACGGAAGGCATTTGGAGGGCCACCGAGGGAGGGGGCACTAAAGAAAGGCCGCCGCCGATAGCTCCAACGCCTCGGCACGTGGAGGTGGCCACTGAGCACCGCTGCAACATTGGGAGAAGCGGCAATCAACTCAGCAAACTGGATGCCATCGTCAGGATTCAGGCGAAAATCACGAAAGTAGGCAGGGGCAATCGGCGGATGATGTACTCCAATCACCACGACTTCATCTCGATAGACGAGCAACTGCCAACGTAGCCAGTCCATCTGTTCTTGGGGCAGTCGGCCCTGGGCATGGGGAAATTGATCAGGAACAGTATCGAGAACAATCAAGCGGTACCCTGGTTTGATCGCCACACTGTAATACAGTTCTGTCGGCAACTTGAGACGCTCTGCAAAACTGGCTTTGGTGAGCCTTCCCGTCCAAGGCTTGGCGACGACATCATGGTTGCCAACAACGACATGGTAGGGGCAGGGCAGATCCTGAACAATCTCAAGAAATTGATCGAGGGCAGCCGCCTCGGCACGATCAAAAAGATCCCCAGTAAACAGCACAAAATCAACATTGCCTAAACGTTGGACGCGGGCGACGGCGCTCCGTAACAGATCTTCTGGATCGTCCGATAGCCACCACCCCGACGGGCTTCCACTTGGACGCAGATGGGTATCGGAGATCTGGACAAAATTGAGGAGCGGCTCAGGTTTCACTGGCGACTTCCTGAAGGGACGTGGGAATTATCTGTCTCGCCGATCAGCGAGCGCAGAATCTCCCTTTTGCAAGCTAGCAGAATTTAGCGATGTAAAGCAAGTAAATAAAATGCAACATTCTGAGTTCTTTCGTTACAATTGAGAGGTAAGCAGGCGGAGGCTTGTAAATGGTTGCTACAAATCCATCTCAAGATTTTTTCAAGAAGCTTTGGCCCTACCTTTCGACGGCAACGATCACCTTCATGGCACTTGCCCTGCTCACCGGAACCTTGCTAGCAGCCAACTTTGTCCCGTCCATGGATGCCTACAAAGCCACCCAAACCATCACGGAAGGGGTGAACTTCGGTTGGGCAATCCGTGGACTCCACTGGTGGTCTAGCTCCCTCGCATTGATCTGCAGCTTGCTGTTTACGACCCTGGCCTACTGGTTTGGGGTTTTCCGTGGCCCTGCCAAGTGGCTTTGGTGGTCTGGATTGCTTCTGGGGCTGATGCTCCTCGGTGGCAACATCACGGGCTACTACTTGCCACTCGACCAGAATGCTTACTGGCGATTGGCGATTGAAGCAAATTTGTTTAACGGCGTGCCTGTCCTCGGTGCAGCTGTCAAGGGCTTCTTGCTCAACGGCAGCAGTATCAGCACCTTAAGCATCGCCCGCATCAACTGGTTACATACGATTGTTCTTCCGCTCTTCACTGTTTTGGCAATGGTGTCACATGTATACGCCGCAAAAAAAGCAGATCTCATCTGAAACTAAGGTTGCAGGTTCGATTAACCTTCAAGCTTTTGACTTAGCGATCGTTGCCCTCGCATGTATCGCACTTACCCTCGTTCTTACGATTCTTCAACCGCCTCGTCTTATCGACATGTTCGATGTGTTTGCTACTCCAGAAGTGATTCCTGAGTGGTATATGCTTCCGGCCTTTGCCATCATTAAGGCCATGCCTACTAAGCTGATTGGCTTAATGGTCATGAGCACGATTCCAGTCTCTTTGTTTGCCCTGCCTCTGCTGCCCAACCTAGACAAGTACTTGCCTGGTGGTGAGGTCACTGCACGGGTGATCTTTACCGCCATTCATCTTGGCGTTCTTGCTCTTGGTGTTTCGATTCTTTTGCATTAATTACGAGCTTGAGACTGCTGTTGGTAGGCCAAGTAAATCGCTTCAAGAAAACTCTCAGGAACGACGTTCAGGGGAGTTTCTTGCATGTCCAAAAGTTTTTCAGCTTGGCCAGCGAGTTTATCGCTGAGTGATAATCGGGCTGCAGGGCTAAGGTTCTTCCGGCGCTTTAAAAATTCCCGAACTGTCGCGAAATCGTCAGGCGAAAGTTTGACAATATTTCCCGTTTCTAGAAGTTCTCTGGCCAAAGCCTGCGCATTATTAGAAAGCTCGATCTGTGCTTTGGCATCGGCAGAGCCCTCTTCGATGACGAGAGTGCCAGCGGCTATATCCCCAAGGCGTTTTTCTTGCTTGCTAAACAAAATGAACAGCAGACCCAGGTAGAACAGATCGTCGATGGGGCGCAGGAGGGCACGGAGCAGTGCTTGAGTTAGGCCAATGGGGCGGCCATCTTCGCGGACAACCCGGATTTTGGTGAGGCGCTTACCAGGGGTTTGACCACGCCAAAGCGTTTCAAAGAAAACAAAATAGCCAACGTAGGTTGCAAACAGAATAAATAAACTGATGGCAGCGTAGAACTGTTGGACGGCTTCAGGCAGAACTGCCGCAGTGAAGAACCAAGCAAGGGCAAGGACGAAGAGCAGTGCTCCCCAGATCACATAGTCGATCACCAAAGCGAGGGCGCGGCTACCAGCCCCAGCCAGCCGAAACTCCAGTTCAACACTTTCGGGGGTTTGTAGGGTAACGCGATTAAACAGAGACACAGCGATTATCCCCGCAATTCCAGATCTACACCCTCGCGGCGAGTGAGCAGATCTGCGTAGACTAAGGCTTTGATGGCTTGCCAAAAAGGAGAGAGCAGAGCGCTATTAGTTAGTGTTATTCCAATCAGTGCAAATGACAAAACTAAAGCAACCAGTGGATTAGCATCTACCCCTGAGAAACTTTGAAAAGCAAAACTGACTCCCTGACTAATTAATACGAAAGGTCCGGTAATCAAAGTTCCTACTAGTATCACTAATTGCAAGCGAAACACAGACCCTTTTGTCAGTGACCATGAGCGTTTGAGCGATCCAGAAGCCCCACTACCATCTTCAATGGCTAAGGCGACATCCTGGATAAAAAACCGTGTCACTATCCACAAAATAGCGCTGAAGGTCACCAGAAAAGCGAGAAGAAAGACAAGGGCCGTGAAAACTGGGTTTGGATTACTAGCGAAGCCTAGAGCACCGAACATAAAACCTAGAGCAAGAGCTATAGAGATAGCGCCAATATAAAACAGCGTATAAAACAGAAAAAGAAGCAGGAGAGCACCCAAAAATGTCCACTTGCGCTGATCGACTATGCTGCGTGCGACTTGCTCATCTTCAGACTTTCCACTGATCTCGTTAAAAGCGAGACGGGAAATTAGGGCAAACCCTGCAAGCCCCTTTGCCCATCCAAAAACGGGCACAATGAGCCAAAGCGTAGAAAAAAAGGCAATCTTTAAGTATTGTTTGAAATTATCCCGGTAAAGCTGAACTGCTCCTGTGACAACAGCACCGACACTTAGGGGTTTAAATTCAGAGATCCCAAAAGCTTGAGGCATAGATAAAATCTCCGCGTGAATCTAGCAAATTATGTGCATATTATGCCCACCATTTGAAGATCTTTGGTAGCAAACTTCGGAATATTATTGAATTAAGACTAGGAAATATCCATGAATATTCAGCGTTGGATCGCCCGCCGTGAGCAAAATTGGAAAGATCTTGAGAAGCTTCTCTCCCAAGCCGAAAAAAAAGGACTGCCTAGTCTGAGCGCCACAGAAGTTCGCGAGATGTCGAGTTTGTACCGCTCAGTTTCAGCGGATCTCGCCCGTGGTCGCACTTTTGCTGTCGGAAATACCCTGCTAGCAGATCTGCAAACTTTGACAGCGCGGGGTTATGCGCAGATCTATCAAGGTTCGCGCGGCCAGGAGTGGCGACAGGCCATCGCCTTTTATCGCTGGAAGCTGCCGGAGACAATTCGCCAAACATGGATCTACACTGCCATTGCCACAGGCTTATTCGTCCTTGGCGGCTTATTCGGCTGGTGGTACGGTTGGCACGATCCGAATTTCATCCAAACTGTGGCGGGCAGTGAACTGATTTCGAAAGTACGTGATCGCCATGAACTGTGGATGGGTTCCATCGTTGGGATCGAACCCCTCGCCTCAAGCGGCATCATCATCAACAACTTGTCTGTTTCTTTTGCTGCTGTGGCGGGAGGTATGACTGCGGGTCTAGTCACCGGTTTTATGATGCTTTCCAACGGGGTTAATGTTGGCACGTTGGCTGTTCTGGTTTCTCAGAACAATCTTGCGACACCGTTTTGGGCATTTATCTTTCCCCATGGTGCCCTGGAATTGCCTGCTATTTTCTTTGCAGGTGCAGCAGGACTACTTTTGGCTCGTGCATTGCTCTTCCCAGGGCGCTACAGCCGCAAAGAGGCACTACGCCTCTACGGTGGACAGGCCGCCCAATTGGTGCTTGCGGTGATCCCAATGCTCATAGTCGCTGGTACTATCGAAGGCTTTTTCTCGCCCAACCCGAATATTCCTGATTCCCTCAAGTTCTTCGCAGGTCTAGTGAACTTTATTCTGCTGATTGCCTACTGTCGGAGTCGAAAACCGCAATTGGCACGCACCTAGATCCCAGATCCATGCAAGAAGTCTTCACAGACTCGAACTTCAACTGGATGGGCTTCGAGAATCTGCCCACTTTCGACCTGCCGCTGTTGGAGTTCGGCTTCTAGATCTTCGACGCGTTGGATCAAATTGCGAATCACATCGGTGACCGGATCGGGGACTTGGCCGTGGGCAAGAGCATCAATGCGTTCACCAGCTTGATAGACCACTCGCCCAGGCACACCAACCACTGTGCAGTCGCTTGGTACACTGCGGAGCAAAACTGAACCTGCACCGATGCGGGTGTCGTGGCCAACTTCGATGTTGCCGAGGACTTTGGCTCCCGCACCGACCACGACATTGTTGCCGAGAGTCGGATGGCGTTTGCCTTTTTGCTTGCCTGTGCCACCGAGGGTAACGCCTTGATAGATCAGCACCCCATCGCCAATAATTGCGGTTTCTCCGACGACAACACCCATGCCGTGATCGATGAATACCCCTTTGCCAATCGTTGCCCCAGGGTGAATTTCAACCCCAGTCAGCCCCCGACCCAAGTGAGCGATCAAGCGGGCGAGCCAGTAGAGGCGCAGACGATAAAGTTGGTGGGCAATGCGGTGGAAGACCAAAGCATGAAACCCTGGATAGCAAGTCAACACTTCTAACCACGAGCGGGCTGCGGGATCTTTTTCGAAGATCACCTGGAAATCAGCTCGGACAGTCGTCATCAATGTTTTAAGCACGGGGAATAGCCGCACAGAACTTTCATATGATAACAGGCGCAGCGGGGGCATATTGGCGATGAGGAGGCAAGCTATATCCATGAACTCGGAAAAATTTATGAACCTGCGCAGTTTTTGTCTGGCTTTGTTGCTCTGTTTGATGCCCCTTAAGGTGTTCGCCGCTCCTGATTCGCAACTCGGTCAACAGATACTTCAGGAGGTACAGACTTGTGTTCTCGGCAAAGTAAAGCCCTCAAAAACCCCTCCGAGCCGACCCCAACTGTTAGCGGCATCTCAACAGTGTTACTTCAGCGTCATTCTTTTTGACAAAGACGGAAAACAGCGCACCGATGCGGAACAGCGCACCGAAGCCTTGATGGCTGCCACAGGGGTCAGTCTCCCCAAACACAGCGGCAGAGGGCAGGCAACTGTCGCACTCAAGCGCGTCAGCCCCGCAGAGAAGACATCGCAGGTCTTGAGTGTGCCTGTGCGCATCGCTGGCAAAACCCGCCGCTTTTTGCTCGACACCGGAGCGAGTAACACGATCATTGGCAGTGGCATCGCCAAAGAATTGCACCTCGCGGGCTTCGACATTCCAGCCAGTCTTTTTTCTGAGGGGGTCATCGGTACCCAGTGCAGCAAGAGCAACCTCAAAGTTGCTGCACACATGCTGCCTGCCGTCGCCGTTCAAAATGCCCTTGTCGAGAACCTGATTGGCATGAGTCTGCCTGCGAATCGGATTCCTGGGGGGCTTTCTGGCGTTTTGGGTCTGGACTTTTTGAGTAGCTTCGATGTGGTTCTTGATCCCCAGATACCCCAGTTGCAGCTCCTGCCTCCGTCACCTTCCGAAGCCACCGATATCCCTCTAGACGGCCATTCTGGTGTTCTCACTGCCCCTGTGGTCATCAATGGCCAAAACTTTGTCTTTGCTCTGGACACAGGCGCAGATGTGATTGTCGTCTCCAAGCAGGTTGCCAAAAAGCTTGCCCTGCGCCCCACTTCCCAAAAGACCGTGAGTGTTTTGGGGTTCTGCGGTACTGAGCAGGTCTATCCTGTCGCCCTCAAAGAAGTCACCATTGGCAAGAACCTACGGAAAAATCTCGACGGTCTGATTTTGACGAGTTCTCTGCTTGAACGCCTGGGGATCGATGGCATCATCGGCCAGAATTTCTTGACCCAGTTTCGTCAACATTGGCATTTTGCCCCACCGACTGCCCTGGGCACTGTTTCTCAAGGCAGTATTGAATTGAAACCGATTGCTGATCCAAAGTAATGAGGAAACTAGTTCTCGTTTCGGTATCAAAGGGAACACGGGGTACTATGCACTAGTCTCCTAAACTGTTCATGAAACCGTCCTCACCGAACTATTCTTATGCAGACCTCTTCGCCAAATTCTGAACTGAAGCTGCCGATCACCGAAAGTCCTGGGATCGGCATGGTGCTCCTCCAAGAAGCCCTCGATTGGCGGCTGGTTCGCTCGATCGCTACACGCCTCGGCGACGATCTGCGCTCCGTCGTGCCACTGCTTTTTCATCAGGGCATCCTGCACATGGGCAGCTTCAGCGCCCTCTCAGAAGCGGAGAAGCGCCGGATCACCGAAAAGACGAATAGCAAACTGCAATTTCATATCCTCGCCTCCTCGGAAGTGCGGCGTTGGTGGCAACTCGGTCGTGAACAACTACCCGATGCTTTTCCAGGGGTAGGCGGCACTGAACCGGCTATTGCGATCACGATTGGTTCCGACGGCACCGCCGAAGGCAAGCGGATCAGTACCCAACTTCAAAATTTGCTCAACGATGCCCTAAAGTGCAGAGCAAGTGATATCCATATGGAGTCCCAAGAGGATCGCCTACGGGTACGCTTCCGCATTGATGGTCTGCTGAGAGAGATGGGCAGTTTCCCGGTAGCAGAGAGCAAGCAGATGCTCTCGCGGGTCAAAGTACTCGCCGACCTCGATATTGCCAACCACCGCACCCCTCAAGATGGCCGGGTCAGTCAGTCGATCAATGGCCAGATGGTGGATCTGCGGGTCAGCACGCTTCCTTGTCTCCACGGCGAAAAAGCGGTTCTGCGGCTACTCCCCAAAAACAACAGCTTTAAAGCCCTCGAACAGTTGGGCTTCGACGATCGAGATCTCGCCACTTTTCGCGACTGGCTCGGTCGTGCCCAAGGTCTGATTTTGATCACGGGGCCAACCGGGTCGGGCAAGACTAGCACCCTCTATACCAGCCTGCGCGAGATCGTCGATGAGCGACGCAATGTCGTCACCATCGAAGATCCGATCGAGTACCAGTTGCCCGATATTAATCAGGTGCAAGTCAATCCCCGTGCCGGACTGACTTTTGCGAGCGGCCTGCGGTCTATCCTTCGCCAAGATCCTGACATCATCATGGTCGGCGAAATCCGCGACTTTGAAACTGCCCAAACCGTCTTTCAAGCCGCGATGACTGGTCACTTGGTGCTCAGTACGCTGCACACCAACGATGCCCCCAATGCCGTCAGCCGTCTTTTGGATATGGGCATTGAGCCTTATTTGATCGCCGGTGCCCTCGTCGGTGTTGTCGCCCAACGGCTCGTTCGTCGGGTCTGCCGTTCCTGTGGAGCGAGCTACGTACCCGATGAAACAGATCTTCAGCGTCTCAAACTGGACTGCCATCCTGAATATGCTGAGATTCCCCTGTCCTGGAAGCGGGCATTCGGTTGCAAAGAATGTTTCAGTTCGGGCTACTATGGCCGCGAAGGGATCTTCGAAGTGATGACCGTCGATGAAGGACTGAAAGGTCTGATCCACGAACGCGCTTCCCAGGCGGATCTGTCCCACTACCTCCGCGCCCGTAGCGTCCGCTCTTTGCCGGAAGCTGGGATTGCCAAGGTTATGGAAGGCAGCACCACCATCGAAGAACTCTTGCGGGTTGTCGCTGTCTAATTCGGTAAAAACTATGCCTGCTCTTTTGCGGAAGTATACATCTTTAGCTCTGGGATTGCTCTTGGCAACTACCCTGAAGCCTTCTGCACTCTGGGCAGCACCTTTGCTCGGCATCGAGCCAAGTGGGAAAACACTGCTGATTCGCACAGGTGCGAAGACGGCCTTTTTGATCGAGAAGAACACCACCAACGAAGTCGTGTTGCTGCTGAATGGGGTCGAGCCTGGCCAACTTAACGCTTCCCAAACCAACACGTTGGGAGAAATTCAGTTGCAGAGCGTTGCCGGAGGGACGCGCCTAACCTACAAGCCGCGCCTGCTGGGCACTGCCTTCGAAGTGGTAGCTAGCCCCGATGGACAGGCGATTGCGATTCAGCCCACTAATGCCCTCGCCAAATTGCCCCCCGCCCCAGCCAGTGGCACTGCACCGAGTCCGGCGACCCCAGTCATTCGCGTCACCTTAAAAGTTCGAGATGGCGATATCAAAGACACCCTGACTTTGTTGGGTCGGGTGACAAAAGCAAACGTTGTCACCGACAGTTCTGTTTCAGGCAAAGTCTCGTTAAATCTTGAAAGAGTGACTTTTCCTGAGGCACTTTCGGCGTTGGCAGCATCAGCAGGTCTTGTCGTCAATCGCACCGATGGTGATGTCTACGTCATCAGTCAGGCGAAGCCTGGTGGGGGATTGACCCCGCTCCCGATCGCCCCAAACCCTGGCGGTGCTGGCATAGACACGGCCAGCCGCGTTGTCAACATCAACGTTAAAAATGCCCAGATCGGTTCGGTGATCGAAAATATGGCCAACCAATCTGGGGCGCAACTGATCATCAAAGGCGGAATTCTCCAAGATCAAGTCACAGCTCGCCTCAGCAATGTGCCTTTTGAAAAAGCTCTCGATCAAATTCTCACCGGAACGCGTTTCGGCTACGTGCGCCAAGGCCAAGTGTATCTAATCGGGGACACGAGCCAAGGTACGCTCACTGGTCAGGCTTTGCAGGGAACCGAAGTCATCTCCCTGGCCTACACACCCGCCAAAAATGTCACGACTTTACTACCGAGTATTTTGTCCCAATACATCAAACCGGATGCCACCCGCAATGCTGTAGTGATTACAGCGACTCAAACACTGCGCAATCAGATTAAAGATTTAATTAAAGAGATCGATAAGCCACTCAAACAAGTTGTCTTTGAAGTCAAAATTGTTGAGCTTTCAGAAACAGGTTCTCGTGCGCTCAATGCCCTCGCCAGTTTGCAGACAAATAGTACGGTTGGCGGCAACACCACGGGTGGCGCAGATAATAGTCAGGCTTTGAATCTTGCCGGACAGATTGCTAGCTTCGGCTCTGTTCCTGTACTCAATGGCATCGCCCGCATTTTGCAAACGGTAAGTGGCTTAATCGGTCGGGGTGAAGCTCGGCTCGTCACTGACACCAAACTCAATACCGTCAGCGGCCAGAAAGCGGCAATTGACGTACAGACAGATATCAACATCAGCCTTCAGAATACAGCGACACTCAATGGGGTTGGAACCGTCAATCAAACGATTACGACGCTACGCGCTGGCACCCTTGTCGAGATCGAGCCGACAGTACAAGCGGATGGAAACGTATTGGCTGTACTCAACCTAGAGTCTTCGATTCCTGGCACCCAAGCCAATGCCAATACAGCCCCCAATATTTCGAGGCGCAAAGTCAAAAACACGCTGCTCTTAAAAGATGGTCAAACCATCGAAATTGGCGGCTTACTCCAGAACAACCGCACAGAGAATACGACAAAGTTTCCCTTGCTAGGGTATATCCCTTTTATTGGTGATTTCTTTAGCAACACGACCTACAATATCGAACAGCGGGAACTGGTGGTCTTTATTACCCCACGCATTCGGGATGTAGAAATTAGCCAAGATCAGCGGTTGTCCTTTCCTGCGGCTGAGGCGCGGTGAGAAATCGCCGGGGCTTTACCCTGGTGATGGTGCTGTTTTTGGGTGCCATCCTGGTTGTTAGTGGATTGGCGATTTTCAATCTTGCGGTCAACCATTCCTCTGAAACTGTTGGCAACCGCAATCGGGTGGCTGCTTCGCTTTCGGCGGAGTCTGCCCTTGCTCATTTGCGCAATGTCGAGGGTTCAAATTTATTGGGGTTCGACGACCGTGGCGGGCCTTTGCCCAAGGACAGTGGACCCTTCGGACTTTATTACCAAGGCGATCAATACTTCTTTGGCTATCCGAAGCTCGGCTACGACGGCAAATTCATGGGTCTCAGTAGTCTGATCGCTGAAGAGAGCCTGCCTGAGGACTACGATGCCACGACCCTCAAAGATCGCACTCCAGACCAGCGTTGGTGGGTACATCAGTTAGGAGCCGTGCGCTGGCTACCGTTGGCGATGGCCGATCTTGCGACGAGTGGGGGCACCGTCCCAGTTGCCGTGCGCCAAGTTGAGGTGGTCGGTGAAAGTGGGGGTGGGCGTTCAGCTGTGACCCAGACCTTCCAACTTGCCATTGATCTGACGGATCAGGGAACATCGCGCCGACCAGAAGTAGCGATGGGGGTTGTGGGGATCGCCAAGGTAATTCCTGATCAAAAAGCAGCTTTTACGATTAAAGGCAGTACGGATCAACAGAGCCGGATTCGCTTTGAGGGGCCTGTCTTAATAGACGCTCCCAAAGTCGAAAAAGAGTGGGTGCGTCTTGACGGCAAAATGCAGGTCAGCATCAATGAGGTGCCCACAAGTGATCTTGAAACCAAGCCCATCAACCCAGTGCTATTTACCCAGGCTACAGATCGAGGAAAGTCTTTTTTGCTGAGTGGTGGGGAGGGCAAAGTGGAGCGGCCAGGAGATATCCAGTTGGATACCCGCTTTTCAAATATCGAACCAGAAGATGCCCCAGGTACTATGCAGTTGACCCAAGCCCTTGCCGAATTTATCGGTAAGGCAGGGACGAGTCTACGCAAAGAATTTAACCCTACCCACAACGTTCTCAACCCCGCTGGGGAGATGATCTACGATGCCAAAAAAGGGCGCTTCGACTTCACGAAAGCCCGCCGAGGCATCTTTTATCTGCCGAAACGTACCCTTGCCCTGCGGGGGGATCCCTTTCGCCTATTTACTTATAAAGGCAACGGTGTCCTTGTCATTACCGCCCAGGACACCTGTTTAACCCTCGAAAATGCCAGCCTGGTGCCGATTTCCAGTGCGGACAGTTTGACGATTATTTGTACCGTAAAACCAGGTATTCCGGGGCAGCCCCGCAGTTCCGCAACCACTTCAACCCCAGGTACAGATAGCATTTCTACGCCCCGCGACACAAGCCTGCCTGTCTCAACTGGGGTGACAACAACCGTCAATACGACGGTCAATTCGACCGCCAATCCGGCCACCACCCCACAGTTGCCGACAACCCCAGCTGCCATTCGCGTCACTTTCTCGACAGCAATTCCAGGAACGATCTTGGCAGACAAACGGGGCGTTCCCTACGTGCTCAAGAACAAGGAAGTCGAAACGGATGTTGGTGCTCCTCCTGGTCTGCCGACAACGTTGAAGCGGCTAATTAGCAGTGTGCGCTTTGACCGCGTTTCGATTCCCAGTGGTGCCCGTGCGGTGAACTTGGATAACCGAAACTATGTTCTGGCCCGGGTGTCTGAGCGGGGGGACGAATCCCAGGTTTTAATTTCCCTTGGGATCAACAGCGGTGCCCAGCGGGGTAGCCTGCAGGTTGAAAGCGTCCAAGATGCCTCCGTGGTTCCTTTGGTTCGCCTGCAGGCGCACGTTTACACAAATGGCCCGTTTGTCAGCGAGGGCAGTGTCCGGATTGTCGGTTCGCTGATTGCCTCGTCGATTGCGATCAATCCAGGGGGTGGTGCTCCCACGACCCAAGCCCTGCTCTACGGCGATCCCAAATATGGGTCGCGCTATCTATTCGATGCTATCTATCGGCGGATTCCAGAAAATGTCGGCGAGTGGCTAATTACGTTTCGGCCTCGACGCTTTTCGCAGCCGCCAAAACCGGTGGCGGTGACGCGGATCGATGGTCTGCTCTGGCAGCGCTCCGACTTTGAGCGTTGGCGAACGTCCCCGCCTGAAGCACCTCAAGAGGAGGCCAATGGAACATGATACCCTTTGGATTATGGATGTGAAAAAATCGTTATTTTTGGTCTGTACCCTGGTTACGCTTTCGGCGACGGCGGCTTGGGCCTATCGCCCCTTGAAAGGTATCGCGTTGCCCTCGATCAAAGATCAGCCCGTGATCGTTGAAGGTGTGACGAGCAGCGTCCAGGACGAAGTGAAATCGCCAGATTTGACCTGGGATACGACGGTGAGCGTCAGAAATGTTTCCAGCAAACCTGTCCAGTCTATCGATATCGAATTAACGATGGCCGATATCCAGGGCTTTATCATCACTCGGATTGTGCGCGCGATGCCTCTTTCCCTTGCGCCCCAGGCAGCGAGTGCGCAACGTCTACGAGAAGTCTACCTCGCTTGGCCTGGCGTCTTTACATCAGCCCAAGTCAAGTCGGTCACTTTTACTGACGGAACCCGTTGGCCTCCCGTCGTCGAACCCCAGCTCAAGTAAAAATTTACTTACTTTTCGCTATGAACCTGGAGCGTAATAAAAATAATGCGCATCCACTGACTGAGCAAAGCGGACTGTTGGGGATCATCGACCCGTGCGCCATCAAAGAGCATTTCGAGTTTGAAAGATTCTAGGGTGTAGCCATTGTTAAAGGCGCGGATCACGCCATTGACGAGGAGTTGAACCCCTGTGTCATCTTCACTGGGATTGTCTAGAGAAATACGGGTTTGTGAACAAGGCTCACCGATCCCTTCAAGGGTGAGGTAGACGAGCCGCAACCACAGATCCCGAACCGATACTTCTTCTTCGTTGAGAGCGAGACTTTTATCGACTTCGGTATTCCCGGTCAAGCGGCGATTGGCGAGCAGTTCAAGTTTGAGTCGATCAATGCTGTAACTACTGCGGTAAGCAACGACGACAGAGCGCACAAATTTGTCCAATGCATCGAGGTAGTCAGCGCCAACTCCACGGGCGTAGAGAAAGAGCCAAGCCTTGCGAAATGCCAACTCAATATCAACCAGAAAGCAACTCCTTGAGGATGCGCTAGAACTCCTATGATAGCTGTACTCACTCTCGCTCAAATCCGTAGTGGATCTGTTTGAAGATAACCGCCAACGGCTCATCGCCGCTGAATCCCCCCTTGCTGACCGGATGCGTCCGCGCAGCTTGGCAGAGTTTGTTGGCCAAGATCATATTCTTGGCCCAGGAAGATTGCTCAGGCGAGCCATTCAAGCGGATCAACTCTCCTCATTGATCTTTTATGGGCCACCAGGAACGGGCAAGACGACCTTGGCGCGGATCATTGCCAACACCACCCGTGCCCACTTCGTCGCCATCAATGCTGTCTTAAGTGGTGTGAAAGAAATTCGGGCCGCCATTGAGACTGCCCAGACAGAACGAGGCCGCTACAGTCGCCGGACAATTTTGTTTGTGGATGAGGTACATCGCTTCAACAAGGCACAGCAGGATGCGCTCTTACCTTGGGTCGAAAATGGCACGGTGATCTTGATCGGAGCCACGACCGAAAATCCTTACTTTGAAGTCAATAAAGCCCTGGTCAGTCGTTCCCGGCTATTTCAATTGAAAAGCTTGGCAGAAGATGATATGTACAAAATCGCCGAGCAAGCCCTACAAGATCCAGAGCGAGGCTACGGAAAGCGCTCGGTAGTCATTGCTCCAGCGGCCTTGGATCACTTGGCGCATGTTGCTGGGGGCGATGCTCGAACTTTGCTCAATGCTTTGGAATTAGCGGTCGAAACGACCCCAGAGAATGCCGAGGGCGAAATTGCGATTTCTTTGGGTGTGGCGGAAGAATCGATTCAACGCCGCGCGGTTCTCTACGATCGCGAAGGGGATGCCCACTTCGATACGATTAGTGCTTTTATCAAAAGTCTGCGGGGTTCAGATCCAGATGCCGCCCTCTACTGGCTAGCGAGGATGCTCTATGCGGGGGAAGACCCTCACTTTATTTTTCGCCGACTCCTGATTCAGGCGAGTGAAGATATTGGCCTCGCCGATCCCCAGGCTCTCGGTGTCGTCGTTGCTTGCGCCGAAGCTTTTGACCGGGTAGGTTTGCCCGAAGGCCGCTACCACCTTGCCCAAGCGACCCTCTATCTCTCCACCACCGCGAAGTCCAACAGTGCCCTGGCTTTTTTTGATGCCCTCGCCGCCGTCGAACGCGAAGGCAGTGCGGAAGTGCCCAATCCCCTCAAAGACTCCAGCCGCGACAAACAAGGTTTTGGTCATGGTGCTGGTTATCAGTATCCCCACGCCTACCGAGAACATTGGGTTGCCCAGCAGTACTTGCCTGCGAGTTTGCAGGGAGAAGTCTTTTATCAACCCAGCGATCAAGGGTACGAAGCGCAGATCCGCAATGATGTTGCCCGCCGCCGCGAAGCCCAACTCGCCGCCCTTCAAGATCTTGCCCCGACCCAGGGCGGACTCACCTTTGGGCCAACAGATCCGAAGCAGGAACGTTGGTTCGCCCGTGCCCTTTCCCAGTCTGGCCAACAACTAGGACACCTGCGCGATCGCCTGTTTGCGCTTGCCGAACCGGAACGCCATCATGTGGTTCTTGACCTCCACGCAGACACAGGGTTGCTGACTTGGGAAGCCCTGCGCCGCACTCCCGAAGGTGGTGTTTATACCTGTGTACGGACTTTGAAAGAAGCCCAAATTCTCGAAGAGCAAGTTTCAGGTTTAGGCGCACTCCATCGACCGATTATTTTGGTGACGGATCTTGAAAACCTAGCAACTGTTCTGACGGAGCAATCACCTGACCTGCGCTTTGATCGGATCCTTGGGCGCAACGTCTTAACCCGCATCGAAGACAAAAAAGCAGTTGCTGAACAGTTCATCCGTTGGCTGCGGCCAGGGGGAATGATTGTCCTTGCCCAAACCATTCCCCGCCATACCCAACGTCTTTATCAGCTGTTGAAACCCGCCTGGCTTCCTGAAAATCTTTATGAAAAACTTCGAGATGCCGAAGAAGCGATCTACGCAGATCCTCAAGATCCTTTGGTGAATTGGGATGCCGAAGACCTCCAAAAAGCATTTACTGACGCTGGTTTGCAAACGACGATGGAATTTGAGCATCAGAAGGCAGATACGCGCATCGCTCCTGCCATGATCGATCGCTGGTTTACCGCCGAGCATCCAACCTATGGCACTCGCCTACGTCCAACGCTTTCAGACTCAGAAATTCTGCTTGTAGGCAAAACTTTCGCACAGCGTCTCAAAGAGCAGATCGTTCCTTGGGAAAGTCGGGTTGTGTTTCTCGCTTGCAGGCTCCAAACTCAGTGAATTTGTCATGAAATCAAGAGCATTAAAGCTTTTTGCACAGTCTGCTTCGGTGAGAAGACGCGCACTTTCCATGAAGAGATTCCGAGGGAAAAACAGAGGTAACAGGCAGTAATTTAAACTTATAATCGCGTCCTATTCATCTTGAACTCGCAGAGAATTATTCCGGAAAAATGGGTACTGTATAAGAGTATTCCAACAATGCTTTTTTGATCCTTAGTGCATTTTTAATCACTCAATAGCCTGGATACTGTTGCTACTTGTTAACAAAAATTTTTCAAAAACTTTTGGTGGTAAAGACAATGATCGACCCTGAGAAGCCTGATAACGAACAGCATCGCTTGGCCATTCTAAGAAGTATTAACATTCTTGACACTCCGATTGAAGAACGCTTCGAACGAGTTACACGCCTAGTGAGCCGGGTGCTTTGTGTCCCAATTGCCGCTATATCACTCGTTGATGATTCTCGGCAGTGGTTTAAATCGATTCGGGGATATGACGTGAAAGAAACAGCAAGAAATCATTCATTCTGTGCTCACGCCATTTTGGGACAAGAGACTTTTATTGTGGAAGACACCACTTTAGATGAGCGCTTTTCCGAGAACCCATTTGTAGTGAATCCCCCAAGTATTCGGTTTTATGCGGGATATCCATTGTGCATTAGCAAAGGCGCGAATGTGGGAACACTCTGTGTTTATGACGTAGTTCCAAGAGCACTTGGCAGTGAAGACCTTCAGTTTTTAGAAGACATGGCCGCCAGTGTAACGAATGAGTTGAAAGCGACACTTTTGAGAAATGTTTATGAACAATAAATATTTCGCTGAACTTAGGAGTCAGGACGTGACAGAAGCTGCCTTGCCAAAAAATGAAACTGAGAGACTAAAGGCGCTCCGCGCATTGAGAATTCTTGATACGCCCATCGAAGAACGCTTCGAACGGATAACGAGGATAGTCTGTAGGTCATTAAACGTCCCAATATCTGCCATTTCGTTGGTCGATGAAGAGAGGCAGTGGTTTAAATCAATCCAGGGAATAACCGCCAACGAAACCCCGCGCAGCGTCGCCTTCTGTGCTCATGCCATTCTTCAAAATGAGCCACTTATTATTGAAGATGCCACAAAAGATGACCGATTTTGCAAGAACCCACTTGTGACAGACGCGCCAATCATTCGGTTTTATGCAGGGTTTCCAATATCGATTTCCAAAGACGTAAGAATCGGAACCTTATGTGCAATTGACAACAAACCCAGAGAGATAACATTGGAGCAGTTAGAGATCATGGATGATCTCAGGAAAATGGTTGAGTCTGAGTTAAAAACAGTCGCACTTTCTAGCGCTCATATCCAGCTTATTTCTGAGCTAGCCCAGGCTGAACGTGCCGCATTAATTGACCCACTGACCCAATTATGGAATAGACGAGGCGGTGAACAACTGCTGCAGCGAGAATGGTTACTCGCGAAGCTTCATGGTCATCAAATTGCTTTGGTCATGTTGGATATCGATCACTTTAAAACAGTCAATGACACCTATGGTCATAGTTTGGGCGATACAGCGATTCGTCAAGTTGCAAAAGTGATGATCTCTGTTCTCAGAGCCAGCGATGCTATCTGTCGATGGGGCGGAGATGAATTTCTATGTATTCTCCCCAACTGTCAAGCGAGCAATGTTTTTCAAATCTTAGAGCGTGCCCGAAACGCCATTGAAAATTGTCCAATTGTTACACCATCGGGAGATATATCCTTTACCCTCAGCATCGGTGCTTTCGTCACGCACCCATCAGACAATGCTCAAATTGAAGGCTGTATCAAACAAGCCGATGCAGCCATGTACGAAGCAAAAATGAATGGCAGAAACCAAATAGTTGTTAAACAGTCCTCAATCAATCGGAGCGAGACAGAAGTCTGTGCAGAATAATCTTTGCACGAAAGCTCCTAGCCTTCTTGGTGACTAATCACCCTGGCTCAAGCCAAACTGACATAAAAAAAGCCGGCCAAGTTGGCCGGCAGTTCATCGAAGTGAATTCAGCGCTTAGTTCTTGAGGTGCCAGGTGAAGGCTTCGCCTGGATCGAGGGAGATGGCGCGGGGGCCCCAGGTAAAAGCAGTACCATCGGTAAAATCAGCACGGGCATAGAGACCAAAACTGCCTGCTGTGGCCGAGACGTAGGAGTCGCCGTAGGGCGAGACAGAACCGACGTAGTCACCATTGGCGTAGAGTTTTACGATCCAGGCTGTCCGGTTGTCAACATGGATGATCGAAGAGTAAGCTCCACGCTTTTTGGTGCCACCTTTGCTGACAGGAGCTGTAGCAGGCGCTTTCGGATCGTTCTCAGTGATTTCCTTCTTGACATTTGGATCTGCTTCACCGCGCTTGGTGACAGTTGCTTTGGTTTCAACAGAACGAACTTTGCCTTGGGCAACAACTGCGTTGTGCGGTACCAGGGTAAAACCGACGACTGCTGAGATGACGCTGGCCATCGCCAGTTTTTTCCACAATTTCATTGCATCCTCCAGGGATTTTAAGAGTGTCTACCGGGTGTAAACATACCCGATCTTCCCTTGTGTAGGCGGATCTTGGATCAAAAATAGGAAATCCTTAAAAACCTACTTAGTTGCCCGCACCACCCACTGCAATTTAAAGGGATCGAAGTGTCCCC
>JACMLN010000164.1 GCA_014379585.1 Gloeobacterales cyanobacterium ES-bin-313 | reverse complement strand
TTCAAGAGCTTCCCGCCCAGTGCGTAGAGCCAACCAAGGCGGAAGCTGACTATCACCACTCGCAGCAGGCAAAACATGATCTGCGAGGGAATCAAAGAGTGCCTTACGATCTTTGAAGACGAGCAGAAGTGAACCACCAAGCCCTTGATGGTAGATGCTTTCAAGTTGCTCGCGCACAGTACGCATTTCTGAGAGGACAGCCCAGCGTTCGGGGGTATCAGGTAGAGAAGCAGCCTTTTTGACTTCTAGTCTGGTGAGCTTTTGATGGAGTAAAAGTACTTCGTTAGCGGCTTCAGAAAGGGTACCTGGTGCAGGAAAAGTGTCATGGGCGAGCTGGACAACTTGATTGAAGGCTGCAAGCCAATAGGACAGGGCACCAGGCGTTGAAACCTCACTATTCAAAATGTCTTCTAAGCGTTCAGACCATTGCTGGAACTGAATTGGATCCACCTGAGCAAACCACCAGCGCTGGACATGCTCGACCAGTTCTTGCATAGTGGCTGTGGTCTTGCCCACCCCGCAAGTTGCAGCCAGAGCAATGCGGTCACTAGAAGCAGAACGCAGTGTAGAGAGGCCAGCACTGAACCAGTCGCGCACCGTTTGGCGAACCGCAGTCCGGGCATCCTCCAGGCTGAGAAGGTCAGGTATATTTTCAGGGTTCCAAGCTTTACCTTTTCGGTGCCACCAACGCCGCACCATTCGGGCATAGCGTGGACTGACTAACCGATCAATCGCAGAAGCTGGATCACTGCCTGCTTGGGTGAGTACTCCCCAAAGATCATCAAGTCCCCAGCGTTCAGTGTGAGTGGCCAACTGTTTTTGTTCACCAAGTAACCCTCTCCAATCAGCGGCCAGGGGGATAATCTGCCCATCAGTGCGCTCAATAATCCGAGAGGCAAGACGTTCCATGGCTTGCCTGACTTCTTTCTTAGATTGCACATCGGAGTCGAAGGCAATTCCTACCCCAATGGCTCCATCGACGAGGGTGGCTAGTTCTGGATGGAGATCTGTATCCGTGCCAGCAAAGTTCCAGACCCCAGCCATCGATACCCAAAGCACGGGTGTTCCATCGAGGAGGGTTGGGAAGTTCTGCGCCATGCACTCAGCCTTATCTTCGCCCTCTGTGATTTGGAGAAGATATTGAGAGCCAGTCTGTTGTAAATGCGTGCGAAGTTGTTGAGCGGCTTTTGGAAAGTAGGGACGTGTTGGAATGCCAGCAGCCTGCTGATACTTGATCTGCTGGAGTTTGACTTTGTTGCCTTTAATTCTTTTGCGCTTAACGAGGGGTACTTCTGGATTGGCGCGAAGCTGATCAAACTGACCCTCAATGTCAAAGCAGGCAATCACCCGGCCAGGACGCAAAGAGGTCTTAAAGCGGAATGTTGATTCGAAGCCTTTATTTTCACTAAACCAGCCACCAGCTAGAACCAGTTCTGTTGACCACTCACCAGAAGCCACCTGCTCATCGAGAGTCTGTAGAATCACTTCGATGTTTTCGCTTTGCAGATAGCGACTGTAGGAGGTGTCATCAATGCAGGCAATGGAAAGCTTATCTACAAACCTGCCCTGAAGTGTGGGTGAAGCTTGTTCCCATAGCCAACGGTGAATGGGTCGCCAAAGTCCCTGTACTTGAGGTTCTAGAAGCTGTTCTGGCTCTAAGAGAGTGGCTTCTGAGCGAGTGGCTGATGATGGAGGCTGCGGATCTTCTGCTGGTCTTGGTGAGATAATCCGACGGTTAACCTGTTTGACTGTTGGTAGCTTCTGGGGAACCCAGTTGGTAGATTTTCCCCCAAGGGGACTTCCTTCGGGGCGCCACTTACCCCAGAGCTGCCCTTTCTTGCCATTGCTCTGACCAAGGAACTGCCAGCTGCCAGCATCTCCCAAGCCTTGAAGACTGTTGGCACAGTAGAAGATGCCCTGATCATTCTTCCAGCAACGACTATCTTTAGTGCCACAGCGATCACAGTGGGATGCTTTAGTCCAACACCCCCATTCACCGCCGTAGCTTGAGGTGGCAACTTTACGGAAACTCCAAGCAAAATCTGGACGATCCCCTTCAGCCCTAAAGTTCCAGCAGCGGTACAGCCCTTGCTCTGTGAGAGAACAACGCTTATCGGCCTGGTCGCAAATGGGGCAAGGATCTCCCTTTCTGAAGCTGCGAGAACGTCCTCCACTAGACGATGACGAACTACTCCGCCCACCCACAGGGTTGTCAGGGTGGCTCTCCCACCCTCCACTTTGAGCGGTGAGGTCGTCCAGACTCACGCAGCGACCTCCAAATGTATAGAGCGACCTATACGCCAGATACACAGACAAATGCCCAAAATCCAATACGCCAGATACGTAGATAAAGGCGCACAGTAAGGAAGTTCTTTGGCTAGTTGATTGGCCAAAGCGAAGTATTTGGCGACTGAGTAAATTTGTTGATTTCGATAGACTTTGAGCATCCCTAGGGTCTCCAAAAAGACAAAAAATTCCCCTAACTCCAACTGAATAGATGGAGCTGACATCAATAGGCTGTAATTGCTTGAACGGTTGTATTCCCTCAAATTAGTGTTCTGTATGGCGCAAAGTGTAGCACCGATCAAATCCCTGTAAATAGTGCAGAGCTGTCTAGTGGCGGGTTGTTGAGAAGTTAAAACTAACTGTTTTATCTCACTTTGGACATACGCAAAGATAGACGCGTGCGGTCTAGGTTGGCACAGTAAAACTCGATGAAGAAACATTGCAATATAGACGCGTGAGGTATAGGTTCGCATAGCAAAAATTGAAGATAAAACGATCATAAATAGACGCGTGCGGTCTAGGTTAAGAAAATCTCGATGGACGCGTGAGGTATAGGTCAATAGACGCGTGCGGTCTAGGTTAAGAAAATCTCGATGGACGCGTGAGGTATAGGTCAATAGACGCGTGCGGTCTAGATACAAAAAATCTCGATAGACGCGTGCGGTATAGGTACTCGCAGCAAAAACATAAAAAGCACCATCCTCTAAAATGTCAGACAAAAAGTCTAAGTAGACTCCCACCAGCACATCCTGGCTCCAATGAGGTGGGGTTTTATGGGAGCTTCCTCGCACACTTGATAACCGAAAAAGCAGGGTATGAGTGATCCATGTCAATGGACGCGTGCGGTCTAGGTTGGAACAAGTCAGATCTGCCGAAGTGATCGCTGTCAATGGACGCGTGCAGTCTAGGTTGGAACAAGTCAGATCTGCCGAAGTGATCGCTGTCAATGGACGCGTGCAGTCTAGGTCGTCACAGCAAAGATAGACGCGTGAGGTACAGGTCAATGGACGCGTGCGGTCTAGGTCGTCACAGCAAAGATAGACGCGTGAGGTACAGGTCAATAGACGCGTGCGGTCTAGACGATGACATAAATGCGCAAATCTCAATAGACGCGTGCGGTCTAGACGACAGCAGCAGAAGTCTCTAAAAGATAGACGCGTGCGGTCTAGGCAAACCCAGCAAGAATGCGTAGAAATCGCCCTCTCAGGCAAATTCATCTTCCAACTAAAGATGTGGAAAGTTGAGTATCCCAAAAATCTCAATAGACGCGTGCGGTCTAGGCAAACGCAGCACAGAGCAAATCTCAATAGACGCGTGCGGTCTAGGCAAACCCAGCAGCCCTGTCTAGATTTAGTGTATTGGGAGTCTAGATAGGCAAATTCGTATACTGCCTGTAGACATTGTGAATGGTTGTGCGTGCTACGATTTCTCAAACTGCACAGCACATTCAGGAGAAAGTACTGATGGTAGGTAGCCTCGAAGAGACACAACGCCCTGTGGAAATTCGTCGGCCTGAGGAGCCAGAGCCGTTTACTTTGAATGCGCAGTTGTTGGAGATTTTGATTCGCGCTGGTGCATCGATCCGTAATCCCGATGTTCTTCCTCCAGTTGTTCGTTCGGATCGCCGTGGACGGTACTTGGAACTGCGGATTGCCAAAGACCCTGAAGATGAACGTTCTTACGAATATGTGCGTCGTATCCAGCTTGATGAACTCGACGATGAGACTTGGAATCTGCTCAAAGAAGAATGCGCTCAGATCCAGTTGCAAGCGTGCCGCGATAACGGTTTGAAGAATGAACTGGAGAAAATCGGCGACGAGAAGATTCGCAAATTCATCTATTCGCTGTTCATGTACCTCACCCCAAGGCAAATGGTGATGGTACTCTATATGCACCGTGAGGCCAGCCGTCGTCGAAGCCTGGTGGTGGATTTTGCCGCTAACGACTTGCTTGAGACCCTTGGTTATACCCGCCAAAGTGATGGATCTTTTCCTTCTAAGTACCGTGCTCAGATGCACCGCGACTTGGTGGATATTCACCGTACAGAGATCTATTACACAAACCAACTCACCAAGCGAGACACCAAACTGATCTTCAAGTCGATCATGCGCATTAAGACTGTCTCTTTGCGCAATCTGCCAAGAGACTTTGACATCATGCAGGCTGCTGAAGATGGTTATGGATGCGCCGATAGCTACACTGTTGAACTTGAACCCTTTGATGACATTGCAGGTTCTGTACTGTTCAGTGGTAGTTTCCAGTTCGCAAGACAACAGCAATGTCTGCATACCAGTGATGACTATGCAACCCGTTTGCTGATTTTCTTGGGAAGCAGGATGCGCCCACATCTGCTCAAAGAAGGCAAACTTCTCACAGTGACCAAGCGGACTTTGTATTCCCGGTTGGAACTGTTTGGTAAAAATGGGGGGCGCAACAATAAAATCCTCTGGGAGACCATTCAAGAACTCAAGGACAATCATTGGATTTTGGGTGCGCGTGAACTGCCCAAAGCTGCCCGCACAGCCAGTATTGAGTTTGAGATCAACTTGGAGAAGTTGCGGCCACTGTAGGGTTGCTCTAGAGAGAGAGAAATTTTGTGCGCGGCAAAAAGTAGGACTAGCGCCCAAGATGCTTGGTCTATCATAATGAAATCCAAGATATTTACAGTTGTTAAACCGCCTCGCCAAAGGCGGTTTTTGCTAATAAGTGGAATAGCAAATTTGACTTATGTTGGGGAGATAGTAGGAAGAGCGTGGTTTCTTCCTAGTGGTGTTTGTCTGTAATTCGCCTATCTTCAGAGCGGATGTTGGCCTCTTGAAGGAAAACAAACCACTGGAACTGGCTCGTGGGCAAGCTGCACGCAATATCTGAGAATGCTTGAGAGCGGGCAACATCTCTTTCGCTCAGTCCTAACTGCTGGAAGGTAGTGCGTAGATCTGCCAAGCGCTCACGAGCATCTTGGCGTAACTGGGTTAACTGCCGAGCAATGGAATCGTTCATGATTTGACCCTCTTGAAAGGTTGCAGGGTTTCTCCCCGCGCACTCGCAGCGCCGTAGCAGTGATCGCAAACTTCTTCCCAGTCGTCTGTAGCTCCGAAACAAAATGGGCGTTCTTGCCCACAGACAGCACACTGAAAACTTGGGCACGGAAGGGTACAGTGACAGTCAGGCAGACGAGTTTCGCCTATCTCGAAGCCGTAGGTTGGCCGCGCATCGCAGTCAGTGGGATGGGTAGCCATGCTCCCTTGGTGGCCACACTCCCGGCAAAAAGGCAGGGTTAATTGGGAAGAAATCATGCTGCTTCCCCCTTTTTTTGGGTTCTAGACCGTGAGAGACGAGGTTTTTTGGTTCCCCACTCAGGAGTTTCTTGGGTTGCCTGAGTCTGAGCAGTTGAAGAATTCTCGACCTTCTTGGTAGCTTGGCGAAGCGCGTTAACTTGCGCCACGGCTTGCCTGTGCTTTCGGCTGATCAGTTGGTTGGCGGCTTTCAGATTCTCGTTTTGGCGTTCGAGATCATCGATCACTGCTTGGATCACTTCTGCAACCCGACAGGAAGTGGCCCATGGGGAAACAGGGATTCCTAAAAATTGAGCTACCGCAGCCGCAGCAGTGATCTCTTTCTGAACTTTTTTGCGTGGAGTTGATCCCATTTCAAAGCCCTCCAAAATCAAGGGCTCTAATGGCTCTTCTAACAAAGGTGGTTGGCATCAAAAAAACCTCACGGTAGTTTGGAAGGATCTGGGAGATTCTTGATCGGCAGGGCAGGAGTGCCAATGTAAAACCCTTGCGGTTTTAGAAAATGAATTTCCAAAACGCATTTAGGTTATGAACGGCTGGAGTTTGCGGGGAATGCTTGCGTTCAGTTGATACTGAAAAGTTAATCCTAAGGCCAATAATTGTATGGCCCCAGAGGTGAGTCACTTCGCTGATGTTGAGCTTACTCTACACGGTGGACTAAAAATGATCAAGGTTTGAAAGAAAAATTTTATTTGCTGCCCTGAATGCAGGTAGAGTGATTTCAAAGAAAATGCATAAAACAACTAACCGGGATAGTTTGTGCTGCTTGCTTTCTTATTGAGCAAATCTGCATGGACTATCGGTTGCTCACCTTGTCGTATGTCAGAGCTAGCTAGGTGTCTAAGTTTGTAGAAGAGGAAAAAATCTGGACTCCCAAAGAAATCGCAGCGGCGATTGGCAGATCGCATCAGTATGTGATCAACGCTATTAGTCAGGAAGGCAAAAATCCCCCTCCTGCATTAAATGCACAGAGATCTGGCTCTCACTGGCTTATTTCATCTGCTGAAGCACAGAGATTCATCGAGCTTCACCTTTCTCCAAGTTCAACCACTGATTTAAAACAATGGCTGTCAGGACAATATTCTGACGACTGGAAATCAGTAGATACGGTTGTAAAGTGGAGGGTCTCATTTCGGAATGCACCCTCACTACTTGAGTCGATCTCTCGCGCAAAAAAAGTCAGACTAGATAAGCTGTTCATTGGTTTGATTGTTTTTCTTGCGTCTGAAGGCGACACTTTTCGCATTCGGATACGGGTGTCGCCTATAGGCAGATCTATTACCTTGCCACCTAGGCTGATTTTACGCATTGATCTTGCAGCCTCTGGTGAGTCACGTCAGGTTCAAGCGGGTCTGGAGGATCGCTGGATCCAGCTTGATGTACAAGATATTGGCCAAGGTGAAAATTTAAATGCCATTATTAGTCTTGAAGGTTTTACTTTCACTGAGTATTTCGAATTGTAGTTTTGTCTCAAATTACTAATGAGCTTGACGGTAGTTCTGGAACTGAGAGAAAAGGGCAGTGGGCTGACCGATGGGTTCTCTATCACCCTCTCGGTGGTTGAGAATGGGTGCGCCCAAATCAAGATTCCTGGGACACTGCCAGGTATTGATGAACTTCTAAAAGCCTATGACACTTGGAGTGCAAAATTTTGTGGTTTAGAGGGGCAGTTGCGGAGTAGGTTCAGTAGTGCCCAGGTTGAGAGGGTTCCTCGTAACGAAGTTCGTGCTGCTAGAAGAGAAGTGGCAGAAAATTTGAATCGGTGGTTGAATTGCCCAGAAGCAGGTTTTCAGGGAGTACGCGACCATCTGGTTGGCCTGTGCCGTCAGGTTCGCAATCAAGAATTACGGGTCATTGTGCAATCAGATTGTGAGTCAGTCTATAAACTTCCATGGCAGGAGTGGGATGTTCTAGAACGATGTCGTCATTTAGAAGTAGCCGTTTCCCCGTTGGCTTACGAGCGTCCCCTGCGGCAGCCCAGGACGCGCAAAAAAATCCGCATCCTCGCTGTTTTGGGTTGCAACTTGCAATTTTTAACTCTTGTGATGGTCTTGGTCTTGCTTGGGATTTAGCGCGGCTCAATATTCCCAACGTCGTGTTCATGAGCGAGCCTGTGCCAGACCGAATTGCCTATGAGTTTTTTGCTTACTTTCTTCAAGGTTTTATCACTCAGGAACAATCACTCTACATGGCTGTAAGGTCTGCTCGCGAACGTCTTGGAGAGGTGGAAGCAGATTTTCCTGGTGCTAGTTGGTTGCCCACTCTCCAACACAACCCTGCCGAGCCAGTTCTGATTTGGAAGGCTATTTGCCAACCAGAAACTACACAGGAATCAATCCCATCAGAGTACATACCGATTGACCAAAAAGACTTCTATTGCTATTACGCTCAACAGATGCGCAATGCTAAGAATGGCATCTACTTCACATCTGATGGTTTCAATATGGATAACCCAAGCAGTGCTGAGTACTCAGATTTGATGACTGAAGCTCAGTCAACTGCTCTACGAAGTGGTGTGAGGGTTTACCGTTTCCAAATTTTGAAGACAATGCATTTGAACTGGATCAGTGAGTTGAAGCGATTGAAGCGACGATTTCCAGATACATATTTTGTGCTGGTAAATCCTCGCTACGAGCACATAGAGAACTTTGCAGTTATCGATCCTGAACTGCCTGAAAGTGTTGTAGAGACGATGTTCGCTGACGTAAATGTTGATAACCAATACTCTCGTGCAGATGTGGCTACATTCCGCCATTGCAATCAGGCGGCAGCTGAAAAGTTTTATCGCCGATTCAAGGCAATTATTGAAGATAGAAATACGCAGATGCTAACTCTGCCTAGCCTTGATAGCTTGTATGAATCTCTGTTCGAAGAACGTTGTTCTAAACTAACTGAATGGGTGAAGGCTCATCCAGACGTACAAAAGGTTGAGGAACTGGCTATCGGAGCAGAGGTATTTGACCGTGAAGTATTGAACTGGTTCCAATTTAAAGGGGGGTAAATTGAAAATCATCGTGGCTATGACAGGCGGAACGATCTCACAAAAAGAGGTTAATGGCAAGATGGAAATTTCTCTCAGCAGTCAAGAACTACTGAAGAATATTCAGACAGATGCACAACTAGAATACATTGACATCAGTCGATCAAGTGGGTCATCCCTCAAGCTTGAGCATTTATTTGCGGTGCGGGATTTGGTACGTTCACGGGAGGACGCAGATGGCTTCTTGTTGATTACCGGGACTGATTCGATGGAAGAGTTTGCCTTTGGTTTAGATCTTTTGATTAAACCAGGGAGACCCTTTGTAATTACGGGTGCTGCGAAGCCTTCTGATGTTTTAGGTTGTGATGGACTTGCAAACCTAAAAGATGCGCTGAGGGTGATCGAATCGCCTGAAGCAAAGGATTTGGGTGTCTTGGTTGTACTGAATGATAATGTGCATCCTGCTCGATATGTGCGGAAGCATGATAGTACGCTGATCGGGATGTTTCAATCTCATCCTGGGCCAATTGCTCAGATGCGTCGTGGCAAACCTCTGTATTATTATTCAGGCTTGCCACACATAGATCGGCACCTTGATGCTAAATTGCCAACTCAAACACCCAAAGTTTTGATTTGGACGATGGCTGTAGATCCCTTTTTGCCAGAGGCAGCCCTTATAGAACTTGATGGCCTGGTTCTGGCTGGACAAGGAACAGGTTCGCTTGCCCCATGGATTGTTGAGCAGTTGTCGCCTCAATGGACTGAGCGGATTCCAGTGGTGCTTACAAGTCGGACAGCAGTTGGTTTAAACTTTGATGATCACTACTATCGGGGAAGCCTAGAGAAGTACGAAAGTAAAGGCTTTCGATTGCTTGGATATGAGCAGTTGAATCCCCTTCAGGCGCGGATGAAGTTGATTCTTGAAATTTCTTCCAAAATAGAGTGAGAGTAAGTCACAAATTTGAATATTTAGAAGAAGCCGCGCACTGCGCTGGAAGCCGTATTGATATGCCATCGAGAAGGATAGCGCGGGACGGTCTGCCCGCCAGTCGTCCTGCTTTGCAGGAGTGGGGAACTTTTAGGGAGGAGAAAATGAAGATGGATGAGGGGCAAGATTACCACCCCTAAGTCAGCCGTGAGAGATTCAGTATGAGGGTGCAGGCTAATGGGAGTGTCGATGCGAATTGTGGGCATAGACTGGGAAGAGTCTATCATCTGTGGGTTGTAGCGTTGGATATTCTCACCTTCTGGCAGAGCTTCGTGCTTCCACTACTGAACGGTGTTTGGATCGGTGGTTTACTAGCCGCAACCGTTTGGCGAATCGGACGAAGATATAGCGGTGTAGCTGCGAACGTAGTTGCTACCTTGATAGGTGTTGCAGCTGTTCCCATAAATTTCCTGCTAATCGCTTCTAGTAGCGGTGACCAATGGTGTACGTGGCTGATTTCCACAGTTATTGTTGCTATTGTCTTCTGGCTAGTATTGCTGGCTGACGTTGGAACTAGTGTTGCTTTTATGCTGGCGCTGATAGTTAGCTGTATTTTATCTCTCCCAGTATTTTGGGCAATCCCTACAGTGAGCGGCGCATTTTTGATAAGCTGGCCAGTCTGGATTGTGGCAGTGATCGGCAGAGAAATCCTTAGAGCATTATTACCTGAGAAGTACAATAGTCAACTTTGCTTTCGTGCTTCCCGAGCCTTAATCCAGGAAACTGGCATCGGCCACGCCCCTCACTTGTGACTTTGACTTCAGTGCTAGGTATGCTAACGGTTTCAAGGATTCCAGAAAGCAACTATTGGCAAACTGATCATGCTTGGTTCTAGTCATGGGAATTCATTTTCCAGGGTTTCAGCAGTAGTGAAACTCTGCGTGTGAAGTGAGATAACTGGGGCAAGGCGGGCTAATCGTCGCCGTAGTCGGGCAAGCTTGGATCAATCTCGATGAGGTCTGCAAGACTTTTCAACTTGAAGTATTGGCAAAGTAAAGTGACTGTTTTGCCATCGAAGCGGTCGATCTGGTTTCTTGCCAGCTTACTGACGGTCGTGGCACTTGAACCATTCTGCAAGCGCTAACAGAAAGTAAACTCAAGAACGCATTCGCATTTGTTGCTGCATACTTCTAGACTCTCACACCTATATATTTTTGGCTGGATGTTACACATCTTCATTCCTTAACCATTACCCCAATGGTCTAAAACGGTTGCAATATCCTGGATTGGTAGCAGAGCTTGTAGAAACTTGCTGCGGTTGGGTCAATATCTGGTTGTAAGCACATCAAGTTGTTGCAGAATAGGAAGAATCAATTTTGGTTAAAGTATCACAAAGGAGTATTTATGGCTATCAATGGTGTTATGCTCCAGGGATTTCATTGGTTCCTAAAGCGCATGGAATTTCCCAGTAGCAGTGGCCGAAAACTCTATGCATTCTTGTTAGACGAGGCAGACCATCTGCGGGCCATCGGCATTGATGCTATTTGGATGCCCCCCGCTACTAAGGCGGCCTTCAACCGCAGCAATAGTGTTGGCTACGATGTCTACGATCATTTTGATTTGGGGGAGTTTGCAGAACCCGGAACTGGCGATACAGACACCAAGTATGGTAGCCGCGACGAACTACTAGCAGCAATTGGAGCGCTCCACGGTAGCGGTAGCCAAAAGCGTATTGCTGTCTACGCCGATGTCATTCTCAATCACAAAATGGGTGGCAATGCAGATGGCTTCTGGCAGGCGGTACGTGTCGACAAAGAAAACCGCAACGAAGAACGCTGGGCACCGGGTTTTGAGAGTGGCCAGATTGAAGTTTCTGCTTACACTAAATTTGACTATTCCGACCGAGCGGACAAATATTCCGACTTTCACTGGTCGGCCAAACACTTCGACAGTGTCGATACGGCCAAAGAAATCCGGCAGGATGGTCAAGAGTTTCAAGACCCTCAGGACAAGTATATCTATCGATTTCTTTACAACGAACTCGGCTACAACCCTAACATTAAACAATTTAGTAATTGGGTTTCCTTAGAAAAGGGGAACTACGACTACCTTACAGGCTGCGACATTGATTACGATCGCTTTGATGTGCGCGAGGAAATGAAGGAGTGGGGGCAATGGCTCTGCCAGACCCTCGACCTCGATGGGGTACGCCTCGACGCGGTTAAACACATCAGTGCTGACTACACTCGAGAATGGGTAGGTCATGTACGTGGAAAGGTAAATAATAATCTCTTCGCTGTCTGTGAATATATTGCAGGCGACACCGAACCATTGCACAGCTATCTTGAGCGGGTCACTACCCAGGGTGACTATCCCCAAACAGTGTGTCTATTTGATTTTCCGTTGCGTTTTCGTTTTGGCAATGCTAGTCGTCAGGGAGATAACTTTGATCTGCGCACTCTTAGCAGTGGCACCCTGATGGCCGAACAGCCTGCCCTTGCGGTCACTTTTGTCGAAAACCATGACTATGAGTACGGCAGAGATTTTCAATCCCACGTCGAGGAGTGGTTTAAGCCTCTGGCCTATGCCTACATTCTGTTGCGAGCTGGAGGCTATCCCTGTCTATTCTTCGCAGACTATTACGGTTCTGTTGACTGGTACGAGCATAAAGCCCAGCATCCGGGAAGCGAATACTTGGATTTGCTTCTGAAAGTTCGTAAGCAGTTTGCCCTTGGAGAAGAACGTTATTACGCCGAAGCCCAAGTGGCAGGTTGGGTGCGCCTCGGTTTTGTACCAGAGGCCAAAGGGGCAATGGCGGCTGTTATCAACACTGCCTATGGAGCCGTCCGGTCTATTGTGATGAATACAGGACGATTCAACAAACGCTTTTACCACTTGGCGACAGTCAAATGGACCGAAAATGGTTTTTTGGTTGTCCGCTCAGCCTATGGACAATATGGTGATCAGGCAGCAGGACTATGGACTGATAGTTACGGCTGGGCTAACTTCCCCGCTGATGGTGGTTCCGTCAGCCTGTGGATCGAAGATGGTGTGGGTTTAAGTTAGCCCTCACCACCTCCACGACCCACACTCTGGCGCAAAGAGCCGCGCATTAGGGTTCTAAAACCCTCATCCTATAAGCCCTTGAGCTACAAACATGGGTGACACTTGGCGAATCTGCCGATATCTGAGCCTCGACATACTGCCTGTTATAGGGATGACCGCGCTGCGGAGCGATGCTTGAACGCCTGAGCCAGAAGGAATCCTTGAAACTGGCTGCATTGGAAGATCGGTACAATCGCCGTACTCTTGAGCATTTGTACCAGAATGTGTAGTTCACTAGGGAAGCGAGTTCCTATCGGGCTTCCCTCTACGATGTCTTCTGGCACTACACCTCTTTATATCTACGTCGATGTGGACGACACGCTTGTTCGTAGTGTTGGCACCACCAGGATACCGATGGCAGGAGTTGTAGAGCATATCCGCAAACTCAAAGCTGGGGGTGCAGTGCTGTACTGCTGGAGTTCGGGTGGAAGTGAATATGCAAAAAAAAGTGCCGAGGAATTGGGAATCGCTGAATGTTTCACTGGGTTCTTGCCGAAACCGAATATTGTGTTAGATGATCAGCCCATCTCGACATGGCGAAATCTCAAGCACTTCTATCCTCTGGGATGCCAATCTAGGACACTGGATGACTATTCCCAAGGGTTGCGAAGCTAATGGACTTGTACAACTGAATAACTCTTCGTCGCTGGCATTTGGAAAGAGGGGTAGTGGAACGGAAGCTGCAGCCTGGGATCACATAGTATTACTGCTATCGTGTCCGTTTTGCAAAAGCCTTTCCTGGCAAGCATTTCAGCTTCTTCCCATATTTTGAGAATGGAAACACAATCTTACAAAAATCATAAAATTCTTAAGAAATTATTGCGAAGGGTATAATTCTATATCTCAAGGGCAAAGTGCTGTAACCCTCTCTCACCTTAGGTTTTGGCGATTTAAATTGATAGTTGAAAGACAATGTGATCCCTGGCTGCAGCTTCCGTTCTACGACCCCAACGCGGGACGTTCTGCCCGCCCGTCGTCCTGCATTGCAGGAGGGGGGAACTTCTAGGGAGGGTGAGTAGGTAGAGGATGGGTGATCCCGTCCATCCCTACCAAGTGACCCAACGGTGCCGCAAATCTTGTATGTTAGCTGTCGGTAGCTTCTTGCATCAGGGCAGATCAATATTGGGAAAGCGCGAACGCAACTTTTGAACGATATTTTGCACCTCCCGATCAAGATTTTCTTTCAACTTCTCACCTGAGATGACCATGTTTGCATATTTCTTAGAGGGTTCTACGTATAGTTCGTGCATCTGATTGACTGTTCCATCAAATTGCTCAAGCACGTCATGCCACTCGCGATTGCGCTTCTCAGTATCTCTACGCAGTCTTCTGGCAAGGCGAATACTGCCTTCTGCCTCGACAAAAATCCCAAAATCGATAAGTGGCCGCAACTTCGGTATGGCGAGTGTCAATAGACCATCAAGGAGAATCACAGGCTTCAGCGTTGCTGTCTTTGTCTCTTCTGAAGAGCGATGGTTAGTCATGTCGTAACCAGGCAGTTCTGCATCTTGATTGGCAAGAAGTAGGCGGAGGTGCTTGAGCAAGTCGTCGTTACGCAAAGCATCGGGTTGATCCCAGTTTTTATCTTTTATCTGAGAGCTGTCTTTGTAATACCAGTCGTGCTCTATGTAAGTTACCTTGTCGCCCAAATAGTCGCGCAGAGCCTCGCACAGAGTAGTCTTTCCCGCCGCAGATCCACCAGCAACGGCAATTACGATGCAATGAGACGAGTTGGTGGGGGTTATCTCAGAGAAAAGGTCGCTAGGAGAGCATTCCAGCACATCGCATAATTTGGCAACTCGGCGAAACCACTCTACACCTGTGCGTCCAGATTCCCAATTCGCCACAGTATCCTCTGTAACTCCAAGCCTTAGGGCTAACTGTGCTTGAGTCAATCCTTGAGCGTGTGACTCCCGTAACTGCTTGAGACGTGAAAGCAATGAAGCGTCAGTCATAAATATCTACCTCGATTCTAGAATCATTTTAGCACCTCTACCCTTAACAGATTCAGAGCAACAGAAAAATTTACCCTGAAGAGTTTGACAAGTGCAGGGGGTGCTGTTAAAGTTGTGGAGGCGACAAAACTTCAGGGTAAGTTAAAAAACTAACCTGAAAAAACTTAGCCCTTTCTTTTCTAGAACTAATTCAAAAAGCTGACACTGAAAACTACGGAAGTCAGTCGCCAAGGGTCTTTCAGCGCAAAAGGATACATTGTGGGTGTATGAGGCTGAGATCACTTCTGGGCAAGCTTCCTGGGCGCTAGGTGGGGCTTTGCGAATCAGCACTTAGGAAAGCAAACAACTCTAATAAAAGGTAATTTATGTTCTCTGGCAACAATTCGCAGACATTTTGGATGGCAGTAGGAGCGATTGCAGCATTGATAGTGGCAATGCCCATTCTGTGGCCGTTTTTGGTCAAGGGGCTGGCATGGGTTGTGTGGTTGCTGAAAATGCTTGGTGACATGCCCTTACCACCGTCCTAGGCCACCGATGAACGCAGGACTGGGGAGGCGACAAGACTCCCCAGTCCCATTTTCTAATCCTCCTCACTGACCATCAATGTCAAAACTGGTTCCTCGTCATCGCCTTGCTCAAAGACCAACTTCAAGGTATGCAATCTTTTCTGTCCAGTGCCCGTGATGATGACTTGAAATAGCCAAGTACAGCCATCGTTGGACACAGCTTTTTTATTGCGTCTACTCATCCAGAGAATGTCATGCAGTACACCGAGGAGGTCGTTACCGTGCTTTGGTTTACTGATGGTCTGTTGAATCAATTCCCAAACACCAGCAGTACAGGCAATGGGGAACTTGTAGTGCTCCCTGCATAATTTGGCAGTTTCAGTATCCTGCATGAGGTCGATGAGAACCCCATCGTCGATAGCTTGGGCGCGGGAGTAGGTGGAAATCACATCAAAGCTTTCCATGTTGGGGTAAAGTGAGCGAAGCTGCATCGAAGTGACAACTGTTACAACCCGTAATATTTTTAAGAAAATATCAACACGGAAGCCAGCTCGCAGCCATTTATACAAATACTTTACTTAGAAATTTCGTGATTCACTGTATCTATATGCCCAAGCAGCAAACCTCAGCGGCATGAGAATTATTTGATTAGAGCGACTACAATAACGGCTAGAGTTCCGAGTTTGCGTGACTAGATTCTCAACCCTGTATACTTTTGTAACAGTTGTCACTTCGATGCAGCTTCGCTCATTTTACCCCATAAAGTGATCAACTGGTCTGTTAAGCTCCAAGAGCAACGCGAGATAGCGGAGAATTCTTTACGTGTTCTCATACCAGAAGGTTTGACATTTCTAACATGAACCCAACCTTGAGCGATTCTACTCATCTAGATCAGCCCCAAATTCGCTATTCAATTGATCTGTTCAGCCACTTGAAACCAATTCGTTACTCTTCTTAGTTCGCTATTCGATTGATAAATTTCGCAACTTTAAACCAGTTCATTACTCTTCCCTATTCGTTATTCTACAACCTTTGAAGTCTGCCGTTGGCGCTCCGCTTGAGCGAGGGGTTAGGAGTTGGCGCGCGGTCGTTGCTAGTTTGGATACTGTGCGACAAGTTCAACCTCCAATACAAACTCTGAGCGGAAAAGTCGCTGCACCTGAACCCAAGTGGCGGCAGGTATCCAAGTTCCATAGAACGGCTTGCGAAGATTGTTAGCCTTGATCATTGCATCTAGATCGGTCGCGTACAGATTCTCTTTAACAACATTCTGGAAGGTGAGTCCGTTAGCTGCCAAGATGGCTTTGAGTGCACCATATACCCGAGGAACCGCATTTTTCATCGGACCGCGACCCGGAACCCCAGAGATGTACAGCAAATTTCCAACTCGAACCGCCTGGCAGTAGCCGATTGACCTTTCGACCGACTCGTTCTGGAACATGCATGACGGAGACTCGGACCGCCTCGTATCCTGCGATGGATTTGGCGATGGTTCGGCAAATGCTCTTTGCACAGGGATAAATATTGCACCAGCTGCAAGAGCCGCTAAAGCCGAGCGCGTTACTACATCTCTAAAGTTCAAAGCTTGCATCTCAATCCTCCATCACGCGAAGAAAAATAATTACCTTTATATTAAAACCGAATTGATACGGCATGCGAAAGAGGTAAGTAAATGTTTTTTACTTTCATGATGCCTAACCAGGGGTAAAATGAGCGACGCTGTGATGAAGTGCCAAACTTTAGGTTTCTTAACAATTCTGAGAAAGCGCTAACGTAATTTGGTGATCATGGGCGTTTATATAAATACTATACTTAATTTCTTCAATACTTTTCGCAACTAGTTAATCGAGAGCCTTACGAGTAGTATTTGCGACAAGAATGGCAAAGGTAACTACAGAAATGCCTGAAATGCTAGTTCTGCGTGGCTAGATTCTCGGCTTTGTAACGAAGGATAAAGTTTGGCACTTCGTCGCAGCTTCGCTCATTTTACCCCTAAAGCGAAGTCTACGCAGGCGTTGCATTGAAGAACCAGCGGATCAACCACGATCATGGTTGTCGAGCGCTGATCCACAACCAGAGGTATTTCGGTACAGGCGGTTACGACGGCCTCGCAGCCAGCCTGTTCATATCGGCCGAGTATGGCTGCGAAGTCTGAGCGAAATGATGGGTTCATCTCTCCCCTGGAAAGCCGAGATTGCATCTCTTGGATGTGGTCGCGCTCGCCCTTCTCGGGAATGACAACTTCAATGCCTGCCGATGTGAGAGGGCCGTCGAAGAAACCGTCCTCCATCGTGAACCTGGTGCCCAGAAGCAGAGCAGTTCTAATCCGCTGATCGACCAAATGGTCACGCGTCAGGGTAACGGCGTGAAAGAAGGGAATGTCTGAGACATCATCCTTAATGACATCATAGGCTTTGTGCAGCGTGTTGTTGGCAATCATCCAACAGTCGGGACCAAACGATAGCAGCGTATCGATTTCCCGCTTCAGTAGTGAAGGTATTTCAGCCCAACGATCATAATACCGACTTTTAATTTCCTGATAGTCGATGCTGTAAAGAATGATCCTTGCGGAGTGATGTCCGCCCAATCTCCGTTGCACCTCCTCATTCAACATCCGGTAGGGCAATGTCGTGGAAGGCCAGCTCGTGCCGCCAAGGAGTCCGATCAGCTTCAAAATCTTCCTCATGGCCTACGTCAACGTTGCGTCTGTTTATAGCACAGGCGGATCGCTCCTGACGACGCGGTCCAAGCTGCCCGATGAGCCCTTCATCGGGCTCGCGGCTCAACTGGGCGACAGGGTCGCTACTCTGCCTCGTCGCCGTCGCCAATCGCGAGTTCACCCGGGCCAATTATGCGCATGTGCCCTATGGCGCTTGAAGTTCGACTAGGCCGTCTCCGGCACGCTCACAAACACCTCCTTCTACGTGGTGCCGATGAATCGCGATGGTCCTTTTGGAGCAACTTTTCGGCGAGTTCCTCACCTAGATTGAGGGTGCTGTCGCCAACGTAGCGCTCGTGGGCGTTACGTTAATGGTGAGCCCTTTCGGTGGCCATTCCCTTTAACTTGACAGTGCCTGTGGTCATAACCCTGGTGCTGGACCGAGGGGACGGGAAAATCCGGTTGTCATCGTCATGACACCAAATTGAAGTTCTTCCGGCCTGCGCCAGATCGAGCCCGTGTAGAGTCATCTTGTCTGTCCTCACGTTTGCCTCGGAGATGCCCATGATCCCGCAAGATACACACCTGCAAATCGGCTCCCTGCTGTTCGAGGGACTGGATCAAATCGACCTCACCGGACCGTTCGAGGTGCTGTCGCGCATCCCGAACTCCACCTACAGAATCTACGCCAAGACGGCTGAACCGGTTCGCGACCTCAAGGGCTTGCGGCTGACGCCGGATGCGACCCTGGCCGACGCGCCTCAACTCGATGTGCTGCATGTGCCGGGCGGCTTCGGTCAGGAGGCTCTGATGGAGGACGACGAGGTGCTCGGCTGGATACGGCAGCAGGCGGCAGGCGCGCGCAGTATCTTCTCCGTTTGCACGGGCGCCTTGCTCTGCGGCGCAGCCGGCCTGCTCAGGGGACGCCGGGCGACGACGCACTGGGCTTCGTTTCACCTGTTGCCATTCTTCGGCGCAATCCCTGTGAACGAGAGAGTAGTCGTGGACGGAAACTGGGTCTTTGCCGCTGGGGTCACGGCCGGCATCGACGGCGCCCTGCGTCTCGCGGCCGAGCTGCGTGGCGACGAGGCCGCGCAGGCTATCCAGCTGCACATGGTGTACGCGCCGGAACCGCCCTTCAACAGCGGCACGCCCGAGACCGCCCCGGCCGTGATACTGGAGCAGGCACGGCAATCGGTGCGGGGCATTACGGCGCAGCGAGAGAAGACGGCGCGGCGGGTGGCTGCCAGCCTTGGCATTGACGTTCCAGCAGCTGGCGGGAATGAGCTTACCCGAGGCGATAAACAAGATTGAGGGTTAGCGAGTTGATTACAACCGGGAACGCCCGCACAGTTCGCTCGACTACTTGCCCTCTGCCGAGTTTGCGGCTGGGCCGCTTGCAGGGCAAGGTGGCGCTCATCACCGGTGCTGGGACTGGCATCGGACGTGCTGCGGCCCTGGCCTTTGCACGCGAGGGAGCGGCGGTGATGTTGGCTGGAAGGCGCGAGGCCGAGCTACAGGCTGTCGTCGATGCGATTGTCGCAAATAACGGCCATGCTGCCGCGATACCGACCGATGTGTCGGACGCGGACGCGGTCGAGGCTCTCGTCAGGGGCACGGTAGAGCGCTTCGGGCGGTTGGACGCCGCGTTCAACAACGCGGGCGTGACCGGCGCGATGAAGCCCATCACCGAACTCACCGTTGACGACTTCGACCAGACCATCGCCATCAATCTTCGCGGTGTCTGGCTGCTGGTGAAGCACGAGGTCGAGGCCATGCGGACTCAGGGGTCCGGCGGTGCGATCGTCAACACCTCCTCGTTCCTGGCCAGGGGGGCGTCGGTCGGCACGTCTGCCTACTCGGCCAGCAAGGGTGCGCTCGACGCCATGATTCGCGCCGTGGCGCTCGAAGTCGGCGGCGACGGCATCCGGATCAACAACGTGAACCCCGGCGTGATCAAAACGCCGATGTCGATGGGCGGTGGAGAAGAGGCGTTGGCACCCTTCGGGGCGCACGCGGCACTGAAGCGGCTTGGCGAGCCGGACGACGTTGGCGATGTCGCGGTGTGGCTGTGCACGGACGAGGCGCGCTTCATTACCGGGCAAAGCCTGCTCGTCGATGGCGGCTTCACCATCGGCGGGATGCGTTAAGGTCG
>JACMLN010000163.1 GCA_014379585.1 Gloeobacterales cyanobacterium ES-bin-313 | reverse complement strand
TCAACAGTTCTCTGTAGGCTGCTTTGAGCGCAGAGCAGGCGAGGATTGCTTGTTGTCCATGGGCAAGCCAAGTATCAATTTGTTGCTGTAGGGTATCTAACCAAGGAGCACGATCCGCGTCAGTCAGGGGGATACCCTGTTTCATCTTGAGCCGATTGGCTTCTGAGTGAAAATTATCCGCATCAGCGTATGTGCAACCCAATTTATGTGCAAGTGCCTCGGCAACCGTGGACTTACCTGAGCCGGAAACGCCCATCACTAGCAAAACAAGAATGTGCGTCAAAGTAGATCACTTCTCAGTTCTTCGAGAGTCGATGTATTGACAACGATGACTGTAAGTCCGTGCTCTTGATGTTCGGGGTATTCTTTGACCACAGCTTGAGCAAGATGATGCTCCAAGTAAGCCCTGTGTTCAGCCAAGTCTGGATCGAAATCGCCTTGATGAACACGAACCACGGCTTCGCCTTCGCCAGAGTGATTGCGACACGCAGTTAGCCCCATGGGGTTTTGCGGTCAAAGTAGCGGTAGTGGACGGCAATGACTGGCATGGAGAAGTAAGTTGTAGAGGAATAGATTACTGAGCATGAAAAATGGTAGAAGTGGAAGATGTGTAAAACAACTCTAACAGAGAGATAGCTTTGATCCCGGACAGCATGGTAGTCCAGTTCGCTGAGCGTGCATACGAACAGTGTCGATCTCAACACATTCAGCAGGGTTCAATCGACCCAACATTCATCATTGAGGCGGGAAATGATGGTTTCGCAGATGAAGAGCTGTATGAGCGCGGACAGCTATTCGGTTTGACCATTGATGCTAGCAACGAAGAGACCAAAGATTCAGGTATGCAAGTGGTTCATGAGTGGGTGCGCAAATTGAGTGCGCAAAAAGTGTTGCTTTACTGTGAAGCTTGGAGTTGGGAGATACCGGATGATCTCCAAGTTACAGATGAGGAGTATGAGCGTATTAAGGCTCAAGCACACCGCAGAGAAATAATTAGTGTGGGATTGTTCACGCCTGATAATGGTTGGCACACGAGTGCTGAAATCCACCGTAGTAAGGACGGAAACTTTTCCCTTCCAGATCACATACCAACTCTCGTCTATCAAGAATTGACCCTCCAACGTGAGGGACGTTTCTACCCTTACGATTAAAGTGTCCGGCTAACTCCCAAAAATCACCTTTTGCTTTGAGGGCGTATTATGAGCAGCGCTGGTCGCAATATTCGTAGCCTTGCGCTTCGCAGAAGAGCCAGAGCATGGCAGCATTTTGGACTAGCGGTTGTGATTGCAGCGGGAGTGGTTGAGGCAAATGTCTTATTGCACCTAAGAGTCCCCTACTGGCTAGCAGCCTTTGCGTTACCCCTGATCTTGCTGGGATTAGCTGAATGGCAGAAGGCGAACCGTGCGGATCAAGGGGCTGCCGCTGAAGAACACGTTGGTAAGATCCTTTCACGCCTTCCCCGTTCTTGGAAAGTTGAGTACAACGTGCGGGATCGTTCAGTGGGTGACATTGATGCAGTAGTCCTTGCTCCCGATGGACGCGCCTGGGCAATCGACACCAAAAGTCACTCTGGAGAAGTTTTGGTGGACAATCAGGGACTTTACCGAAGGCTGGGTGCAAAAACACTGCGCTTCGACGGCGACTTTCTCGCCAAATCCAAGAAGCAGGCCAAGGTCGCCAAAGACTATCTGCGGGTGCGGTGGGTAGAACCAGTCCTCTGTTTCACCAGGGCGACCATCAACTTTCGAAACCGAAAAGTAGATGGAGTCTACGTGATTACAGCCAGAGAGTTGATCGACTTTTTGATCCGCTAAGTAGGAAGAAATCAGGCAAATCAAAATGCCAGCTCACTCAAAGTATCAATTTCCCATTAGTCAGGGGGCAAAACGAGACTTTCCAAGAGGGACTGTAGCTGTTGTGGGGCAGTGACACTGATAACTTGCGTCCCGAAACGTCGCCAAAGCAGGGCTTCCACTAAAGTAGCCTTTCGCTTTTCGCCTAAATAAGGTTCCCAAATGGTTAAGTCTGGATCACGATTATCTTTCCACTGGTCAAATATTTTTGCCAGATGCTTGTCAGATTCTAAGGTTTGGAGACGTTTGGATTTGTCTTCTGCGGTCATGAACTCTTTTGAAAGGTATACACCTAACTTGATGAGTGCATCGCCGAGTTGCGCTTTAACACTCACCTCATTCCAGTCCATGAACAAATCTGCATGATCGATATGCATCTGCTCTAGAGCAGCCTGCGATGCTGCAATTTCAGCATCAGATTTTCCATTACCTCTACCAGTTCCCTGAACAGAACGACCATCTGGAAATGTCACTGTAACCGTAGAACCATGTAGGTATGGAGGCGCAGGAGGTAAAGGCTGAAAATCAGCACAATTTTTATCGCAGCCAAGACTTTGGAGTAACTCTTGAAGTTGATTTTTCGCATTTTCACTCATACATACCTCGTTGAATCTTTGACATCTAGACTGAGCAACAATGGTCAAGGTTGAATTCTGTTTTATGATTCCCTTTTACGAAGAAAAACCAATACTTGACTCATTGCTTTACCTCGGATAATTGGAGTCTAGAAGTTGATATTTTGGTTTTCAAACTCACCTGCATAAAATGCGCAAACGAAAACTAAAGAGAAGTATTGGTCAGAGCATAGTAGCCAGACTGCGATCCCCCCTCTGCTTATCTGTACTTGTTGAGCCGTTTTGATTTTCAGGAGGAATTTGCCATGAGTGAAATGAGCGAACCTATCAAGTTGCACCCGATGAAACTTATAGTCAGCGAAGACCTAGAACCCTCTGTTACCCTCAAACCGGGTATGCGCTTCGAAGTTGTTAGCGTATCGGTTGTAGATCCTAAACTTGCCTTGTCTAAAGCGATTGGTGGTCGGTTGTGTGGTGGTTCGGGTACTTGCCTTGCCATTTTCGAAATTGGTCAGGAAGTGATCAATCCACAAGCTTAGGAGAGGATATGTCAGACCCCTCTGTGTCTTTGACCTCCGCTTATAACCTCAACATTCCTTGTACAGATGGTGCAGTTCTGTTGTACAACTCCAATACTGGCGCTGTGCTTCACCTTGCTGCACGCGACGCAATGGCCTTAGCAGAATTGCTATGCGTTCCAGGTACAGTCATGCTAGGGGAAACTCTGCCCACAGAGACTTTCGCACAATTAGGTGCAGGCGGCTTTTTGATCGCTGCTGAACGCGACGAATTGGCAGAAATCCGTGAACGCTACTGGCAAGGACGTGCAGGTACGCCCATGGTGTTGACCTTGACAACGACCCTAGACTGCAACCTCGGCTGCTACTACTGCTATGAAGAGCGTTCAAAGAATCATTTGGAGGTGCGCGATGTGGAGTCTATCGTGGCTCTCGCCCGCGAAAGATTGATTGCTGCTGGCAAGCGCTCTCTCCATATCGATTGGTACGGTGGCGAGCCGTTGATGAATTTGGAATTTATGGAAGCGGCCTCTACTGCTTTGCAGGCGATGTGCCTTCAAAATGACATCGCTTATGCTGCATCTGTGATCTCTAACGGTACGCAGTGGCCCGACGAGGTTGGAGTTTTTGTGAAACGCCACAAAATCCGGCAAGTGCAGATCTCCTTCGATGGACTGCGCACTCATCATGACCAGCGACGGCGCTATCGACGTGATTACCTACCAGAAACTGGAGCCTCATCGTTCGATCGGGCAGTCGCTCTAGTGGATCGCCTCCTTGATCATGCGCGTGTAGACGTGCGGATCAATATCGATAAGGCGAACCAAGAGGACGTTTTGCCCTTTGTTCACTTCGCTCATGAGCGAGGCTGGTTCGGTCGCGCTTTTCCAGCCGTCATCCAACCCGCCCGCCTAGCTTCCTATTCTGAGCGCTCCTCCTTCATGCGGCGTCAAGAGCTGAGCCTTGATGAGTACGATGCTATTCGAGATGCAGTACGACGAGAAGTTGATGGTCGCACACTGATCGAAGAATCAGAGGTACCCGATGGTTTTCCTTATCCCAAAACTTCGGTTTGTGCAGCCTTGGCTACCGCTTCAGTCGTTATCGGTGCTGATAAGCAGCATTATCGCTGTGGTTTGCAGGTTTCTGAACCTCAACGCGCAGTTGGTTCACTGAGCGATGCTGAAGTCGAAGTAGGGGACAGCGTTTGGTGGGAGCAATTCGACCCAACCTGTCTTCCAAGCTGCTCGCAGTGCTCCTTCCTACCCATCTGCTGGGGAGGATGTCCAAAAAAACACCTCGAAGGAGACACTCACGCAATAGCGGAGCAGAGTGCCTATTGGCGCAACAACCTACCTCG
>JACMLN010000023.1 GCA_014379585.1 Gloeobacterales cyanobacterium ES-bin-313 | reverse complement strand
CACAGTTTAGGCCACAGATCAGCCCACTGATAATCCCGTCGCTGCCCCAAGGGAAGCCAAGACTTGACCGGAGGCCACTGATTCCCTGGCCAACCTGGGCAAAAGCGATCATTCCGCCAAAACTGACTCCGATCAGCTCGATGCTTGCGGATCACTTCGCTCAAACTCCAGCCAACCGTCATACGTCCGGGGAAGTGTTAGGCATGTATAAATCCCTGCTCGCGTGCTTTAAGGTACAGTTCTTTAGATCTGTTGGCATCCTTTTCGACTCCACATTCACCAGATAAATAGAGACCTGCCAAATTATTTGTTGCAACGCTGTAACCTTGCTGAGAAGCACTCAAATACCAAAATAATGCCTTAGATGGATCGCCTAGCCCACCTAGATTTAAGTGGTAGATATTTCCAAGAAGACATTGGGCTTGAGCATTGCCTTGTAAGGCAAAAGGCTCTAGAAGAACCAGAGCGGCACTAAAACTTCCTTCTTCAAAAGCCTCTATGCCTTCACGCAAAGCAGACATAATCAAGTTTCCCTTAAAGATACCTGTCTAGCTCTAAGTAGGTGACCTTGAATAAACCGAAGATCATTCTGGAGAAAGCCTCTTCCTGAGAGGATCTCAGGGAATGGAGGTTCAGGATTATGAGGATTACCTACTTATATGGTAGAGCGAGGCTTGAATAAACCCTAAAACATGGGCGAAACCCTGGCCAAGATGGGGAGAAATGATCATTCTTCTGAGATTGCTCTATGTGCAGCTGATTCCTGCTACCCAAGACACCGCCGAATCCTATCTGGCTTAGTTCTGTGCGGGAAGGTTCAAGCGGAATGCTTCGAGAGAGGAGGTGCCAATGGTCAGTTGCTCTAAAGCGAGATTTTGCCTTCACGGAACCATTGCGCCGCAATGTTTGGCTGAGCCACGATGATCTGCTGACCCGATGCGTTTATCTGACCAATTTCGCCCCTTTTGATCACTTGCATCTGTTCAAGGAAGTCCTTGAAATTGCGTGTCACCAAGAGCGAAGCATTTCCGGCAATGGCCGTTTCAAGGACATGGGCATCTTCTTCGTCTTTGAGAGCAATCACGCCAGCCCCACCAAGCGTCAGGGTAGGTGACTCAGCAAAAGCTCCAGCCTCGGCAATTTTGGCAATCAGCGAGCAGAAGTCCATTGCGCGCTCTTCGCTTGCCCCAAGTTTTCTTATCAGGACACTCTGGAGCCGATTAAGCATTCCCCAAGAGATCACCAGTTGCAGTGACCCAAGTGGACAAACCCCTTGCCCTACACTATCGACAAGGTAGCTAGAGGCACTAGTCGTGCGCTTTGCTGCAATCCCCAGAGCATAAGCGACAAAGACATTGAGATCGAGTACCACGCGTACTGTCAACGGCTCACCTCAGTTGCCCAGTCAAGTACAGCTTCCTCGTCGTCGAGGTCAACTCCTTCAGGAAGGGTCATCGAATCGGCTAATGCTTTAGCAGATTGCTCAAAACGGATAGCCAGAAGTGTTCTGTGTAAGGCATTCACGGCTGGAGTGATGGTGGCCTCATTCTCTGTGTCCTGGTTGAACTTCCTCAGGATGTCGCGGGTAGCCGCTGGGAGTCGGATATAAAGCTTCAAGGCTTCTTCAGCCACCTGAGCAACTGAACGATCTTCTTGTTGCGCAATGGAAGCAACGCTCTGAGCAAGCTGTAGCTCTGCATAGGCGGAGACGATCTTGCGCTCTTGATTCGACTTCCTGCGTCCCATCTGTTTTTTCCTCTAATTCCTAGAAATATTCTAACAAAATCTAAAAATCAGTGTAGAGGCCAGTAGGTCTAAGGCAATTCTCTCAGCAGCGCTGAGAGAATTGGATCATCAAGCACTACAAGCCGATGCTTCCACTCAGCCGAGACTCTTGCACAAGCCTGCCGCTTCACTTGAACTGCCTTGACATCTTGTCTACGCACTCTCCGTCCCATCTCTCTACCCCTCTTTCTCTGTATACATAGAAATATTATTCTATGTACAGTAATTCAGCAATCTGTGTATGTCTAAATAGTCGAATAGCTGAATAGTCAGCCTACATAGCAATCTACCAAACTGCAACTAAGTCAGCACTCTCAGCTCTTATAAGTTTCTCCTATGTATGCCCATTCTTTACTTCTGATCCATGCCCATCTATAGGATATTTCGATTGATCCCCATATTCCCTGTACACTACCTTATCGATCCCCGCTGATTCCCAGCCATAATCCATACACACTTACTCTCCCTTAAAACCCTACTGTCAGATAGCGAAAAAGATGGCCGCGATAGCGAAATAGATGACCTGGGGTGGAAGAGTTTAGAGTGCTCAATGCTGAGGGGTTTGAGCGATTTTTGCTAGTTGTGGTACTTAATGTTTGTCTGTAGCGCAATAAGTAGCCGTAATTAGTGAATTTCATAGCGCAATAAATGACCAGTTTCCAGGGTCGAAACGGTATGTGCTGGGATGGAGAAGATGCCGTAGAGTGAATGCACCGAAACCCTGGTGCGTTGATGTCCTCAGAGCCTCCCCTGGATAGTACTCCCCCGGAATTTGTCGAGATGCCAGTCAAGATGGGTGAGTCAGATCGCCGTCGCGTAGAGGGCATCGCCTTTTTACTAGCATCGCCTGATGGAGCGTCCTACCGTCAACGTTTGAGGGAAGTGTCCGAGTCGCTTGGCATCAGTGCAAGGAGTATGCATCGGTGCAGAGGTGGCGTGAAGCTTGTCTTCCAGGTGTAGTCCGACCAGTACGTTCAGATCGTGGGGTCAGTCGTCTTTAATTAGCCATAAGTTTGTGAGGTTCGAAATCGTGTTTATTAATAGCGAGTATCATCAATACAAAATAATTTCAAAAATGGAATTCAACATTGACTTTGAGGCCAAAATTTACAATCTTAAGTTAGTCTTGGCTAAAGACGATATAGAAAGTTCGGATACAATTCGTATGGATTTTGGATGTGTTTCCAATTTTTCAGTAAAAGAGCTTGGAGGTGGCATTAATCAGTTACTTTATTTGCAGATAAAAGATATTAGAGACAGGCAGTGGGATAGAGTTAATTACGAAGTTAGTGAATTTGAGAGAGAATCTGTTTATTTTTTCTGCCAAGATGTCAAAATCACTCGGTTCTCCTGAGTTGAAAGTGCTCGAAGCCGGATCCTAAAGAGCGATGGCAAAACTGATGGAATCAGGCAGTTTGCCCATTGGTGTAGAAGCGCGATTGTTCGCTCTCCAGAAACTTGTAGGAGGGAGTCATGGCACCTACTACCGAAACCGAGAACTGTGGCATCCCGTAGACCTTGCCGCTGCCCCTGCTCATCAAGAAGAGGAAGAATCCTCTTTTGATCGGCTAAAAGTCCCTCCTACTAGCGAAGAAAATCCCCTAGAAAGGAAAGAAAGGAAAAGTATTGAAAGGGGGCTTACGGACGGTGTATATGAGGTTATGCCGCAATGGAAGATCGACGAGAAATCAGAGAACCGATCAGTGCTGATCCCACAGTTTCGGCCACAGATCAACCCACCGATTAGCCCGCCGCTGCCCCAAGGGAGGCCAGGACTTGACCAAAGGCCACCGATTCCCTGGCCAACATGGGCAGAAACGATCCTTCTTCCAGGATTGACCCCAATCAACTGGATGCTTACGGATCCCAGCGCCCAAAACGGGCTAATCCGACTCTTGTCGATGCCGATTGCCACTAAAGCGTATGTGTTTGCTTTTACGCTGTTGGCGCTCAATACCAATAAATAATATATATTGGTAATATATTTGGGTGCAGGACATGCAAAAGAATACAAGTGTGACCTTGGGCGAACATTTCGAGACATTTATTGCTCGCCAAATTGATGTGGGTCGCTTTGCATCGACTAGCGAAGCTATCCGTGCGGGACTGCGATTGCTTGAAGAACATGAGTTGAAGCTTGTTGCTTTACGGCGTGCGCTGCAAGACGGTGAGGAAAGTGGTTTCAGTGACTATTCTTTGAATGGCTTACTGGAAGAACTCGATCATGAACCCGGCAGCTAATGTCAATTTTTCGTCTTAGTGCTCTTGCAAAGCAAGATTTGCTCTCCATTGGCCGATATACCAAAGCAACCTGGGGTGTTGATCAGCGGAACCGCTATCTTGCCAAATTGGATGAGGCTTTTCATCAATTGGTAAAAACTCCACAGCTTGGGAAGGCTTGTGACGATATTCGTGAGGGATATCGCAAATATCATGTTGGACGGCATTTGATCTTTTATCGCCAGTCTCCAGAAGGTTTAGAAATTATCCGGGTTCTTCATGAGCGTATGGACATCGAGTCTTACCTAGACGAAGACTGAGGCTTTGACTAGAAAGTTCTCCTGCTAAGGAAGAAAATCCCCTAGATATCATGATAAATAATTGTATGCAGAGTAGGTTTACAGTCCCGCTATATGAGGTTATGACGCAATGGCAGATCGACGAAAACCAAAGCAAGAGTTCAGTGCTGATCCCAGAGTTGTGGCCACGGATCAGCCCACCGATAAGCCCGTCGCTACCGCATAGCAGGCCAAGCGATGCCTGGATAGCGCCCAAGCTCCGGCCAAAGTGGGGAATAGTGGCCATTCCACCAAAGCTGAAAGCGATCAGCCCAAATCCTGCTGATCAAACACCCCAAAATCCCGTCTGCTACACTCTGCCGATGCCGATTGCGATCAAAGTGCACCGCAATTACTTGCTCTTGGTATGGCTTTGCTGGGAGAATCTGACAGCTTTTGAAGGCCAGGGCAGTCAT